>NZ_VZQN01000029.1:0-108429 GCF_014397645.1 Paraburkholderia sp. 31.1
CGAACTGGAACATCAGCCTGTTCCACTACCGCAACCAGGGCGCGGACTACAGCTCGATTCTGGTCGGCATTCAGGTGCCCGGGAGCGACCACGCGGCGTTCGAGCGCTTCATCGAAACGCTCGGCTACCCGTGCTGGGAAGAGACAAAAAATCCGGTCTATCGACTATTTCTTGGCGAATTGAAGCTCGTTTAGCGGATCGGGGTTTACCTGAGGGCACGCCATGCCGCGGCACGAGCCGCGGGTCGTCCAAATCGGCGGAAAACCCCGCCAGTCTTGCGTTTGCGGCCGAAGCAGCCGCGCGGCGCTGGCTCCCGCCTTACACCTTCTATCGCGCAGCGCGATACCGCCTATCCGCTATATCGCATTGCGGGATAGGCGTCGCGATCGTCACACTGAGCGCAAATTTCATCACCGCATTCAGGAGACATACATGCGCACCCAAGTCGGCATCATCGGTGCAGGGCCTGCTGGCCTGCTTCTTTCCCATCTGCTTCATTTGCGCGGTATCGACTCGGTCGTGCTCGAAACGCGCACGCGCGATCAGATCGAATCGACGATTCGCGCCGGCGTGCTCGAGCAGGGCACGATGGACCTGCTGACGCAAACCGGTCTCGGCGAACGCATGCAAGCCGAAGGCGCGCTGCATCACGGTTTCGAACTCGCGTTCGAAGGCAAGCGTCGCCGCATCGATCTGACCGGCCTCACCGGTCATGCGATCACGGTTTATGCCCAGCACGAAGTGATCAAGGATCTAGTCGCGGCGCGCGTCGCCGCGGGCGCCGAACTGCGTTTCGGCGTATCGGAGACGTCGGTGCACGGCATCGATACCGAGAAGCCGTCGATCCGCTATCGCCACGAAGGCGCGGAGCACGAACTGCAATGCGACTTCGTGATCGGCTGCGACGGCTCGCAAGGCGTGTCGCGCCAGGCGATCCCGCAGACGCTGCGCAAGGATTTCGAGCGCGTCTATCCGTTTGGCTGGTTCGGCATTCTGTGCGAAGGCCCGCCGTCGTCGGACGAGCTGATCTATGCGCGCCACGAACGCGGCTTCGCGCTGATCAGCACGCGCTCGCCTAACGTGCAGCGCATGTATTTCCAGTGCGATCCGAAGGACTCGGTCGACAACTGGTCCGACGATCGCATCTGGGCCGAGCTGCATGCGCGCGCCGATTCGGACGAAGGCCACAAGATCATCGACGGCAAGATCTTTCAGAAGAACATCGTCGGCATGCGCAGCTTCGTGTCGACGACGATGCAATACGGGCGCCTCTTCCTCGCTGGCGACGCCGCGCATATCGTGCCGCCGACTGGCGCGAAGGGCATGAACCTCGCGGTCGCCGACGTGAACGTGCTCAGCAAGGCGCTCGACGCGTTCTACAAGGAAAACCGCGCCGATCTGCTCGACCGTTACAGCGAAACCGCGCTCAAACGCATCTGGCGCGCCGAGCACTTCTCGTACTGGATGACCAGCATGCTGCATCGTATCGAAGGCGCTTCGGCGTTCGAGCAGCAACTGCAGGTCGCCGAGCTCGAGTACGTGACGACGTCGCGCACGGCCGCGACCGTACTGGCGGAGAACTACGTCGGCGTCGCCGGCGCGCAGATGCAGGCGCAGCTGTAAGCGCTACTGCAAGCACCGCGCGATCATCGGGATCGCTAATTGATCGACAGATCCCGATGCGCGGCCGCCTGAAACTCCTTGGGCGTGACGCCGGTCTGCTTGCGGAAATAGCGGCTGAAATAGGCCGCATCTTCGAAACCGAGCGCATGCGCGATCTGTTTGATGCTCGAACCCGAGTAGACCAGATCGCGCTGCGCCTCGCGTATCAACTGATCGTTGACGAGCGACAGCGGCGAATGGCCAAGCTCCTCACGACAGATGCGTCCCAGTTGCGCCGCGGTCACCCCCAATTTTTCCGCATAAAAATCGATTGGCAGATGCTCGCGCACATGGGTGGCGATCAGTTCGCGTAGCCGTTTGATCTGCGCGGCGCGCCGGTCATTGACGGTCGCGCCCGCGCTCGACGCGGCATCGGTCAGTCGGGCGACCTGCACGAAAAGTGCAATCATCAGCGACATGCCCGCGGCGATATGGCCGCGCGCGCTGCCGCGAAATTCCTGCTCCAGCAAACCGAACAAGGGCATCAACGTGCGCTCGCCGACCGCGGGCCGCACGGCAATCAGCGCGGGCCGTTGCAGCACCGGCACGAGGCCCGGCGACACCGCTTTCGAAATCGACTCCAGCGCGCGCTGCGCGGCCGTAATCACGAGCCCGTCGATCTCCGGCGAAAACACGAAACCGTGCACCGTTTGCGCTGGAATCAGGATCAGGCATGGCGCTTCGATCGTGAGCTTTTCGCTTTCGATCAGCACGTGGCCCGAACCGCTGCGGATATAGAGAATCTGCAGCAATGCATCGTGCCGGTGCGCGGCGATATGCCAGTCGTTCGGACGACTGCGCTCGACGATCCATTCGAAATTGAACGCGTCGTACCACGGCGGCCGCGCGGACTCTCCGTACAGATCGTAGTTAGGGATATTCCTCATGCGGTTTTGTCTCCAATGTTCGAATTGTCCTGCGATGCGCTGCCTTTGTCCAATTTCGTCCGGAACCGCGTGGCTATACTTTTTTCCATCGGAGACGCGGTCGAATGACGCAGTTTGGTGAAGCCGGCCAACCTAAGCTCGCCGCGATCGTGAACATGGAGATCGGGATGACTAAGCAAATGAATCAACGGAAAGATCGGCGCGACACACCCGCCAACGCGCGACCCTGGCTCGGGCTCGAAGGTAGCGTCTGCGTCGTGAGCGGCGCGGCGGGCGGCATCGGCAGCGCGATTGCTCAGGTGTTGGGCGACGCTGGCGCGCGCGTGGCGCTGCTCGATCGCGATGAGCAGAAGTGCCGTGACGTCGCGCAAGCGCTGAGCGCGAGCGGTGTCGAAGCGCTGGCGCTCGCCTGCGATATCGGCGACATCGATAGCGTGCGCGGCGCGGTGTCGGAGGTCGAAGCGCGCCTCGGCGTCGCCGATGTGCTCGTGAACAACGCGGGCCTGTTGCGGCCGGGGGGCATCGAAGAGATTGGACTCGATGCATGGAATGCGATGCTGCGCGTGAATCTGACCGGCTACATGCTGTGCTCGCAGCAATTCGGTCAACGCATGCTCAAGCGCGGCGCTGGCGCAATCGTGCATGTCGCGTCGGTGGCCGCGCATCATCCGCAGACCTATAGCGGCGCTTACAGCGTGGGCAAGGCCGGTGTCACGATGCTGTCGAAGCAGATCGCGGCGGAGTGGGGACCACGCGGTATTCGCAGCAATACCGTGTGCCCGGGCATGATCCGCACGCCGCTGTCGGCGGCGTTCTACGAGCACGGCGATATCGAACGCCGGCGCAGCGCGATGACGGCGAGCCGCCGGATCGGCGAGCCGAACGATATCGCCGATGTCGTCGCGTTTCTCGCGAGCGAACGCGCGGCCTATGTGAACGGCGCCGAAGTCGTCGTCGATGGCGGCTTCGAAAGCATGCTGATGGACCTCGTGCCGCGTCCCGGCTTCGAAGCCAACCAGGCCACGCAAGCCACCCAGGCCGACCGCCAGGTCCGAGCGTAAGGAGACCATCATGACCAACGCAACACGCGGCGCGACACTCACGTGCGACGTGCTCGTGATCGGTTCGGGTGCGGGAGGGCTGTCGACCGCGATCACCGCGCGCAAACACGGTCTCGATGTCGTCGTGATCGAGAAGGAGCCGTTCTTCGGCGGCACGACCGCGTTTTCAGGCGGTGTGCTGTGGATTCCGGGCAACCGTCACGCAAACAGCAACGGCGTCAGCGATACGCGCGAAGCGGCGCTGACCTATATGCGCAGCGAAACCGGCGCGTGCTTCGATGCCGCCGCCGTCGACGCGTTTCTCGACACGGGCCCTGAGATGCTCGACTTCTTCGAGCGCGAAACCACCGTCAAATTCGTGCCGACGCTGTATCCCGACTATCACCCGAACGTGGGTGGTGGTGTCGACATTGGCCGCTCGGTCGTCGCCGCGCCGTTCGATGCGCGCGCGCTGGGCCAGGACATCTCGCGATTGCGCCCGCCGCTGAAGACGATCACGTTCATCGGCATGATGTTCAACTCGTCGAACGCGGACCTGAAGCACTTCTTCAATGCGACGCGTTCGCTCACCTCCGCGCTGTACGTCGCGAAGCGCCTCGCGAGCCATCTGAAGGATCTTGCGCTGTACCGGCGCGGCGTGCAGATCACGAGCGGTAACGCGCTCGCCGCGCGGCTCGCGAAGTCCGCGCTCGATCTCGGCATTCCGATCCATACGAACACGGCCGCTCGCGAGCTGACCGTGGCGAACGGCAGCGTGACCGGCGCGCTCGTCGCCGGAGCGCAAGGCGAGATGCGCATCGTCGCGCGACGCGGCGTGGTGCTCGCATGTGGCGGCTTCTCGCGTGACGTCGCACGGATCGCCCGCGCGTATCCGCATCTGCGGCGCGGCGGCGAACACCTGTCGCCGGTGCCGCGCGGCAATACGGGCGACGGCATCGGCATGGCCGAACGTCTCGGTGCGCGGGTGGCGATCCGTTTTCCGCAGCCCGCCGCATGGATGCCGGTGTCGCGCGTGCCGACGAGCGACGGCAGCGTCGGCGTGTTTCCGCATCTGGTGGATCGCTACAAGCCTGGCGTGATCGGCGTGACGCGCGCGGGCAAGCGCTTCACCAACGAAGCGAATTCGTATCACGACGTGGGTGCCGCGATGATCGAGGCCTGCGCGAACGAACGCGAAACCGCGATGTGGCTGATCTGCGATCACGCGACGATCCGCAAATACGGGCTCGGTTATGCGAAGCCGGTGCCCGTGCCGCTTGGCCCGCTGCTGCGCAACGGCTATCTGAGCAAGGGCCGCACGCTCGCGGAACTCGCGCGCAACGCGGGTCTCGACGGCATGGCGCTCGAGGCGACCGTGACGCGCTACAACGTCGACGCGGTGCGTGGCGAAGATCGCGAATTCGGCCGCGGTACGACGTCGTTCAATCGCTATCTGGGGGATCCGGAGCACCAGCCGAACCCGTGCGTCGCGCCGATCGGCGACGGTCCGTACTACGCGCTGAAGGTCGTGATGGGCGATCTCGGCACCTTCGACGGCATCTCGACGAACGTCACCGGCGAAGTGCTCGACGTGAAAGGCGCACCGATCGCCGGCCTGTACGCGGTCGGCAACGATCGCGCGAGCGTGATGGGCGGCAACTATCCGGGCGCGGGTATCACGCTCGGGCCGATCATGACGTTCGGCTATATCACCGGTCGTCATCTCGCGGGCGTGAGCGTGAAAAGCGCAAACAGCGCGAAGAGCGCAAGCAACGCGGACCCCCGCGCAGCCGAAACCGTATTGAGGACCGGCACATGAGCCAAGGCAAACCTTTCGTCGATCATCGCATCTACACGATCCGTCCGCGCGGCATGGCGGAGTTCATCGACGTTTTCGACCGGCTCGCGATGCCGATTCAGCTCAAGTATCTGGGCGCGCCAGTCGGCTTTTACATGAGCGATATCGGCGCGCTGAACCAGGTCGTGCATCTGTGGGGCTACGAGAGCATCGGCGACTACGACCAGCGCCGCACCGCACGCGATGCCGATCCGGAGTGGCCCGCGTATCTGCAGGCGTCCGCGCATCTGATCGTCGCGCAGGAGAGCCGCATCATCCGGCGAGTCGACTTCAGGACGCTGACGATGCTGCGCTAGCCGCCCGTTCGAGGAGGAGACAGGCATGAACGAACGGACAGCGCGACGCTCGCAAGCACGGTCGCGACCACCGTCGCGGCGAGCGCGTGTTGAACGGCAATTCGAACAATAAGAAAACACCTCTTCATCTCAAGGAGACATCGCAATGAACCAGCTGAAAGGAGCACGCACATGAGCCGCTCCGAACGCAGTGTAGACGTGCAGGCCTTTATCGACGGACAGCGCTTCTCGCCGTTTCAATGGACGATTCTGGTGCTGTGCTTTCTGGTCGTCGCCGCCGACGGTTTCGACACCGCCGCGGTCGGCTTCATCGCGCCGTCGCTCGTGCAGCAGTGGGGCATCGCGCGCAGCGCGCTCGGCCCGGTGATGAGCGCGGCGCTGGTGGGACTCGGCATCGGCGCGCTCGCGGCCGGTCCCTGCGCGGACCGCATCGGACGCAAGACGGTGCTAGTGCTGTCGGTGTTCTTCTTCGGGCTGTGGAGTCTCGCGGCGGCCCGCGCGAGCTCGATCGAATCGCTGACCTTGCTGCGCTTTTTCACCGGCCTCGGTCTCGGCGCGGCGATGCCCAACGCGGTCACGCTGATGGCCGAGTACGCACCCGCGCGGATTCGCGCGGTCGTCGTCAATGCGATGTTCTGCGGCTTTTCAGGCGGTCTCGCGATCGGCGGTCTCGCATCCGCATGGCTGATTCCGCATTTCGGCTGGCCGAGCGTGCTGGTCGCCGGCGGCGCCGGTCCGCTCGTGCTGAGCGTGATGCTGATACTGTTTCTGCCGGAATCGGCGCAATTTCTCGCGGTGCGTAAGCGCGCCGATCAACGGATCGCGCGAATCCTGCACCGCATCGCGCCCCACGACCGCTTCGACGGATGCCGTTTTTTCGCGGTCGACGTGTGCCGCAATACCGGCGACGCACGTTCGCAATGGGCGCTCGCGATCATCCTGTCGACGCGCTACCGCTTCGGCACGCTGATGCTGTGGCTCGCCTATTTCATGGGGCTACTGATTTACTATCTGCTGACCAACTGGCTGCCGACGCTGTTCAATGACACCGGCTTCTCCGGTGAAAAGGCCGCGTTGATGACGTCGCTGTTTCCGCTCGGGGGCATCCTCGGCAATCTGTGCGTCGGCTGGGTGATGGATCGCTTCGCCGGGCATCGCGTGATCGCGTTCACCTATGTCCTCGTCGGCGCGCTCGTGTTGCTGGTCGGGCGGGGCGTCGGCCATCAGGTCTGGCTCGGGACGCTGATCTTCCTGACCGGCACGGTCGCGACCAGCGCGGTCACGTCGATGTCGGCGCTCGCGGCAAGCTTCTACCCGACCCGGGCGCGCGCGACGGGCGTGGCGTGGATGCTGGGAATCGGCCGCGTCGGCGGCGTGGCGGGCGCGCTCGTCGGTGCGGCGTTGATGGGGCTCGGCTGGCACTTCGGCGCGGTGTTCAGCCTGCTCGCGGTGCCGGCCGTGATCGCGGCGGGCGGGGTGGTATTGATGATGCGGCGCGAGCCGCTCGATCACGCATCGGTCGATGAAAACGTCGGCGCCATAGCGATCGAATGAGCGCGGCGTCGGGCGTGCCGCTACGTCTCGAACAACGCGCGAGCGCTCAGGGCGCGCGCAGCAACGCCATTTCGTTGTGCAGCAGCGCGAGCAATTCGTCGTCGGTTGGCCGCGTGCCCCAGTGGCGCGCGCCGGCCACCGACGCGATCGCCATCCACGAATGCGGCGGAAACCATTCGCGCACCAGCGTGCCGTCCTGGCGCAGGCACAACTGGCCGGTCAGCTCGCTGTATTCGGCGCAAATGTGCGCGCCGTCGACCTGCGCGGTTACTCGTCTCGGATCATTGCGTAGCACGTCGTCGCTCCTGTCAAAGGGGTGGCGCGAATGCAAGCGCGACACGGTGGCGCGATGGACGCCACCTGCCGTCTATCAATGGTCATGCCCGCGATCGTCATGACCATGACCGTGCCCGCCGTTGTCGTGCCAGTCGCCGTGCGGGCCGCGTGCATCGCGCCATTCGTCGTGGCGACGTTGCCACTCGCGCCGCTCCCACTGGCGCCGCTCCCAATAGCGATGACCATCGTAGTAGCGTTCGCCGTACCAGCCCGGAGCGACTATGACCGCGGGAGGCGGCGCAGGCGCATAGACGGGCGCGGGCTGCACATAGACGGGCGGCGGAGCCTCGACCACGGCGGGCACGACCGCGATGCCCGGCACGCCGATGTTCACACCGACATCGACGTGCGCGAAAGCGGCCGATGATGCGCCGATCGCGAGACCCGCGACGACGGTCAACGATACCCAGCGGTTGCGTGAAAGACTCATGATTGTTCTCTGTTGTGTGGATGTCTGTGATGAAGTGGCGAGCCGGACGCGCACCTACTGCGCGTGATGGCCCGATCAATAACGTTCGTAGTAATGGTCATGATGCGGATGATCATCGCCAGGGACGACGATGCAGCCGCTCAACGCGCCACCGAGCGTGGCGGCAAGAATGACCAATGCGAGGATTTTTTTCATGATGTTGCTCCCTGAAATCTGTGATGCGAGTGCCTGTCGTGCGAAGCGTTTCATCTGATCCGCTTTCGTTTGAACCGAACTCTACTGAGCGGCGCGATTACCGGTGTGTTTGTGTGTAACAGGACGTGTCGATCCGAGCTCGCGCCGAAACGTCGATGCGAGTGCGATGAACGAGGAGGGAAGGCGCCGCGGGTTACGGGTCGACATGCCGGGCGACTGTCAAGCGCGCGGGCAAACCCTTGAAGGGTCTATGAAAAAAAACGCATTGAAAGGCAGACGAAGCATGGATTCGAAGCGAAGCTTCGGCGCCTCGCTTGCTGAAAAAAGAAGCGCATCAAATTTTGGCTTATGTATGCGCCGCAGATACATTCGGTTGCAGACTGGGTAAGAAGTTCGGTAGTGCGCTCGGGCGAGCGTGATGGAAAGACGCTACACCTGTAGCGTCATCAGCTTGTCTTAAGCTTCGGTGGGATAGGTAAAAACGCATCGCGCGCACAACTTACTGCGCGGCCGCGGGCTCCGGGGCGGTCGCTTCGCGATAGCCGAGCCGCGTCGAAATCGCGAGGCCGGCCTCTTTGAGCAACGCGACGTAATGCTGCTTCGTGTCGGCACCGCAGCGCATCGTCGGAAACGAAATCGACAGACCGGCGATCACACGGCCGAAGCGGTCGAACACGGGCACCGCGATGCATTGCAGGCCTTCTTCCTGCTCCTCGTTGTCCTCGCCGTAGCCCTGCTCGCGTACGCGCGGCAGGATGCTCAACACCGCTTCGGCGCAGGTCAAGGTCTTTTGCGTCGACTTGCGAAATTCGATGTGCGAGAGCACGTCACGCGCGTCGGCCGGGTCCATCCATGCGAGCAGCACCTTGCCGATCGCCGTGCTATGCAGCGGATTGCGTCGGCCGATCCGCGACTGCATGCGCAGCCCGTAGTCGGCGTCGATCTTGTGGATGTAGATGATCGCGTCATCGTCGAACGCGCCCAGGTGTACCGCTTCGCGCGTCATCTGGCCGATGCGGCGCATCTCGATGTCGGCCTCGCGCACCAGATCGACGCTTTCGAGCGCTTTCGCGCCGAGCTCGAACAGACGGATCGTCAGCCGATAGCGTTCGGTTTCGACTTCCTGGCTCACATAGCCGAGCGCCTTCAGTGTTTGAATCACACGATGCACGGTCGTCTTCGACATGCCGAGCCGTTGCGACAGCTCGCTGATGCCTATCTGTCCGGTGTCGCCGATCGCGCCGAGAATCGCGAACACGCGCCCGATCGACGACGCCGATTCGCCGCGCTCACCGCTGTCCGCATCGAGCGACGCGGCGCCGGCGGGTTCCTTGCGGGCTTTGCCGCGGGTCTTATCGAGCGCCTTGTCGAGCGTCTTGTCGCGCGCAGTGTTCCTCGCCGTGTTCCTCGCAGTATTCCTGTGTGTTCCCGTTGCCGCCATGTCCGTCATTCCCTGTCTGTGCCAACTCGCCGCTGCCGCATCGAGCCGATGCTCACCGGCGCGAGAGCATAGCGCGTCGCGCGCACTCGTGGCGAGCTTGTGCCGTCCCTAGCGCGCGAGCCAGCCGCCATCCACCGCCAGTGTATGCCCATGCACGTAGTCCGACGCCGACGAGGCGAGAAAAACCACCGGCCCCGCGAGATCGTCGGGCACGCCCCAGCGGCCGGCCGGAATGCGGCCGAGTATCTCCTCGTTGCGCTGCGCGTCGTCGCGCAACGCCGCGGTGTTCGCGGTCGCCATATAGCCGGGCGCGATCGCGTTCACGTTGATGCGTCGCGCGGCCCATTCGTTCGCGAGCAGTCGCGTCAGACCGAGCACGCCGCTTTTCGATGCGGTGTACGACGCGACGCGGATGCCGCCCTGGAACGACAGCATCGACGCGACGTTGATGATCTTGCCGCCGCTTTGCTGGCGCACGAACTGACGCGCCGCGGCCTGCGACAGGAAGAACAGGCTCTTGAGATTCACGTCCATGACCGCGTCCCAGTCGTCTTCGCCAAACTCGAGCGCGTCTTCGCGACGGATGATGCCTGCGTTATTGACGAGCACGTCGATGCGGCCGAACGCTTCGAGCGCGGCGCGCACGATGTCGTCGACCGAAACGGTCGACGCGAGATCGGCGCGCACGTCGGCGAAGCGGCGCCCGAGCGTCTCGACGCGCGCGGCGGTCGCGCCCGCGTCCGCGCGACTGACGCCGACGATGTCGCAGCCGGCCGCGGCGAGCGCGACGGCCATGCCGGCGCCGAGGCCGGTGTTGCTGCCGGTCACGATGGCGACCTTGCCGGTCAGATCGAAAGTGTTCACTGTGTTCGGACTCATGTTCGCTCAGCGCAACTCGCGGACCGCGAGATGGTCCATGTCGCCGAACACCTGGTTCTCGCCGACCATGCCCCAGATGAATGTGTACGCGCGCGTGCCGACGCCCGAATGGATCGACCAGCTCGGCGAGATCACCGCCTGCTCGTTGCGCACGACGATGTGCCGGGTTTCGTGCGGCTCACCCATCATGTGGAAGACGGCGGCGTCGTCGGCGACGTCGAAGTAGAAATACACTTCCATGCGGCGCTCGTGCGTGTGGCAGGGCATCGTGTTCCACAGGCTGCCCGGTTCGAGCTTCGTCATGCCCATCGAGAGCTGGCAGGTCGGCAGCACGTCGGGCACGATGAACTTGTAGATGGTGCGGCGGTTGCTCGTGGCCGGATCGCCGAGGGTTTCGGGCGAGGCCTGGTCGAGCGAGATCGTGCGGGTCGGATAGCTGGTGTGCGCGGGCGCGCAGTTCAGATAGAACTTCGCCGGCCGGGTGGCGTCGGCGCTGCCGAACCCGACCGCTTGCGCGCCCTTGCCGATATAGATCGCCTCTTCGCGGCGCACCGTGTGGCGCGTGCCGTCGACGTCGACCCAGCCGTCGCCGCCGATGTTGATCGCGCCGAGTTCACGCCGCTCGAGCAGATAGTCGACGCCGATCGCCTTGCCGAGCGAGCCCGGCACTTCGACCGCGCGCTCGACCGGCCACACGCCACCGACGATGATCCGGTCGATATGGCTGTACGTGAGCTTCAACGCATCGCGCTCGAAGATCTGCTCCACCAGAAACTCGCGACGCAGCCCGGTGGTGTCGAGCGTCTTCGCGTATTCGCTGTTGATGGCCTGTCTCACGTCCATTGATCGTTCTCCTGTCGGTATACGGGGCGCGGCGCCGCCTTCCTCGTGCCCGAGACTGTAACGCAGAATCTTGATTTCGGAACACTGGTCCGAAAATATTGTGACGGGTGATCGCGGCTGGCAACGCATAGCGCGAACGACCGGGTAAACGATAGTCAGGTTTAAGAAATAAAACGGAACGGCGTTCCTTTCATGATGCTATATTGCGCCGGACAGGGAGAGCCCGGCGTAGAACGGGACACCAACGCGGGTCATTAGCCCGTCAACGGGACGTCACCGTCCATGGAGGAGGCATGAAGATCAAGAAGGCCATCGACCGCATTCCTGGCGGTCTGATGCTGGTGCCGCTGCTGCTCGGCGCCTGTGTGCATACGTTCGCGCCGGGCGCGGGCAAATACTTCGGCTCGTTCACCAACGGCCTGATTACCGGCACCGTGCCGATCCTCGCGGTATGGTTCTTCTGCATGGGCGCGACGATCGACCTGCGCGCGACCGGCACCGTGCTGCGCAAGTCGGGCACGCTGCTCGTCACCAAGATGCTGGTCGCGTGGATCGTCACGCTGATCGCGGCGCGCTTCATTCCGATCGATGGCATCAAGACCGGGCTGTTCGCGGGACTGTCGATGCTCGCGATCACCACCTCGATGGACATGACCAACGGCGGGCTGTACGCGGCCGTGATGCAACAGTACGGCACGAAGGAAGAGGCGGGCGCGTTCGTGCTGATGTCGGTCGAATCGGGGCCGCTGATCAGCATGATCATTCTGGGTGCGACGGGGGTCGCGTTCTTCGAGCCGCGCCTGTTCGTCGGCGCGGTGCTGCCGTTCCTGATCGGGTTTGCGCTCGGCAACTTCGATAGCGAGCTGCGCGAGCTGTTCGGCCGTTGCGTGCATCCGCTGATTCCGTTTTTCGGCTTTGCGCTCGGCAACGGCATCGATCTGAACGTGATCGTCACGAGCGGCCTGCCGGGCATCGTGCTGGGGCTTGGCGTGATCGTCGTGACCGGCGTGCCGCTGATTCTCGCCGATCGCTGGATTGCCGGCGGCAATGGCGCGGCGGGGCTGGCGGCGTCGTCGACGGCAGGGGCCGCGGTCGCGAATCCGGCGATCATCGCCGACATGATTCCGAGCTTCAAACCGCTGGTGCCGGCCGCGACCGCGATGGTCGCCACCGCTTGCCTCGTGACCGCGATTCTGGTGCCGATCCTCACGGCGCTGTGGGTGCGCCGGCATCATGCGCGCGACGGGCTGCGCGAGGAGTTCGCCACGGCGACGCAGGCGGCGCCGCTCAACGAGCAGCGCGATGCGCCCGTTTGAATGAGTCGGTAGCAGGAAGCCGGCGCGCCGCTCAGCGCGCCAGCTTCGCTTCGAGCATCGCTTTCACCGCCGGCCATTCGTCGTCGATGATGCTAAAGCGCACCGAGTTGCGCTTGCGCCCATCGGGCATGATCCGCTCGTGCCGCACGATGCCTTCCTGTTGCGCGCCGATGCGCAGGATCGCCGCGCGCGATTTGTCGTTGAGCTCGTCGGTCGTGAACTGCACGCGCACGCAGCGCATCACGTCGAACGCGTGGCACAGCAGCAGATATTTCGCCTCGGTGTTCACGACCGAGCGCTGCGCCGAGGCGGCGAGCCACGTATGGCCGATTTCGAGCTTGCGGTTCGCGCGATCGATCTTCCAGAACCGCGTACTGCCGACTATCCGGCCAGCACGGTCATTCTCGTCATCCTCGTCGCGCCGCACGATCACGAACGGCATCACCTTGCCGGCCGCACGGCCGGCGAGCGCGGTGGCGATATAGGCGTCGATCGTCGCCGGGCCCGGCACGACGGTCAGCTTCATGTCCCACAGTTGCCCGTCGGCGGCGGCGTCGACGAGGGCCTGCGCGTGCTCCTCGCGCAGCGGCCGCAGCTCGACGAACGAGCCGCTCAGCGTGGGCTGCATCGATTCGGCGGAAATATCGTTCATGGCAATAAAAAAGGTCCGCGAGCGGAAGACTCGTGGACCTGGCAGATCGGTTGAGCCGCGCTCGGGAACGATGCGAGCGGCAAAACCGCGGCGCCGTTCCCGAAGCGCGTGATTGGCGTGACTAAACCCGTGATTAAACCGACATCACCGTGACCGCCTTGGTCACGAGGTAGGCTTCCATCGCCTCCGGGCCGCCTTCCGAGCCGTAGCCGGAATCCTTGACGCCGCCGAACGGCATTTCCGGCGTCGGCGTGGCAGGCTGGTTGATCCACAGCATGCCGACTTCCATGCGCTGCGACAGCAGGTGCACGTTGGCGAACGACTTCGTGTACGCGTAGCCGGCGAGGCCGAACGGCAGGCGGTTCGCTTCGGCGATCGCTTCTTCGAGCTTGTCGAAGCCGCGAATCGCGGCGACCGGGCCGAACGGCTCGTTGTTGAACACGTCGGCGTCGAGCGGCACGTCGGTCAGCACGGTGGCCGCGAAGAAGTTGCCTTCGGTACCGACGCGCTCGCCGCCCGTCGCGACCTTCGCGCCGGTCTTGCGGGCGTCGTCGACGACCTTGGCCATCGCCGTCAGACGGCGCGCGTTGGCGAGCGGCCCGAGCGTCGTGCCTTCGGCGAGACCGTCGCCGAGTTTCAGGCTTTCAGCGTGCTTGACGAGCGCCGCGGCGAACTCTTCGCGGAGGCTGTTGTGCACGAGAAAACGCGTCGGCGAGATGCAGACCTGGCCAGCGTTGCGGAACTTCGCGGCGCCGGCTGCCTTGACGGCGAGCGCGACGTCGGCGTCTTCTGCGACGATCACCGGCGCGTGGCCGCCGAGCTCCATCGTCGCGCGCTTCATGTGCGAGCCGGCCAGCGCCGCGAGCTGCTTGCCGACCGGCGTCGAGCCCGTGAACGTAACCTTGCGGATCACCGGATGCGGGATCAGGTAGCTCGAGATTTCAGCCGGATCGCCGAACACGAGGCCGACCGTGCCGGCCGGCACGCCGGCCTCGACGAAGGCTTGCAGCAGCGCCGCCGGCGACGCCGGGGTTTCTTCCGGCGCCTTGACGAGGAACGAGCAGCCGCAGGCGAGCGCCGCCGACAGCTTGCGCACGACCTGGTTGACCGGGAAGTTCCACGGCGTGAACGCCGCGACCGGGCCGATCGGCTCCTTCAGCACCTGCGACTGCGCGGCAAGGTTGCGCGACGGCACGATGCGGCCATACACGCGGCGGCCTTCGTCCGCGAACCATTCGATGATGTCCGCGGCCGCCAGCACTTCGCCGCGCGCCTCGGCGAACGGCTTGCCCTGTTCCTGCGTCATCAGGCGGCCGATGTCCGCGGCGCGCTCACGCACGAGGGCGGCGGCACGGCGCATGACGGTTGCGCGCTCGTTGGCCGGCACCTTGCGCCAGGCTTCGAAGCCGCGCTGCGCGGCTTCGAGCGCGCGGTCCAGATCGGCGATGCCGGCATGCGCGACCTTGCCGATGGCCTGGCCGGTGGCGGGGTTGATCACGTCGAGGGTCTTGCCGCTGGCGGCGTCGCACCATTCGCCGTTGATCAGAAGACGGGTATCGGTATAGCTCGAGATGGCCATGCTGGGTTCCTGTGAGTGGGAAAACAACTGGCCGCGCGGACGTGCGGCACGAGGCGACATTCCTGCGCGGCCATGAATGAATTGCGGATACCATTTATCTTATCTGATTGCGGGCAATCGCACCGGCGCGGCCCGCAGGCGCCCGGTCGCGGCATGCGGCTTGCTGAGGCTTGGCACCGGAGCGATTTTGCGGGTCGTGCCGGGGCGCCGCGTCAGCGCCGCACGAAACGCTTGCAGGACGCAGCGCTTCATCCATTCAACCGCTACTACAGCGCATCACGAGGACATCGCCATGCCAACCGGAACAGTGAAATGGTTCAACGACGCAAAGGGCTTCGGCTTCATCACTCCCGATGACGGCGGCGAAGATCTGTTCGCCCATTTTTCGGAGATTCGATCCGAAGGTTTCAAGTCGTTGCAGGAAAACCAGAAAGTCAGCTTCGAAATCAAGCAGGGGCCGAAAGGCAAACAGGCCGCCGACATCAAGCCCGTGTGACGCCGGCCGGGCGGCTCGTCCGCATGCGAGCCAACCATGGATAAGGACGCCGCCTACGCGGAGATCGAGCGCAATGGCGGCGCCGCCTATGCGAAAAACTTCGCCGCGGGCTATCCCGACGAACCGCTGACGCCGTTCTGTCATCGCTATCTGTTCGAGCAGGCGGAGCGCGACGACGCGGCGCGTGAGGCGGCCGCCGCCACGCGCGACGACGAGCGCGGTTTCGCGCTGAGGTCGCTCGCGCGCATGGAGGCGTCGTCGCATATCGCGCAGGCGGCGGCGAGCGCGTCGCGCGACGCTGCGGCCGCCGCCCACACGTCGGCGCGCGCGGCGCGGCGCTCGGCCTTCTGGACCATGATCGCCGCGCTCGCGTCGGCGCTCGGCGTAGTGGTAAACGCGGCCCTCAATCTCGGCTGGCTCGAATGGGCGAGGCATCTCGCGCGATGAGCGACGCGTCGGGCCGAGCGTTCGCGCCCGTGAAGGTGGCGTGAATCGGCGGCGCCGGCGGGGCTCGCCCGCACGCCACGCGAGAACCTATCCATTTACCACGCCGATACGACATCGATGCGACACGATTGCACGAGCGCGTCGATTGCACAAATCGCCCCATCGGAGCATGCCGCGCGCGGTCTGAACGCAGTATTATTCTTCAGGTTTCCTTCAGCTTTGCTCCGTACTATTTGCGCCACTGCCCGTGGCCTTTCCGGACCGCGGCCACCGCTACGTGCAGGTCGAGCACAGGCTTTCCCGACCTGCATTCGGGCAATGGAACAGAATAGATTCCCGACTGAAAACCGAAAGCGCCTATAAAGGCTTGCTGGAGCATCCATGAAAACTCTGTTCTTGCAGGCGCCGTCGTACGACGGCTTCGATGGTGGTGCGGGTTCGCGCTATCAGGCCAAGCGTGAAGTTCGCTCGTTCTGGTATCCGACGTGGCTCGCCCAACCCGCGGCACTGGTTCCCGACAGCCGCGTGCTCGACGCCACGGCAGACGGCCTGTCCGTCGACGCCGCCCTCGACATCGCCTCGCAATACGAGCTGGTGGTGATCCACACCAGCACGCCATCCTTCCCGACCGACGCGTTGTTCGCCCAGGACCTCAGGAAGCGCAAGCCGTCGCTGCTGATCGGCATGGTCGGCGCGAAGGTCGCGGTCGATCCGCACAATTCGCTGACCGCGACCGAGGCCATCGACTTCGTGTGTCGCGAGGAATTCGATTTCACCTGCAAGGAAATCGCCGAAGGCAAGCCGTTCGCGCAGATCCTGGGCTTGAGCTATCGCACCCCCGACGGCTCGATCGAGCACAACGAAGCGCGCCCGATCCTCGAGAACATGGACGAGCTGCCGTTCGTCGCGCCGATCTACAAGCGCGATCTGACCATCAAGAATTACTTCAACGGCTACCTGAAGCATCCGTACGTGTCGCTCTACACCGGCCGCGGCTGCCGCTCGAAGTGCACGTTCTGCCTGTGGCCGCAAACGGTCGGCGGCCATCGCTATCGGGTGCGTTCGGTCGAGAACGTGCTCGAGGAAGTCAAGTGGATTCGCGACAACATGCCCGAAGTCAAGGAGATCATGTTCGACGACGACACGTTCACCGACTTCAAACCGCGCGCCGAAGAAATCGCGCGAGGCATGGGCAAGCTGGGCGTCACATGGTCGTGCAACGCGAAGGCGAACGTGCCTTACTCGACGCTGAAGATCATGAGGGAAAACGGCTTGCGCCTGCTGCTGGTCGGCTACGAATCCGGCGACGACCAGATCCTGCTGAACGTCAAGAAGGGCTTGCGTACCGACATCGCGCGGCGCTTCGCCCAGGACTGCCGCACGCTGGGCATCAAGGTGCACGGCACCTTCATTCTCGGCTTGCCGGGCGAGACGCCGGAAACGATCCAGAAGACCATCGAGTACGCGAAAGAGATCAATCCGCTGACGATCCAGGTGTCGCTCGCCGCGCCGTACCCGGGCACTACGCTCTATAACCAGGCGGTCGAGAACGGCTGGCTCGCGGAGAACAAGGTGATCAATCTCGTCAGCAAGGAAGGCGTGCAACTGGCGGCGATCGGCTACCCGCATCTGTCGCGAGACGAGATGTACCACCAGCTCGAAAACTTCTATAAACGCTTTTATTTCCGGCCGTCGAAGATCTGGGAGATCCTGCGCGAAATGCTGACGAGCTGGGACATGATGAAACGGCGCCTGCGCGAAGGCGTCGAATTTTTCCGCTTCCTGCGCGCGCACGAGGCGTGAGCGCCGCACACCTCGCCGCCGTCACGCTCGCGTACGCGTGCGCGGCGGCGACCGTTGTCGGCATCGGCTACACCGTGCTCGCGAGCGCGCTGATCGGGCGCTTCTTCGCGAGGGATGTAGCCGAACCCTCCAGCTTTCCACCCATTACGGTGATCAAACCGTTGCATGGCAACGAGTGGGCGTTGCTCGACAATCTGTCGAGCTTCTGCGCGCAAAATTATCCCGGGCCCGTGCAATTCCTGTTCGGCGTGCATGACTGCGCCGACCCCGCGCTGCAAACCGTCAACGAACTGCGGCGTCTCCATCCTCAGGCGGACATCACCGTCGTCGCCGATGCGCGACTGTACGGCCCGAACCGCAAGATCAGCAATATCCTCAACATGGTGCCGCAGGCGCGCCACGACGTGCTCGTGTTCGCCGACAGCGACGTGTGCGTCGGCCCGGACTATCTGCGCAACGTGATCGGCGAATTGCAGCAGCCGGGCGTCGGGCTCGTCACCTGCGCATATCGCGGCCAGCCCGATCCGGGTTTCTGGCCGCGGCTGTCGGCGATCGCAACCAACTACCAGTTCCTGCCGGGCGTCGTCACCGGACTCGCGCTCGGGCTCGCGCGGCCGTGCTTCGGCCAGACCATCGCGATGCGGCGCGACACCTACGAGCGGATCGGCGGCTTCAAACCGTTCGTGCAGCATCTGGCCGAGGACTACGAGATCGGCGCGGCGGTGCGCGCGGCGGGCGAGCAGGTCACGATTCCGCCGTTCGCAATCGCGCATGCGTGTGTCGAAGCGAGCGCCGCACAACTCGTGACGCACGAACTGCGCTGGAGCCGCACGATTCGCCGTATCGATCCGCTCGGACACTTCGGCACGGCGCTCGTGCATCCGTTGCCGTTCGCGCTGCTCGCGCTCGCGTGCTCGGGCGGCGCGCCGTGGGCGTGGCTGCTCGCGGCAGTGACGGTGGTCGCGCGTCTCGCGTTGAAGTGGCGTGCGGATCGGGCGTTGCGTCAGCGCTGCCGCGATCTGTGGCTTCTGCCGTTATGGGATATCGTATCGTTTGCGATTTTCGTCGCGAGCTTCCGCTCGTCGCGGGTGATCTGGCGGGGCTTCAGCTTCAAGGTCGACGGCGATGGGCTGCTGTCGGCGGCGCAGGACGAATGACGAACGAACGGCAGATTGGGCTGGCAATGAACGAAGAAGCTTCGAACGGGCGAAATGGGAGCGCCCTGGAGACGCACGGCAGCGCCCCGGCGACACGCGGCGTGCGGCGCATCACGTATACCGAGGTCGTGTGCGAGGTGCCCGCATGATGAAGCATCTGGGCCGCGCGGCTGCGCTCGCGGGTTTGCTGATCTCTTTGTGGCTCGTCTGGCGCGAAGATCCGCGCGCGGTGCTCAGCGCGTTGCGCGCGGCTGGCGCGGGCCTCGTGGTGGCCGCGCTCGCGCATGTGCTGCCGATGATCGCCAACGCGTGCGACTGGCGCTCGCTGATTCGCGGCGCGAACCGCCCCAGCTTCGGCAGGATGCTGCATCTGGTGTGGGTGCGCGAATCGGTCAACTGCATGCTGCCGGTCGCGCGGATCGGCGGCGAACTCGTGTCGTTCCGTATGTTCAAGCGCTGGGGCGTCAGGCCGTCGACAGCGGTGGCCAGCACCATCGTCGACATGCAGCTGACCGTGATCAGCCAGCTGATGTTCACGATGGTCGGGATTGGTTTTCTGTTCGCCAATGCGCAATCGGGCGCGCTGCGGCTCGCCGGGCAGCTCGCGTGGGGCGTGGTCGCGTTGACGCCGGTGCTGTTGCTGTTCGGGCTCGTCCAGCATGCCAATCCGTTCGAGCGCATCACGCGCGTGGCGAACCGCGTGACGAGCGGCAAGCTAACCGCGCTGGTCGGCCAGTCCGCGCAGATCGATCAGTCGATCAAGGTGATCTGGCGCCGCCGCGCGGTCGTGCTGCGCTATCTGTTCTTCTGGCAGCCGCTGCAATGCGTGCTGACCTCGCTCGAAATCTGGCTCGCGCTGTATTTCCTCGGCGCGCGCGTGACGCTCGTCGAGGCGATCGTGATCGAATCGCTGATCCAGGCGGTCAGCAGCGCTGCGTTCTTCGTGCCGGGCGGTCTCGGCGTGCAGGAGGGCGCTTTCATACTGATTGGCGGCGCACTGGGGCTCGACCCCGCCACCTGTCTCGCGCTCGCGGCCGCGCGGCGAATTCGCGATCTGCTGATATTCGTGCCGGGCCTGATCGCGTGGCAGCTGTTCGAGGCGTCCGGCAGCGCGCGGCCGCATGCCGCACCGCACGGCGTGCGCGCCGAACTGGCCAAGCAGCGTTCGGGTGTCGCTGACGCGAACCGGGGCGGCGAGCGGCGCTGAGCGATTGGCGCGCGCCTTCAGCGCGTCGCGCGATAGGCCGGAAACGACACCCGCACCGCAAGCCCCTGGTCCCCGATCCCGGCGCCTAGCTGCAGACTCGCGCCGAAATGCTCGGCGATCCGCGCAACGATCGACAAACCGAGCCCGCTGCCGGTCGCCTGATTGCCGGTCGCGCGGAAAAAGCGGTTCGTGAGCCGCGCGAGATCGTCCGGCGCGACGCCGGGGCCGTCGTCGCGCACGATCAGCTGCACCTGCTCGTCGGCATGGCGCACCGCCACTTCGACAGTGCCGCCCGAGCGTCCGTACTTGATCGCGTTATCGAGCAGATTGTCGAGCAGGATGCCGATCAGCACGGGCTCCGCGTCGATCTCGGCGAGCATGTCGCCGACCAGCATCACATTGATGTGCCTCTGTTGCGCATTGCGCCTGTTCGCGAGCAGCGTATCTTTCGCGATCGCCGCCGGCCTCAGCGGCTCGGTGGGCAGCTTCTCCTGCACGTCGAGCCGCGCGAGCAGCAGCAGTTGCTCGGCGAGCCGCGCGCTGCGATCGACGCCTTGCACGACGCGCTCCATCGCGAGCCGCTGCAGCGCGATGTCGGGCTCGGCGAGCGCGACCTGCGCCTGTACCTTGATCGCGGCGAGCGGCGTCTTCAGTTCGTGCGCGGCATCGGCGGTGAAGGCGCGCTCTAGCTCGCGCGCATGGTGCAGACGCGCGAGCATCTGGTTGATCGCGTCGACGAGCGGGCGCACCTCGAGCGGCGTGCGGCCGATGCCGACCGGGTCCATGCGGTTGATGTCGCGCGAACGGATCGCGGCCGACAACACCTTCAGCGGCGCGAGACTCCAGCCGATGCTGAGCCACACGAGCACCGCGAGCACTGGCAGCGCGATCAGCGTGGGCCGCGCGATGCGGCTCGCGACACCGCTCACCAGGTCGCTGCGGGTGTTGGCCAGTTCGAACACGCGCACGCTGTGACCGAGCGCCGTTTCGCGCAACGTGAACGAGTGATAGAGCTGGCCGCCCAACGTGACGTCCTGCGCGCCGCTCGCGGGCGGCAACGGCAAATCCCACGCGGCGAGCGCATGCAGTTGCGGGCTGCCCGCCAGAATGGCGCCGTTGGCCGCGCGCACCTGGAAGAGGGCGTCGCGCGGCAGCGTGTCGTCGTCGTCGAGATCGCTCGCGCCGGGCTCACCGCCTCTCTCTTCTTCGCGCACGTCGATGCGCGCATTGGCGAGCGTCATCAGATTCGTCGAATCGAGCAGCGCGAGCATCTGCGCGAGTTCGGCGAGACGCGCTCGTTCCCACTCGGCGACTTCGTGGATGGCTTGCCGGTAGCTCGACGCGAGCGCGCCGCCCCATACGATCGCGATGCTCGCGAGCACGAGCAGCACGAGGCGCCGCCGAATCGACGGACCGATCATTCTTTCTCCATCACATAGCCGATGTTGCGCACGGTCTTGATCAGGCTTGCGCCGAGCTTCTTGCGCAGGTTCGACACGTGCACCTCGATCGCATTGCTTTCGATTTCTTCCTGCCAGCCGTACAGGCTTTCTTCGAGCCGCGAGCGCGACTGAGGAATGCCGAGATTGGTCAGCAGTTGCAGCAGGATCGCCCATTCGCGCGACGTGAGCGGCACGCGCGCCTCGTCGATCTGCACCGTTTGGGCGGCCGGATTCACTGTCAGATTCTGGTAACGAATCAGATCGATACTGCGACCTTGTGCGCGACGCAACAGCGCGCGGCACCGCGCCACCAGCTCGGTGAGATCGAACGGCTTGCCGAGATAGTCGTCGGCGCCCGCTTCGAGTCCGCCGACGCGATCGACGACCGTGCCTTTTGCGGTCAACACCAGCACCGGCACGTCATTGCCGGCGTCGCGCACGCGTTTGAGCAGCTCCGTGCCGCTCACGCGCGGCAGGCCGAGGTCGAGTACTACCAAGGCATATTGAGTCGTGTCGAGCGCGAGGCCGGCCTTGTGGCCGTCGCGTGCCCAGTCGACTGTGAAGCCGGCCTGACGAAGGCCTGCCTCGACACCGCAGCCGATGAGTTCGTCGTCTTCTACGAGGAGTAAGCGCATGAGGCAGATATTCCATTGTGGGGCGTTATTGCATAACGTCGAGCATTTAGATGCAAGCGGCATTGATGCACATAGACGAACCATCTGCCGCCTTCCGAAGTGTAACCACGCCGTTCGTTAGCCGCTTCATGCCATGCGCGTGGTTAAGGTTTCCTTCAGCTTGAATCGATACCATCGACGCGCTATAAATGGTCGTCGCAGATCGTAATGCATGTGCGAGACCACGTTGTCGTCAGACCATCGCAACCTGATCGTAAGGACTTCGATGGAGCCACGCGCGAGGCATTCTTTATGCTGGTCGATGGCGTCAACGGACGATCTCGACGAATCCCGTCATTGCCAGCATCCGGTCAGGCCGCAAGGCCGCGCACGAGGCACGTTATGAAGCGAGTCACCATCGACATGCTACGAGCCCATCTGCTAGTCGCGTCTCTGACGGCCGCGGGCACCGAAGCGCTGCTGTGCATGGCGTTGCCGGTACTGCCCGTCTCTGACGCTTTTTTCGCTTCGGCATCGTTCAGGCTGTTCGCGCTCGCGCTGATCATCGGCGGCGTGGTGATCGCGCGCGAATTTGCCGAGGTCGCCTTCGAGGTCGCGGTGCGGCGCGACTGCGCGATTCGCGCTGCTCGCGGCGCATGGCCCGCCGTGATCGCAGCGAATTGTCCGCGCCGGTGGCTCGTCGTGCTTCATCTGCGACTAACGGGGCAACCTTTCGTGCTGGCCGAGCACTGACCGACACGGACGGCACACAATGGCGGCGCACGCGTTGATTGCATGTCAATGGCTTCTGTTAGCCGCCTGCGTTAGCGCTTCGATCTACACGGCAGCCGCCGCGCTCGCCATGCCGTTTTTCACCGCCCGACATAAATCGAACCATCATGGGGGCAGGGCCGTCAATCGCGCGCTCAGCCGTTCGCTGATGGATTCGCTCGATTGTCCAACCGGGCCGTTCGCGCAGGTCGGTGTCAGCGTGCTGAAGCCGCTGTGCGGCGCCGAGCCGCGTCTCTACGAAAATCTGCGAACCTTCTGCGAACAGCGACATCAGCAATTTCAGCTGGTGTTGGGCGTGTCGTCGCCGCACGATCCCGCCATCGCGGTGGTGCGCCGTTTGCAGGCCGCCTATCCGAAGCGCGACATCGAGCTTGCAATCGACACACGCATACACGGCAGCAATCTGAAAGTCAGCAACCTGATCAACATGGTGGCACGCGCGCGCCACGACATGATCGTGATCGCCGACAGCGACATCGCGGTCGACCCGGACTATCTCGACAGCGTCGCCGCGCCGCTTGCGGACCCGAACGTCGGCGTGGTCACGTGCCTGTACGTCGCGCGCGGCGTCGGCGGCTTCTGGCCGCGTGTCGGTGCGCTGTTCATCAACGAGTGGTTCGCACCCTCGGTGCGGGTCGCCCATGCGATCGGCTCGCGCCGCTTCGGCTTCGGCGCGACGCTCGCGTTGCGGCGCGCGACGCTGGAGCGCATCGGCGGCTTCGAAGCGCTGAAAAACTGCCTCGCCGACGACTACTGGCTCGCCGAGCACGTGCGCGCACTCGGTCTGCAAACGGTGCTGTCGCGCGTGATGGTCGCGACCGACGTGATCGAGCCGACCTTCGCGGCGCTGTGGCAGCGCGAAACGCGCTGGCTGCGCACGATCCGCTCGGTCAATCCGCCGGGCTTCGTGTCGCTGCTGATCACGTTCCCCACGCCGTGGCTGTTGACGAGCGCGGGGCAGACCGTGTCGCTCGCGACGTGTGCTCACGCGCCTTTCGCGGCGGTGGTCGCGAGCGCGTCGGCCACTGCGGTCTGCGTTGGCGCGCGCCTGCTGCTGCACCTGCGCGCGGCACGCCGCGTGCGCACGTTCTGGCGCGATCTGCCGCTGGTGCCGTTGCGCGATACGCTGCTCGCGCTCCAGTGGCTCGTCAGCGCGTTCGGTTCGCACGTCGTGTGGCGCGGCGAGCGCATGCAGCTCGGCACGCCGTCCGCCGAGCGCAGCGGCCGGCTGGACAGCCTCACGTGATGGAGAGCGCAAAACCCACCCAGCCGCGCGGACTGATCATCACCGCCGACGATTTCGGTCTGCATCAGCGCGTCAATATCGCGGTCGAGCGTGCGCATCGCAACGGTGTGCTGCGCGCCGCGAGTCTGATGGTCGGCGCGCCGGCCGCCAAAGACGCGGTCGCGCGCGCGCGTATGCTGCCGGAACTGCGCGTGGGCCTGCATCTGGTGCTGGCCGACGGCGCCGCGCTGGCGCCGCGCGAGCAGGTCGCCGCGCTGCTCGACGAGAATGGCCGCTTCGGCAGCAACATGGTGCGTGACGGTGTGCGCTTCTTTTTTCTGCCGCACGTGCGCCGGCAGCTCTCGCACGAAATTCGCGCGCAATTCGAAGCCTTCGCCGCGACCGGCCTTACGCTCGACCACGTCAACACACACAAGCATTTTCATCTGCATCCGACCGTGCTCGGCCTGATCCTCGACATCGGCCGCGACTACGGCATGAGGGCGATGCGTTTGCCGTTCGAAGCGAACGCGCCGCTGTGGCTGCGGCCGTGGATCGCGCACGTGAAGACGCGGCTCGAGCGCGCGGGGATCGCGCACAACGACTACGTGGTCGGCATCGCGGCGAGCGGGCGCATGGATGAGGCGGCCTGGCTCGCCGCGCTCGCGAATCTGCCGCATGGTGTCGGCGAAATCTACTGTCATCCGGCGCTGGCCGGCGACGCGCTGAGCGACGGCATGCACGACTACCGGCATGCCGACGAGTTGCAGGCGCTGCTGTCGCCACGGGTGGCCGCCGCGATCCGCGCGCTTGGGGGGCGGATCGGCGGGTTCGCGGATGTGCTTGCGTAGCGCCATGCTTCGCGAAACGCGGAAAACTTTGGCCACGCTCACACCGGCTGCTTTTTCATCAACAGCTTCAGCAACGCCGGCAGCAGCAACAGCACGAGCAGCAACTGCACGATAAGACAGGCTTAACGTCGAATCGCGCGAGCCGAGCCGTGCGAAATCGACGCGTCGTCCGTACCCCCGTAAGGGTTCGTTAAGCTGCGACGGCCGATAATGCGGCGGCCAAAACCCACCAAGGAGAGGAGAGGCCATGCGCCTGCTACTGGTCGAAGACGACGACATGATCGCGGAATCGGTGCTGGGCGCGATGCGCCGCGCCGGCTACGCGATCGACTGGGCCGAGGACGGCCGCGCGGCGGAACTGTCGCTCGATAACGGCGTGTACGACCTCGTGCTGCTCGACCTCGGCCTGCCGAAAAAAGACGGCATCGACGTGCTGAACGCGTATCGCCGCAACGGCGGCGCGGCGCCCGTGATCATCCTGACCGCGCGCGACGCGGTCGACGAGCGCATCCGCGGTCTCGACGCCGGCGCCGACGACTACCTGATCAAGCCGTTCGATCTCGACGAACTGGCCGCGCGCATTCGCGCGCTGCTGCGCAGACGCACCGGCCGGAAGCAGCCGGTCTACAGTCACGGCGAACTGACGCTCGACCCCGCCGCGCATGAAGTCGCCAAGGACGGCGTGCCGCTGCCGCTGGTGCCGCGCGAATTCGCGTTGCTGCAGGCGCTGATCGAGGAGCCGACCCGCGTGTTCACGAAGGCCGAGCTCGAAGAAAAGCTGTACGGCTGGGGCGAGGAAGTCGGCAGCAATACGATCGAAGTGCATGTGCACAGTCTGCGGCGCAAGATCGGCGCGGACCAGGTCGTGACCGTGCGCGGGGTCGGCTACCGCCTGAAGAGGTGCGGATGACGTCGATTCGCCGCTGGCTGCTCGGCTGGCTGATCTTCGGCATGGCGGCGGCGTCGATGATCGCGGCTTTCGCGATCTTCCATACCGCGCGGCGCGAGGCGAGCGAGCTGTTCGACTACGAACTGCGCACCGTCGCGCTGTCGCTGCCGTCGGCGCTGAGCGGCGCGGGCAGCCGCGAGCGGCGGGAACCCGACCTCGGCGATCTCGCCGACGACCGCATCGTCATCGAAATCTGGGACCGCGGCGGTACGCTCGTCTATCGCTCCGCGCAGGCGCCGGTGTTCGAGCGTCTGCCGCCGGGCTTTCACACAGTGCCGCGCGGCGAATACCACTGGCGCATCTTCGGCGTCGCGCAGACAGACCGCTACGTGCAGGTCGCGCAACCGGTCTCGGTGCGCGAAGAACTCGCGTTGCAGCTCGCGCTGCACACGCTGTGGCCGCTCGGCGTGTTGCTGCCGGTGACGATCGCGCTGGTGCTGCTGGTGGTCGCGCGCGGGCTCGCGCCGATCGGCGGGCTGTCGCGCGCGCTCGCGACGCGTTCGATCGATTCGCTCGAACCGCTGCGGCTCGACGGCAGCCTGCCGGTCGAAATCCGGCCGCTCGTCGAAGCGCTGAACGATCTGCTGCAACGGTTGCATACGGCGTAGCAGGCGCAGCGCACGTTCATCGCCGATGCCGCGCACGAGTTGCGCTCGCCGCTCGCGGCGCTGAAGCTGCAACTGCAGGCGGCGTCGCGCGATGGATCGCTGAGAGGCGAGGGGCAGACGCTCGAGCGCGTCGAACATCGGGTGAACCGGATCATCCACCTCGTGCAGCAACTGCTGACGCTCGCACGCGAAGACGCGCAGCCGGTCACGTCGACGGTGCCGGTCAGCCTGCGCCGCATCGGCGAGCAGGCAGTCAGCGATTGTTCCGTGCTCGCGGAGTTGCGCGAGATCGATCTCGGCCTCGAATGCGAACACGCGCGCACGCCGAACGACGCCTATACCGTGCTCGCGGAGCCGCACAGTATCAGCGTGTTGTTAGGGAACCTGATCAATAACGCAATCCGTCATACGCCGGCGGGCGGCCGTGTCGACGTGGTGCTGCGACGCACGGGCGAGCGCGTGGGCTTCGAGGTCGTCGACAGCGGCTCGGGAATTCCGGAGGCGGAACTCGAACGCGTGTTCGACCCTTTCTATCGCGGCGAGGAGTCGAAGGGCGAGGGCAGCGGGCTCGGTCTCGCGATCGTCGCGCGGATCGCCGAGCGGCATCAGCTCGGCCTGTCGCTGAGCAACAATGTCGGGGCGCCCGGTTTGCGGGTGTCCGTCACGGGGCTGCGCGCGCCCGCGGCCCACGCGCCCGTCACGGCCGCGAATTGACGATCGTCATTGCGGCTCGGGTTGTCACAAGCACGTAGGCGCACGCTGCTACAATCTCATTTCTATAGATCGACAGATTGGTTGTGCACTATGGGTTTCGAACAACTCGCTGAACTGAAGAAGCAACTGGCCGCGGCGCGCGCCGCCGCAGAGTCCGCCGGCAAGCCCGACCGCAAATCGGCCGCGCGCCCCGCTTCGAAGTCCGCCGGCAAGCCCGCTTCAAATTCAGCGGCACATCCTGGTTCACATGCCGACCGTGGCGTCAATCCGGGCACGAAGCCCGGTGGCCGGCCCGGCGCGAAGCCGGCCGCAAAGGCCGGCGCTCGCCCGGACGGCAAGCCGGGTACGCGAACCGGCGGCCCGCAGCCGGCGCGCCACACCGCGCCCGCCAAGCCGGCGGTGGACGCCAAGCCGGTGGACCCGGTGGTGCGCTCGATCGGTCGTCTGCAAAAACGTTTCCCGGTCGCTTTCCCGAAGAATCCGGCCCCGAAGCTGCCGCTGAAGATCGGCATTTTCGAAGACCTCGTCGTGCATGCGAAGGAACTGTCGCTGAGCGAAGCCGAGCTGCGCGACGCGATCAAGACGTGGTGCCGCGGCGGGCGCTACTGGAAGAGCCTCGTCGAAGGCGCGGCGCGCGTCGACCTGGCGGGCGTCGAAGCCGGCAAGGTCACGGCGCAGGAAGCGGCGGGTGCTCAGCGCCTGCTCGCGCATCGTGCGGCGAAGGGCGCGCAGAAGACCGCCACCGCGACGGCAAGTGCGAATGCGCCGACCGATGCAGGTACACCGGCCGAGGGCGCGGCCGCTAAAGAGTCGCAGGCCGAAGCAGCGGTAGCGGCAGTCGCGGAACAAGCGGCCCGCCAAGCGGATGCCGCTGCTGCGTCGCCGGAAGCCGTAGCGGCGGATGCCGCCGGGAGCGCGGACACCCAGGCGCAGACCAGCGCGCAACACGAACCGCAAGCCACCGCTCCCGCCTCGCCTCCCTCCCAAGCCTAACCTTGGCACAGCCCGTCATGGCCTCGATCACGAGGCCATGACGGGCGGCGCAGCCGTCAACCGGCTGCGCACGAATCCCACATGCTCGCGCAGCACGTAAAACGCATCCGCATACGCGAGCGGCATGCGCAGGTGGCTCAGCGCCGCCTCGATCTCGTCCAGTTGCCCCAGTAGCTGCGTGCGCTCCTCGTCGGTTGCGCCGGCGAGCGCGTGCCGTTCGATCGCGATCAGCCAACCGTAATAACGATAGATGCGCGAGCGCACCCGCCACCGGTACAGCGCCGGAATCACGCGCATGGCAGGCAACAGCAGCACGGCGACCGGCAACAGCAGGACGAGCGTGCGATCGCCGATGCTCGCGAGCCAGAAAGGCAGCGTCCGATACAAAAAGCCCTTGCCGGTCCGGTAATAGCGCTGCGCGTCTTCGCTGATCGGATATTCGTGCTCGACCGGGTTCGGGAACTGGCCGGCGTGCTGCAACAGGCCCGCGGCGCCGTGCACTTCCTGCGCCGCCTCGATCAATAGATCCGAAATCGCCGGATGCAGCGTGCTGCGCGCGACGAGTTCGACCGTCGGACTAATCAGGTGGACGGTCTCGGGCGGAATGCGCCGCTTCAGATCGAGCACGCCGGGCGGCAAGTCGATCTGGTCGAGAAACGGAAAGACGCGTGTATAGGCGCTCGCTTCGTCGAAATTCATCACCGAGATGCCGGGTACGCGCAATAGCCGGAGCATCAGGCCGCGCGTTGCCGAATCGCCGCTCAGAATCGCCGCGTCGACCTCGCCGGCAACCAGCTGCGTGGCGGCCTGCAGGCCGTCGCTCGGCACCAGCGTGGTGGCGCCGCCGGGCTCGATGCCGTTCGCCGCGAGCAGTTGCAGCGCGAGCAGCCGCGTGCCGCTGCCTTCGCGGCCGACCGCGATCCGCTTGCCTTCGAGCTGCGCCAGTTGCGTGAGCGCCGCGCCGCGATAGAACACGACGATCGGCACATAGAACACGCTGCCGAGCGACACCAGCGACGAAGTATCGAGCCCTTCGGCCACCCCGCCCTGCACGAGAGCGATATCGACGTGCTGCTTCGGATCCAGCAGCCGCTGCAGGTTCTGCACGGAACCTTCGGATTCGAGCACGTTCAGGCGGATGCCGTTGCGCGCGAGGATCTTGCGGTACTGGTTCGCGGTGACGACGAACGAGCTGTCGCGCGGGCCGGCGCTGATCGTGATCGTGCGCGGCGGCGCCGGATTGGCGATCCAGACGATCAGCACGATCGCTAACGCGATCAGCAGCGCCGTGATGAAGTAGGGCAGCAGGTGCTCGCGCCATTCGGCGCGCGTAGGTTCGGCGGGAAAGTGCGGAGGCCGCGGACGCTGCGCTTTCATGAAGACTCCGTGCGGGAAGCCAGGTGAAGGCATTGTCGCCTGTGCGGGGCGGCTTTGCCGTCGACGGTTCGCTCTGTTGACCGGGCGCGCGGCGCCGCGTCGCCGTGCTCACGCACGCGGCGCTCAAACGCGCTTGAACAACTGCCGCGCGAGCGAGCACATCAGCAGCGTCGCCGGCGATTCGTCCTGCAGGCGCCGGCTCATGATGATCGGCGACGCGGCGCTTGCCGACGGAATCGGCCGGTACGCGACGCCATGCGCGCGCAAGCCCTCGACGCTCTCCGGCACGAGACACACGCCGACCTGCGCGGCGACCAGCCCTAGCGCGGTCTGCAACTCCCGCACTTCATGGATCGCTTTCGGCTCCAGCGCCTGATCGTGCATTGCCGAGATCTGCTGGTCAGCATAGCTCGGCCGCGGCGTGCTCGGATAGACGATCAGCGTTTCCTCGGCGAGCGCGGCAAGCGTGAGCGGCTTCTTTTGCCGCGCGAGCGGATGGTCCTGCGGCAACGCGGCGATCATCCGTTCCTCGACCAGCACTTCGCGCGCGAGTTGCGCATCGTCGAAGCGCAGCCGGCCGAAGCCGACGTCGATGCGGCCACCTTTGAGCGCGGCCAACTGCTCGATCGTGAACATCTCGATCAGCGACAGCTCGATGTGCGGCGCGGCCTCGCGAAACGAGCGGATCACCGCGGGCAGCGCGCCATACAGCGTCGACGGTACGAAACCGATCACGATGCGTTCCGCGAGTTGCGCGAGCCGGCGCGTGAGCGGCGCGAGCTCGTCGGCTTCATCGACCAGACGTTTCGCCTGCGTGTAGAAAATGCGGCCGGCTTCGGTGAGCCGCAACGGCCGCGAGCCGCGCTCGAACAGCGGCAGGCCGACACTTTCCTCGATCTGCTGGATCTGCCGCGACAGCGGCGGCTGTGTCATATGCAGACGATTGGCCGCCCGCGTGATGTTCATCTCCTCGGCGACCGCGATGAAGTAGCGAAGTTGGCGAAATTCCATGCATGCCTCTGAGGTGTGATGCGTCGGCGATTGGCGTTGCGTTGGTCTGCTGCGCCTTGGGCGCTGCCGGTTGCGGTACGGTGCTGCCGTCGCGGCGCTGCGCAAGGGCAACGAATGATAGCAACAGCGCCGCTAAATACCGGCCAGATGACGCACGAGCGCCTTTTCCGCGCGCGGCAGCGCATTCAGCTCGCGCATGCTGTTGCCGTCGTTCGTCACCAACGAGTGGCAGCTGTTTGCGGGATCGGGCGTGCGCGCGCTCGTCGAACGCTTATGGCCGATGCTGGCGGGCATCGTACTCGGCACGCTGGTTGCGGCAGCTCGGTCAGCGCGTGCGCGGTTCTTTATCTGTCTGCTCGGCCCGGACGTTCAATCGATGGCGCGCGCATTCGTTTAAAAGACGTTGGGAGCAGCGGATCGCGGAGGAGGGAGATCGTGTGGCCCATTATTCTCGATACGCTCGGCGCGCTCGCGGTGCTCGCGAGCGTGGCCGCGCACATCGCGCTGCTGCTCAGCAGCGAACAAAAGCGCGGTGAATAAAAACGCTTTGAGTGTGTAGCGCCTGATCGTGGCGTCTGCCCGTAGGAGTCTTGTGCGGTTGCACGTCTCTGCTGCCGCGTGCCGCTCTTGCGGTCGGTCAGCGCGCGCTTGCGCGACGCCGACGCCGCGGCGCAAGCCAAACAGCATCAATCGTCGTAAGCCACGCGTAAACGGGGCCATCGAGGTCTGATGCGAATCGATTGTTCGTCGGAAGCGGCGTATCAATTCGTCTCGAGCCGCTTTATCCGGCCTCGCGCCATGCCTAAATTAACGATCAGTGACAGCGCCACTGCATTTCCGGCTTTTATTGGCGTGGACTCCGCGGCTCCTCGCGAGGCATGCCGGCGCGAACCATTGAAAGGACACGATGATGAGCAAGCTCACAGGCAAGGTAGCGGTTGTAACGGGTGCATCGAAAGGCATCGGAGCGGCGATTGCGAAGGCATTGGCGGCGCAAGGCGCGTCGGTCGTGGTGAACTATGCGTCGAGCCGCGCGGGCGCCGACAAGGTGGTCGCCGATATCACGGCGGCGGGCGGCAAGGCGGTCGCGGTTGGCGGTGACGTGTCGAAGGCCGCGGACGCGAACGGCATCATCGATACGGCGATCGAAACGTACGGGCGGCTCGACGTTCTCGTCAACAACTCGGGTGTCTATGAATTCGCGGCGCTCGAAGAGATCACCGAAGCGCACTTCCATAAGCACTTCGATGTCAACGTGCTCGGGCTGCTGCTCGTGTCGCAGGCGGCGGCCAGGCATCTGGGCGAAGGCGGCAGCATCGTCAACGTGAGCTCGGTCGTGACCCGCATCACGCCGGCGACCACCGCGGTCTACACGGCGACCAAGGGCGCGGTCGATGCGATCACCGGCGTGCTCGCGAAGGAACTCGGACCGCGCAAGATCCGCGTGAATTCGGTGAATCCGGGCATGGTCGAGACCGAGGGCACCCACAGCGCCGGCGTGATCGGCTCGGACTTCGAAACGTGGGCGATCAGCACGACGCCGCTCGGCCGTATCGGCCAACCCGACGATATCGCGGATGTCGTCGCGTTCCTCGCGTCGGATGACGCGCGCTGGTTGACGGGCGAGAGCCTGATCGCGAGCGGCGGGTCGCGTTAAGTCTGAAGGGGTTGCCAACGCTGGTGGCAACCCGCGGAACGATTCGGGGGCGATCGCGGGCGGCGGGGCCGGCAGCATGAAGGCCACGCCGCTCCTCGCAGCGACGGCGCGCGAGCTACGCGCGTTGAACATCGCCCCCCAAGACCTCTGTTTCGGCTCCCGGCAACTCCACCGCAAAAAACGCGTCGAGCAGATTCGAACCCGGCCGCTCGGCGAGCCGCGTCAGCGATTCGATCATCTGCACGCGGCAATCGAGCAGCGGCACCATCCGGATCCGCCGCGACTCGTTGAACTCTGCGCGCGCAATGACGCCGACGCCGATTTCCTGCGCGACCGCTTCCTCCAGCGCCTCGCGGCCATCCACGTACATGACCGGCTCGACTTGCAACGACTCGCGCACGAGCTCGATTTCGAGCAGTTGTTGGGTGACCGATTGCGGCTCGCGGAAGATCATCGGCTGTTCGACGAGCTCCGCGTAACTCAGCCGGCGCTTCTTCGCGGCCGGGTAGCTCGCCGGCACCATCGCGACCAGCGGATCGCGCCGCAACACGCGCGACTGCAAGCGGCTATGCACCTGCGGCGCGGCCGTGATCGCCGCGTCGACCGCGCTCGACAGCACGCGCTGCATGCACTCTGCCGCATTGGCGATCGACAGCGTGACGACGATGCCCGGGTGCCGCTGGCGAAACGCGCCGATCAGCGCGACGGCGAGATCGGGCGCATCGGCCGCGAGCGATAGCGAACCCGACTCCAGCCCGCCCGCTGATTCGAGCAGTTGGCGCGCGTCCCGCTCGCAACTGAGCATATGCCGTGTCACGCTGAACAGGCGCAGCCCGAGTTCGGTCGTCTCCACGCCGCGCGGCCCGCGCTCGAACAGCTTGACGCCGTAATCCTGTTCGAGCCGCCGCACGTGATCCGACACCGCCGGCTGCGTCAGCGACAACGCCTGCGCCGCTTTCGAAAAGCCGCCATGTTCCGCGACCGCATGGAACGCCCGCAATTGCGCGTATTGCACGTGTGCCTCGCCAGCAAATAAGTTTTTGCGATACCGTCATCGATTATATCGATTTTACCGATGGACAACGCTTCTGTATCGTGTGAGCTATCGACATAGCGATATCGGAGTGGCGGACATGGAAAGCGCGATCGGCGGTTCGGCGGCGACATTGGCCGTGGCAGCCGCGGCAACATCGACCCGTTGCACCACACCCTGCGCCGCGCCGGCTGGCGGCGAGCCTTATCTGCTGACGCCGGGCCCGCTGACCACGGCACTATCGACGAAACAGGCGATGCTGCGCGACTGGGGCTCGTGGGACGGCGACTTCCGCGCGATGACCGCCGGGTTGCGCGCGAGCCTGCTGGAGATCGCCGGCGACACCGCGGGCGACTACGACTGCGTGCCGCTGCAGGGCAGCGGCAGCTACTGCGTCGAAGCGATGCTCGGCAGCCTGGTTCCGCGCGACGGCCACGCGCTCGTGCTCGCGAACGGCGCGTACGGCAAGCGCGCGGCGATCACGCTTGGCTATCTCGGCCGCGCCTGCAGACTGCTCGACAAGGGCGACTACCTGCCGCCGCGCGGCCTCGAAGTCGAGCGCATGCTTGCCGCCGATCCGTCGATCACGCATGTGGTCGCGATCCATTGCGAAACGAGCTCGGGCATCCTCAATCCGCTCGACGAGATTGCAGCCGCGGTCGCGAGGCACGGCCGCAAACTGCTGATCGATTCGATGAGCGCCTTCGGCGCGGTGCCGCTCGACGTGCGGCAGATCGCGTGCGACGCGTTCGTGTCGTCGGCGAACAAGTGCATCGAGGGCGTGCCGGGTTTCGGCTTCGTGATCGCGCGCAAGAGCGCCCTGCGCGAGGCGAAAGGCCGCAGCCATTCGCTCGCGCTCGATCTCTACGATCAATGGGACGTGATGAATCGCACGGGCCAGTGGCGCTTCACGCCGCCCACGCATACGGTGGCCGCGTTCCTCGAGGCGCTGCGTCTCTACCAGCTCGAAGGCGGGCAGCCCGCGCGGCTCGCGCGCTACGCCAACAATCGCGACGTGTTGGTGGCCGGCATGCACGAGCTCGGCTTCGAGCCGCTGCTCAACGGGCGCTGGCGCTCGCCGATCATCGTGACGTTTTTTTCGCCGGCGCATCCGTCGTTCGAGTTCGTGCGCTTCTATGAACTGATGAAGGAGCAGGGCTTCATCATCTATCCGGGCAAGCTGACGGTGGTCGACAGTTTCCGCATCGGCTGCATCGGTCAGGTCGACGAGCAGGTGATGCGACGCGTGGTCGATGCCTGCGCGCAAGCGCTGCGCACGATGGGCGTCACGCACGCGGGGCCGCCGCCCGCCGCGCTCGACGAACGCAAGGCGCTCGCGCAGGCGGCCTGAGCCGCGACAGCAAACCCGCGACGGCAAACCCAATACATTCGGATTCCTGGGGATTCAAGCAGATGAAACACGTGAAGGCAGTGATTTTCGATTGGGCCGGCACGGTGGTCGACTACGGTTCACGCGCGCCGATGGGCGCCTTCGTCGAGACCTTCGAGCAGTTCGGCGTGCCGATCACGATCGACGAAGCGCGCGGCCCGATGGGCATGGCCAAGCGGCCGCATATCGCGGCGCTGATGGCGCTGCCGCGCGTGGCGCAGGCTTGGGCCGAGCGCCACGGCCATACGCCGACCGACGCCGATATCGACGCCGTGTACGACGTGTTCGTGCCGAAGAACATCGCGGTCGCGGCGAGCTATAGCGCGGTGATCCCGGGCGTCGCCGAAGTCGCGAGCGCCTTGCGTCAGAACGATATCCGCATCGGCACGACGACCGGCTATACCCGCGAGATCATCGACGAAATCGTACCGGGCGCGGCCGCGCAGGGCTTTGCGCCGGACAGCATCGTGTGCACCGGCGATACGCCGGAAGGGCGGCCGTCACCGTACATGATCTACCGGACGCTGCCGCTGCTCGGCGTGTGGCGCGCGAAAGAGGCGATCAAGGTCGACGACACCGAGGTCGGCATCGAGGAAGGCATCAACGCCGGCACGTGGGCGGTCGGTGTCGCGGTGAGCGGCAACGCGTTCGGCATGAGCGAGGCCGAGGTGAAGGCGTTGCCGGCCGACGAATTCGCCACGCGCCGCAACGCCGCGATGGCCAGGCTGAAGGCGGCGGGCGCGCATTACGTGATCGATAGCGTCGCGGATCTGATGCCGGTCGTGTACGACATCGACGCGCGGCTCGCGCGCGGCGAGCGGCCTTGAAGCGTCACTTGAAGAAACCGACCGCGAGATCGATGAACTCGCGCACCTTGCGCGGCACGAACTCGCGGCTCGGATACACCAGCGACACGGCCACGTCGCCATTGAGCACCGCATAGCCGTCGAGCACGCGCACCAGCGTGCCGGCGCGCAACTCGTCCTCGACCATTTCGAGCGGCAGCAGCGCGATGCCCATCGCGCCCAGCGCGGCCTGCTTCTGCATGATCATGCTGTTGACCGTGAACGATGCATCGATGGCGATGCTCTCGCCGCTATCGTCGCCGTCCTCGCTCGCGCTTTCGGCATCGCCGTCACCCTTGCGGAAGATCCACATCGGGCCGGTCGTGTCGAACGGCGCGGCAATCAGCCGATGCCCGTCCAGTTCGGCCGGCGTTTGCGGATGACCGGCCTGCGCGAGATACGCGCCCGCTGCCACCGGCACCGCGTGCGAGTTGATCAGACGCCGCGCCACCAGCGACTCCGAGCGGATCATATGCTCGGTCACGATGCCGACATCGAAGCCGCCTTCGAGCAGATCGACCCGTTTTTCCGTTAGCGTGACGCGCAGGTTGACTTGCGGAAAGCGCGCCTGATATTCGGCGAACAGCGGCGTTAGCCGAAACAGCGAAAAACTGCCGAGCGCGACGATGCGCAGGTCGCCCGCCACGTCGCGCGAGGCCGTGGTCGCGCGCGACTCCACTTCCTCCAGTTCGGCGAGCAGCACGCGGCAACCGTCCGCGTATTGCGCGCCGGCCTCGGTCAGCACGACCTTGCGCGTGGTGCGCTGAAACAGGCGAATGCCGAGATGCTGTTCGAGGCTCGACACATGACGCGTGACGACCGACGTCGACACGTTCAGTTGCCCGGCGGCCTGCGCGAAGCTGCCGACATCGGCCACCTTGACAAAGGCCTGCATGGCCTGAAAAAGATTGATCATTCGAGTCCAAAAAACGTCTTTGTTGTAGCGGACGGCGTGGCGCATGCGCGCCGAGACAGAACGCGTGACTGACCACCACTTGCCCCTGCATGCCGCGCGCGGCGACGCGATCGAGCAGCCCCGATTGCGGAAACGCGACGGTCGACACCTCGGCGCGCTTGCCGTCGGCGAGCCGCACGTGGGTGACCAGCGAGGCGTTCGTCGTGGGGCGCGGGGTGGTCGTGGTCATGGGCGGCGGGCAAGGGGAATGAACGGGATGAAAGGGGTGAACGGCCGGTGCGTTGATGCAACCCGCGATGCTACGCTTAGACGATAATAAATCCGCCCCCGTTACGGCAAATACAGCGTGAATTAATCCGGAAATTCGGCGCGGCGAGATTGCGGCGCGAGGCCGCGCCGACCGGCAAAATCCAAGGCCGGACGGCGGTTCACGGTATACTCCCGCGTAACTTGCCTGATCGCCAGGCTTGCCCGATACTCAGCTGTTACCCCCAAAATCTCCCCGTACGTCGAGTTTAACGCTACTGCTTATGAGTACAATCCTTGAAAGTCTTCCGATCGGCCAGAAGGTCGGTATCGCGTTTTCCGGCGGCCTCGACACTAGCGCCGCGCTGCACTGGATGCGCAAGAAGGGCGCCGTGCCGTACGCCTACACGGCCAACCTCGGTCAGCCCGACGAAGACGATTACGATTCGATCCCGCGTCGCGCCACGCAATATGGCGCCGAAGGCGCGCGCCTGATCGACTGCCGCGCGCAGCTGGTCGCGGAAGGTATCGCGGCACTGCAGTGCGGCGCGTTTCATATCTCGACGGCGGGCGTCACCTACTTCAACACGACGCCGATCGGCCGCGCCGTGACCGGCACGATGCTGGTCGCCGCGATGAAGGACGACGGCGTCAACATCTGGGGCGACGGCAGCACGTACAAGGGCAACGACATCGAGCGTTTCTACCGCTACGGTCTGCTCGTGAACCCGGACCTGAAGATCTACAAGCCGTGGCTCGACCAGCTGTTCATCGACGAACTGGGCGGTCGTTCTGAAATGTCGGAATTCATGCGCCAGTCGGGCTTCGACTACAAGATGTCGGCCGAAAAGGCGTATTCGACCGACTCGAACCTGCTCGGCGCGACGCACGAAGCGAAGGACCTCGAAAGCCTCGAGTCCGGCATCAAGATCGTGAACCCGATCATGGGCGTCGCGTTCTGGCGCGACGACGTGCAGATCGCGAAAGAAGAAGTGACGGTCCGCTTCGAGGAAGGCCAGCCGGTCGCGCTGAACGGCCAGACGTTCCCGAACGCGGTCGAGCTGCTGCTCGAAGCGAACCGGATCGGCGGCCGTCACGGTCTCGGCATGAGCGATCAGATCGAGAACCGCATCATCGAGGCGAAGAGCCGCGGCATCTATGAAGCCCCGGGCCTCGCGCTGCTCAACATCGCATACGAGCGTCTGGTCACCGGCATCCACAACGAAGACACGATCGAGCAGTTCCGCGAGAACGGCCGCCGCCTCGGCCGTCTGCTGTACCAGGGCCGCTGGTTCGATCCGCAGGCGATCATGCTGCGCGAAACCGCGCAGCGCTGGGTCGCGCGCGCGATCACCGGCGAAGTGAGCGTCGAGCTGCGCCGCGGCAACGACTACTCGATCCTCAGCACGAAGTCGCCGAACCTCACGTATCAGCCCGAGCGTCTGTCGATGGAAAAGGTCGCATCGACGTTCTCGCCGCGCGACCGCATCGGCCAGCTGACGATGCGCAACCTCGACATCACCGACACGCGCGACAAGCTGCGCATCTACTCGCAGGTGGGCCTGCTGTCGTCGAACGAGACGTCGGCGCTGCCGCAGGTGAAGGGCGACAAGGAGTAAAGCGGCGCGTCTGATTATCTGAACGTCGCATCGATGGATGGGCCGGCTCGCGAGAGCCGGCCCATTTTCTTTGGGGCTCCCGGATGCGCTCCGGCGCCTGGGCGCGATCCCACATTCTGTGCTCAAGTTTCGCGCGCCTATGCCGTTGACATAAGCTAAGCCCATTCTGGAACCCTTCCGTGCAACTCGCTTACAGTAACGACCGTCTCGCCAGCCGGATGCCAGTCGACTCGACCGCCGCCGGCGAACCCGAGGTCGAGTCTTCGGTCATCGAGTGGCTGTTGCACGACGACCAGGTGATGCGCGAGTGCTTCACGCATGCGGCGGAGATTCTGAAGAGCGTGACCGGCGCGGCAATTACCGCGATCGTGCTGCTCGACGAGGAGCATCAGCACTATCGCGCCGAGGTCGGCATGGCGATGCCGCTCGTCACGCGTGCGCGCTCGCTCGCCGACTACGCGGTGCGCGATGCCGACCTGTTCGTGATCGAGGATGCGCACAACGACAGCCGCTTCGGCGAATGCATGCTCGTCAAGCGTCATCCGTTCGTGCGCTTTTACGCGGCGATCGCATTGCGCGCGCCGAACGGCGAGATCGTCGGCGCGCTGTGCGCGATGGACCCGGCGCCGGGCCGGCTCGATGCGGGCCGGCGCGGCGTGTTTTACCACCTGCGCGCGATGATCGAAAACGATCTGAAGATGCGCACGGCCACCGCGATCGATCCGCTCACCCAGTTGTACAACCGGCGCTTCCTGCTCGAAACCATCGCGCGCCGCTGGAAGGAGGCGCGCGACGGCGACGTGATGGGCTCGGTGGTCGTCGACGTCGACTGGTTCAAGCAGTACAACGACACCTACGGTCATCAGGCCGGCGATCACTGTCTGAGTCTGGTCGCCTCCGTGATGCAGGCCGCCGCCGACAGCGAGCGCATCGTGGTCGGGCGCATGGGCGGCGAGGAGTTCGGAATGCTGGTGCTCGAAGCGCAACCATCGATGCTCGAAGACACGCTCGAAACGCTGCGCCAGCGCGTGGCGGACCTCGCGATCGAGCATCGCGCGTCGCCGCTTGGGGTGGTGACGGTCAGCATTGGCGCGTCGCTCACGCGTATCAGCGACCTGTCGCGACCCGCGCATCGCGACGGTTTCGCGAGCGCTGACCGTGCGTTGTATCGCTCGAAGCATCAAGGACGAAATCGCGTGACGATGGCGTAGCGGGCGTTGGCGATTGCGTCGGTACGGCTCTATCTTCAGTCATGGCGCATTGCTTATAGGACCATCGTCCCATTTTCACCCGTTGCCAGCGTGGCAATATGGATGCGCGTAGTGAACGTCGACGCAGTCGCCGGGTGCGGCAGCAGGGTGTTTTACGATGCGCATCATTCAAACGTTGCTGTACATCGCGGCGTTCTGCTCAGGCATGATCGTCGGCCCCGCGGCGTGCGTCGCCGCCCAAAGTGCCGCCGCGCAGCCGGCCGCCTCGTCGGCCCTCCCGGCATCCCCAACCGCCGCGGCGTCGGCTCCCGCGGCGCGCCGGATCGATCTCGGCAATCAACCGTTCACGGGCGATTTCGACGCCATGCTCGACCGGCGTCTGATCCGCGTGCTGGTTCCCTACAGTCGAACGCTCTATCTGAATGAGCAAGGTCACGAACGTGGGCTGACCGCCGGTCTCATGCGGGACTTTGAGCGCTATGTGAACAAGAAGTACCGGGCGACGCTCGGCAAGCGTCCGCTCACCCTGGTCATCATTCCGACGACTCGCGACCAGTTGCTCCCGGGGCTGATAGCGGGCCGGGGCGACATCGCCGCGGGCAATCTGACGGTTACGGAGGTCCGCCTGAAGCAGGTCGACTTCGTGGCGCCGCGTGACCGGACAGCAGTACGCGAAGTGGTCGTGACCGGGCCGAAGTCGCCGGCCCTCGCGAAGCTCGACGATCTCAGCGGCAAGACGGTCCATGTGCGGCCCAGCAGCAGCTATTACGAGAGCCTGAACGCGTTGAACGCGCGTTTTGGCAAGGAAGGCAAAGCTCCGGTGAAACTCGTGCCGCTGCCCGACGCGCTCGAGGACGAGGACGCGATGGAGATGCTCAATGTCGGGCTGCTCCAGATCCTCGTCGTGGACGACTGGAAGGCAAAGGTATGGGCGCCGGTACTGGCTGGAATCGTCGTGCATAACGATATTTCGGTGCGCGACGCAGGCTACATCGGCTGGGCGGTGCGCTTCAAGAGCCCCAAACTGCGGGACGCGATCAACGACTTCTACCTGAATTACGTGAAGAAGCAGAGTGTCGCGGAAGTCCGCCTGCAGCAGGAAATGAAGCGCATCAAGCAGATCTCCAACAATACGGAGTCAGCGGAGCTGAAGCGGTTCGGGCAGACGGTCGGTCTTTTCGAAAAATACGGTGCGCAGTACCGCTTCGATCCGCTTTTGCTGGCGGCTCAAGGCTATCAGGAATCCCAGCTGAACCAGAGCGCCCGCAGTCACGTTGGCGCAATCGGGATCATGCAGTTGATGCCAGCCACGGGGAAGGAACTTGCGGTTGGCGACATCAGGGTGGCGGAGTCCAACATACATGCGGGAGCGAAATATCTCGATGTGCTGATGGCCCGTTACTTTCCCGATGCTCACTTCTCGGAACGGGACCGCTCGCTGTTCGCATTCGCAAGCTACAACGCAGGACCCGCAAAGATCGCCAGAATGCGCAAGGAAGCGGCGGCGCGCGGTCTCGATCCTAACAAGTGGTTCAACAATGTCGAAATCGTAGTCGCCGAGAAAATCGGCATCGAGCCAACGACGTACGTGCGCAATGTCTTTAAATATTACGTTGCGTACCGGCTCGTCCGGGAGGCCGAGGCTGCACGCGCTCGCGCTATCGGGCAGATGCGCAAGCAGGGCGGAGCGTGAGTAAAGCGGGCATCTGAAAGCGCTGTCACCGCAGCGACGTGCCGCAGCCACGCCGCTGCGCGATTATCGAGGCGCGCGCGCGAATAAACGCCGTCGGGCGGTTGTGGAACAGTGGGAGTCGCGGGACTGATTCAAGGCGGAGGTTTTGGAACGCACTCCAAACAATTCGGCATTGCATCTGCTTCACTGCTCGAAGCGGAGGTCGTTACGGCGGACGGTGCGCTCAGGGTTGTCAACGCCCGAAGAGCGCACGGAGTTTTCTTCGTTCGCCACGGTGTCGGCTCCGAAGACTGGAGCGACGACGGGTTCACCCGCATGGCCGATTCCGACTAGCCGGCCGGCTGTTTCGCCCGAATCCTGATGCTCGTTATGTAAGGGTATGACCGTGTATTGACTCCACAGAGAGGTCAATGCACGCTAGCGATGCATCGGTATCCGAAGCATCTCGTTCTGGCGAACCAGATGGAGCGGGGTCGGCAACAAGTTGGGTACCGCTGCCAATACAACGTCGTATAAATGACGGAGACAGAACAGATGACAACACCGAAAAAAATCCCGGCGGCCATGCGCAACCCTTGGAGGCTCGGTACCGCGTTGACCGTGATGGCGTCCGCAATCGTGCTGGCGGGCTGTGGCAGCGGCAACGACGGGCTGCAACCGCCGCCGAGCAACGTGCTGCCTGGCTTCATCAAAAGCGCGGTGACGACGAAATCTTATGACGGCAACAGCGACGATCTGCTGACCGCGGGCCTCGGCAAGACCGGCCTCGCATCGGCGACGGCGCCGGCCATCGCGAATGCGGCGCAACCTACGGCCGCCGAATTGCGGCGTCTCGCGATCTGGTCGAACTATCGGGCGCTCGTCGACATGACGGCGAACGGCGGCTATGGACGCTTCTGGGGCCCCAACGTCGACCTGAACGGCAACGACACGCTCGGCGAAGGCAAGATCGCGGGCAAGGAATACCTCGCCTATGCCGATGACGGCAGCGGCGCGCAGAACGTTAGCCTGCTCGTGCAGATTCCCGCGAGCTTCAATCCGGACCAACCGTGCATCGTCACCGCGACGTCGTCCGGTTCGCGCGGCGTGTACGGCGCGATTTCGGCAGCCGGCGAGTGGGGCCTGAAGCGCGGCTGCGCGGTGGCCTACACCGACAAGGGCAGCGGCAACGGTGCGCACGAGCTGTCGACGAATCGCGTGACGCTGATCGACGGCACGTTGCAGGATGCGACCGCCGCGGGCACGGCGAGCCTCTTCACCGCGAAGCTCGGCAGCAGCACGCTGGCGGCGTTCAACGCGCAGTTCCCGAACCGCTATGCGTTCAAGCATGCGCACTCGCAACAGAACCCCGAGCAGGACTGGGGCAAGAACACGTTGCAGGCGATCCAGTTTGCGTATTGGGCGCTCAACGATTCGTACGGCGCGTTGAATGGCTCGACGCGCACGGTGCGCTATGCGAGCGGCAGCATCACGACGATCGCCGCGTCGGTCAGCAACGGCGGCGGCGCGTCGCTCGCGGCGGCCGAGCAGGACACGTCGGGTCTCATCACGGCAGTGGTGGTCGGCGAGCCGCAGATCAATCTGCGGCTTGCGCCGCAGGTATCGGTCGCGCAGGGCGGCGTGCCGGTCGGCGCGTTCGGCAAACCGCTCGCCGATTACATGACGCTCGCGAACCTGCTGCAGCCGTGCGCCGCGCTCGCGCCCGCCGCGACCGGCGCGCCGTATCTGAGCGCGCTGCCGAGCGCGACCACCACCGCGCTGCGCACCGCGCTGCGCACCGCGCGTTGCGCGTCGCTCGCGGCGGCCGGCGTGATCGCGGGAACGGATACGGTGACGCAGGCCACCAACGCGCTCGCGCTGCTGCATCAGAACGGCTATCAGACCGACTCGGACCTGCTGCAAGCGCCGATGTGGGACTCGCAGGCGGTGCCGGCCGTCGCCGTGACCTATGCGAATGCGTATGCGCGCGCAAGTGTCGCCGACAACCTGTGCGACTTCAGCTTCGGCACCACCAGCGCGGCTGGCGCAGCCGGCGTGACGCCGGCGGTGTCGCCGATGCTGACGGTGTTCGGCAACGGCAACGGCGTGCCGCCGACCAATGGCATCAACCTCGTCTACAACGCGGGCGCCTCCGGCGCGCTCGATCATCGGCTCGCGACCGCCGATGCGAGCTACGCGGGCGCCGCATGCCTGCGCGCGCGGTGGACAAGCGGTTCGTTGAATGCCAGCGTCGATGCAATTCGCGTGAATGCGAATCTGCATGGCAAGCCGACCATCATCGTGCAAGGACGCGCGGATGCGCTGGTGCCGATCAATCACGCGTCGCGGCCGTATCTCGGATTGAACCAGGTGGTCGAGGGCAGCGCGAGCAAGCTGGCGCTGTACGAAGTCACGAACGCTCAGCACTTTGACGCGTTCCTCGGCGTCGCCGGTTTTGATACGCGTTTCGTGCCGTTGCATTACTACAATCTTCAGGCGCTCAACCTGATGTGGGCTCATCTGAAGAACGGCACGCCGTTGCCGCCGTCGCAGGTGATCCACACGATACCGCGCGGCGGCGTGCCCGGAGCCGCACCGGCGCTGACCACGGCCAACCTGCCGGCGATCGCGGCGAGCCCGGGTGTCAATGCGATTTCCGCAACGAATGGCGCCGTGAACGTGCCGAATTGAGCGGCGCGTGCTGAAGCAATGCGCGCACACGGGTATCCGCCTGGGTGCGCGTTGCTGGGCATCTGGACGCCGCACGAGCGGTACTGAGCTTCGCGCCGCGCAACACGCTTTAGCCGCCGATCAGCTTCAACCCGACCGGCAGCGATTCGCCGAACACGCGACCTTCGTCGGCGTTATCGAGCGCGACGACTTCGCTGACCATCGTGACCCAGGCGCGCGGCGCGCTCGCCGCTTCGAGGCGTCGCACGACGCTCGCGCGCAGCGCGTCGGGCAGATCGCGCGAGCGGTCGCCGGTCATGCGGGCGATCTGGACGGCCGCGAACGCGGCGGGGTCGACCTTCTTCCAGTCGAGCGCGAGGATCGCGTCGAGCCATTGCGCGGCGACCTCGGGCGGCACGACGCTATGCGCGCTGCCGTAAAACGGCTGGCGTGCGCCGATCCGTCCGACCGCCCACCAGCTTTGATGGTTTTCCGCTGGCTTTTTCAGGCGAGCAAGCACCGCCTCGCCGAGTTCGATCTTGCGTTCGGCCGGAATCCGTTCGAGCGATGCGCACAGGCGCACCATATCGGCGAAGCCGGTCTTCGCGACATCGAACGGCAGCTTGTGACGCGATTGCGCGGCCTTCTGCAGATAGTCCATCGCGTCGAGCACGCGCAACTGAGCATCTTCGCCGAGGCCACCGGCCGCGCGGCGCCACAGCGTCCACCATTCCGACCATACCTGGCTGTCGCTCACGTACTGGATGCCATCGTCGAACAGCGTCCACAGTTGCTCGACGCGCCATTCGTCGAGCGGATAACCGAAGCCGGGCCGCACGCAATAGCCGGCCAGATTCAGCCACAGCCGTTCGTGATCGGCCGAGCGGCGGCGGCGGCGCGCGCGCTCCCACAGCGCGCCGAACAGCTCGCGCAGCAACGCGCTGTTCCAGCTGTCGCGCGGGCCGAGCAGATGTTCGAGCTGCGCGCGCAGTCGTTTGATCTCCTTCGGGTCGACGTTTTGCGCGCGGGCGCCGAAGCAACGGTCGATCAGTTCGATCGCGCGATCGAGCGCCGGGTGGCGTTGCGGTGCGCCCTCGGCGGATAGATCCACTTGCGCGTCGGCGTGGCGCAGCTGGAATTCGAGCAGCCAGCGTTGCGACGGCTCGTCGAGCTCGATGCAATGGACGTCGAGCGTGCCGACCTCGGTCAGCGACGTCGCGATGCGCACGGCGGTTTCGCGAGCGCGATGGCCGTCGCGTGGCTGGACGATCGTCGCGATCGGCGGCAGACGCACGAAGTCGCCGCCCGCGAGGTCGACCAGTTCGCCGGGCTGATACGCGGTGTCCGCGCTCGACGACACCAGGTGAAAGCGCACCGGATGCCCGAGCCGCAGCGCGAACGTGCGCTCCGCGATCAGAATCTCGTGACCTTCCTCGGTGCCGCGCGGCAGCAGGCAGATGCCGCGTTGCGCCGGCGCCGCGTCCGGCTCGGCGTTGTCTTTGCCGGCCGGCGTTTCGTCGAGCACCAGAAAATAGCTGCGCGGCGAACCGCCGCCGATTTTCGGCGCGAAGCCCGCGCGCGCGAGCGTATAGGCGACCGCGCCGCGCGCGACCGCGACGTCGGGGTTGTCGTTGTGTAGCACGTTGAGCGGCGCGCCGCGCCACCCGCCGAGCGTGTCGGCCAGACGCCGCGACAGCGCGTCGGCGCGGAACACGCCGCCGTTGAGCAGCAGCGTGTCGGGAACGGGCAGGGCGGCTGTGCCGGATGCGTCCGGCGTGCTGGAATCCGCGCCCAGGGCCTTGCGCGACGGCGCGGCGAAACGTTCGAGAAATGCCGCGATATGCCGCGTGACCGCCGCATCGGTCGCGTACGGCAGGCCGAATTCGACGATCGCGCCGCGCGGCCGGCCCGGACGCTCATCGGCGGCCACCCGCGGCAAGAAACCATCGACGATGATCTTCTCGACCTCGTCGCGCGTGACCTGCGTCGTGCGCGCGCCGCCGATCAGCTTCGAGCCCGCGCCGAGCAAGGTGACCGGCGCCGACTCGGGCGCCTGCGCGCCGAGCAATTGCTCCTTCGCGACGCGGCATCGCTCGACCAGCTGCGACAGGCTCGCCGCCGATAGCCGTTGCGGCGCCTGCGCACCGCCGCCGGCACCACCCAACAGCCGCGCCTCGACCAGATGCGCGAGCGCGAGGTCCATGTTGTCGCCGCCGAGCATCAGATGATTGCCGACACCGACGCGCGTCAGGCGCGGCTCGCCGTCGTCGGACAGGCCGACTTCGATCAGCGTCAGATCGGTGGTGCCGCCGCCGACGTCGCAGATCAGCACGAGCCGGGTGTCCGCCAACTCGTCGGCAAGCGTGTCGCGATGCCGGAACAGCCAGTCGTAGAACGCGGCCTGCGGCTCTTCGAGCAGCCGCAGCGACGGCAGCCCCGCGAGCCGCGCCGCTTCGACGGTCAACGCGCGCGCGCCTTCGTCGAACGATGCGGGCACCGTCAGCACGACGTCCTGCTGTTCGAGCGGCGCCTTCGGGAAGTGCTGGTCCCATGCGGCGCGCACGTGCGCGAGGTAGCTCGCGCTCGCGTCGAGCGGCGAAATCTTGCGGACGTCGTCGGGCGCGCCCCACGGCAGGATCGGCGCGACGCGATCGACCGACGCGTGCGACAGCCAGCTTTTCGCGCTCGCGACGAGCCGCCCCGGCACCTGCGCGCCGAGCAGCCGCGCGAGCCGGCCGACCACGACCGGCTGCGTCGCGTCCTTGCCGTGGCCCGACGCCGCACGCGCACCGGACCACGGCAACTGCAGATCGGCCGCGCTCAGTTCGCCGTCGGCCGCCTGATAGCGCACCGACGGCAACAGCGGCCGCGCGGCGACTTCGCCGGGGCTCACGAGTTGCTCGATCTCGAACACACGAATCTGCTGCGATCCGGCTTGCGCGTACGCGAGCACCGTGTTGCTGGTGCCCAGATCGATGCCGACGCTGTACCGCTTCATGTCAATCACGCATTCGCGTTGCCGCGCACGTCGAATTCGACTTTCCAGCGCTCGTCGGAGCCGCGCGGGATCGCTTCGAGTTCGAGCGTGCCCGCTTCGGTCACGCGCGCGTGCAGCTTCACCGGCACGACTTCGCCAGCGGTGCGGCCGGCCGCCGGCAGCGTCGCCTGGATTTCCTCGAGTTCCTGCAACTCCTCGGGGCCCCAGTAATCGAGCAGCGTGCCGACCTGATCCTGACGACGCACCGACGAGCCGAAGAAGCGGAAATGCACGGGCTCGCCGACGACCAGCCCGAACTCCTGCGCGGGCAGCTCGGCGTCGGTGCCTTCTTCCATGCCGAACGGCGCGACGCACAGCGCCTGCACCGGCGGCTCGAGCCCGGGCACGGCCGGCATCGCCGATTCGATCGCGATGTAGTACGCGCGCGCGGTGCCGCCGCGAATCCGCACGCCGCGGCCGCGCCGCACGTAGCCGTAGTAGGCCGCGCCGCGCGCGACCGCCAGATCGAGGTCCGCGCCTTCGAGCAGACGGGCTGGCGCCGCGCCTTCGGTCGCGAGCCAGCCGTTCAGCGTGCCCATGATCCGTTCGACCAGCAGCGCCGACTTGAACACGCCGCCGTTGAACAGCACCGCGGTCGGATGCAGGAAGCTCGCGTTGGGCGCGACATGCTCGCGCAGCCCTTCGAGTTCCGCCAGCGCGCCGACCTGACGCCCGAGGAACGCCGCCAGATGCCGCGTGATGCCCGCGTCCTGCGCATACGGCAGGCCGAGCTGCGTCAGACCGACCCGCGCGCGGCTCACCGGACGCGCGGCGCTGTCGATCTGCGGGAAGAAGCCGTCGAGGATGGTCTGTGTCAGTTCGGCGCGCGTCAGCTCGGTGCGGATCGAGCCGCCGATCAGCTTCGAGCCGCGGCTCGGCACGACGAGCGGCACGGTGTCGGTGGCGGGGTCGCTGAGCAGCGTTTCCTTCGCCGCGCGGCACGCGTAGGTGAGCGCGCGCAGTTGCCACGCGTCGGCCTGGGTACCCTGCGCGGCGAGCTTGCGCGCGACCACGTGCGCGAGCGCGAGGTCCATGTTGTCGCCGCCGAGCAGGATGTGATCGCCGACCGCGACGCGATGCAGTTCGAGATTGCCGTCGCGCTCGATCACCGCGATCAGCGACAGGTCGGTCGTGCCGCCGCCGACGTCGACGACGAGGATGATGTCGCCGATCTTGACCTGCTTGCGCCACTGGCCGCCGCTCTTCTGGATCCAGCTATAGAGCGCCGCCTGCGGCTCTTCGAGCAGCGTCATGCGCGTGAAGCCGGCGGCCTCGGCGGCCTCCGCCGTCAGCTCGCGCGCCGCGGGGTCGAACGACGCCGGGATCGTCACGGTGACGTCCTGCTCGCCGAACGGCGCATCCGGATTCGCGTGGTCCCAAGCTTCGCGCAGGTGCGTCAGGTAGCGCACCGAGCTTTCCAGCGGCGACACGCGCGTGACTTCGGGCGGCGCATCGTTCGGCAGAATGCCCGCGCGCCGGTCGACGCCCGGATGGCACAGCCAGCTTTTCGCGCTCGACACGAGCCGGATCGGGGTGCCGGCGCCGCGGCTGCGCGCGAATTCGCCGACCGCGAATTCGCGCTGGCCGGTCCACGGCAGGTAGAGGTCGCCGGAGGCCAGTTCGTCGGGATGCGGCAGGTACAGGAACGAGGGCAGCAGCGGCAGATTATCGATTGCGCCGGGGCCCGTGAGCTGGGCGATCGACAGCACGTCCTGGGTGGTTTTCTCGCCGTCGCTCGCGTGCGTGTCCACGTAGGACAACGCGCAGTGCGTGGTGCCGAGATCGATGCCGATCGAATAGCGTGCGTCGCTCATAGCTCCACCTCCGCCGGTGCGATGACTTTTGCGTTATGACCGTCCGCCAGCTTCGGCAGACGCACATCCTCGACGCGCCAGCCGCGATGGCTGATGCTGCCGTTGAACGGCGCACTGCCGACCACGTTGCCGGTCAAACGGACCGAGCTCGCGTCGAAGCCTGCGGGCAGCGTCACGCGGCTGCCTTCGGCTTCGTCGCGCACCGGGCGGATCGTGAAGTGCTCGCGCAGCGTCGCGCGGCAGCCTTCGTGCACGAGGCGCGCGGCCGCGCCGATGTCGGCGTCGCTATAGGCCTTGATGTCTTCCTCGACGAAATCGATGAAGCGCGCGTCGCGTTGCAGCAGACCGAGCAGTTGCAGCGCGGCGTCGGGGGAGGCCTCCTTCAGCACAGGCGCGGGTTGCGGCTTCGGTTGCGGGGCGGCGGGGGCCGGGGTTGGCGTGGCGGCGGGGGCGGCTGCCGGGGCCGCGCCGATCTTTTCGCCGTTGCGCAGGCGCAGGACGTCGGCGGCGAAGTCGCCATTGCCGAGAATGCTGAAAAACGTCCCGACGGCCAGCGAAATGCGGCCGAGGAAGGATGGATTCGAATCGCTCATAAAGGCTCCTGATCTGCTCTGTTGGGGACGAGCGGTCCTCGCCGCGCCGCGTGCGCCGGGCAGCGAAGCTGACGGGCCGGGCGGGGCTGTGATGTTGCGGGTCGGCGCGCGGCCCGGGGGCGACGATGCAACCGCCGGGCCCGAGAACGGTTTGGGGACGCTTCGCGACCGGGTCGGCCGCGCGTGCGGCGCGCGCAAAACCCGTATTTTGCCTTGCGGCGCGCCCGACGCGGGCAAAGCCGGCAATTCTAGCGGGCAATGGGGTGGGATTGGCGGGGAGTTGGGGGAAGCGGGCGATGCAGGAAGGCGCTTTGGCAGCGCGCCTATCAGCGACGTTACGACTTCTTCGGATCCTTCGACACCCGCTTTGCCGATGGTGCGGGCGCGGGCCTGACCGGCCCGGCGACGTGCATGTCGGCGCGGCGCGGTTGTCCGTGCGCGGCCGTCGCGGGCGCAGACCTGACCGGTCCGGCGGCGTGCCTGTCGGCTCGCGGCGGCTGTCCGTGCGCGGCCATCGCCGGCGCGGGGCCGCCCGGGTGCCCGAGCGGCGGATGCGCGCCGCCCGGATGCTCGCCGCCGCCCGGATGCTCCGGCAGATGACCGTCATGGCTCGCCATCACACGATGCAGTTCCTCACGGCGATGGAAAACCTCGGCGCGATGATCGCCATGAGAATAGAACTGGCGATGCCGGACGCCGTCCCGGCCGACGACCCAGATATACGTATCGCCGCCGACGAGCACCACATCGCGATCGACCACATTGGCGACGTACACATCGGTCGGCAACGGCTGATACGCGGTCACGCTCACTTCGTTGACCCGGTTCGGGGCGCTGACGAGCCGGCCTTGCCCACTGGTCACGCAGCCCGCGAGAAAGGTAGCGCACGCAGCCGACGCCAACAGCGCGTTGGTGATGGTTTTCAAGTTCATTCCCCGGTTTGTATTGGTTATTTGTCGAGCGACGCCCGTTTAACGGTCGGCGTTTTGCATTCTTGAGATATGAATCGACGAACAGGGAAACGAGCGGGGAAACAAGCGGGTAAACGCGCAGGCGCAAACGCATGCCCGGCGCGCATCGCCTGATGAATTGATCCAACTGGGAAATAGAAAGAAATGACGCAAAAATTCCGGCGCGTTTCACCCGCCCGATCCGCGCCTAATTGCCGCCCGCATTGCCGTCTTCAGACTTCGCGTCGTCCCAGTTCATCCGGTGTCGATTAACGGTCTCGGTATGCCGCGCGTCGTCCTCGGTGTGGAGGTAAAGACTGGTCGTATTCAGCGAAACGTGGCCGAGGTTGTCGCGGATCGTGCGCAGATCGACGCCGCCGTCCGCCTGATGCGAACCGGCCGTATGCCGCAGCCAGTGCGCCGACGCGCGCTCGAGCTCGTCGGCGCGATCGGCGAATTCGGGACCGCGCGCACGCAGCCACATGGCCGCGCCCGCGAAGATGCGCTTGATCGCGTCGTGAATCGCCGAGCGCGACAGGCAGCGGTTGCGGCCCTTGAACGGCAGCACGAGCGGCGTTTCCTCGGCGCGGGTCGGCAGGGCGGCGAGGCCATTGAGCGTGCGGTAGCCGCGCAGCTCCTGAACCAGTTCGGCCGACACCGGCACGATCCGCTCCTTGTCGCCCTTGCCGAGCGTCTCGAGCCACCACTGGTCCTGACCATCGGCGCCGAGCCTTCTGAAGAACTGGCCCATCTGCCCGCCGGCCACCTCGGAAATGCGCATGCCCTGCAAATAGAACAGCGTGGTCAGCCAGCGGCAACGCGCGTAGTACGCGCGTTGCGCATCGGTATCTTGCGGCAGCTGCTCGACGAACAGCTTCACTTCGTCCCACAGCGAGGTCGACAGATAGCGCGTCACGCGCGGCGCCGAGCGCTTCGCGCGTTGTCGCAGGAGCGCCATCGGATTGCCGCGCAGATAGCCGGCATTGACGAACCACGTGAACATCGCGTTCAGGATGATCAGCGCCTGGCGCTGGCTGGCCGGCGACAGCGGCCCGTTGAACGGCCGCCAGCGTGCGTCGCCGCGCGCGTACTTGCCGCCGTTCGCCGACACCCAGCGCGCGGCCGGCTGCGGATCGGCGATGAACGCCTTGAACAGCAGCAGATCCTCGTGCGTCAGCGACGACAGCGGCTTGCCGAGCTGCACGACGGCCCACAGCAGCAGCCGCTCCGCTTCCTTGCGGTAGTTGTCGAAGGTGGTCTTGGTGTCCGCGTAATTGGACAGCCAGGCGCGCACGGCGTCGAGGTCGTTGCGCGCCGATAGCTGCGAGTTTTCCGCCGCGCCGCGATTGGTGCCGTCGCGGCCATCGAGCAGTTCCGGCACGACGAGCGATTCGACGGGCTGGACGGTGGCGAGCTCAGCGTTCGGGGCAGCTTTCGGCACGGCTTTGGACACGGTTCGGGACACTCCTCGGGCGCACGCCGGTTGGCGTCATTCTGCTCCGTTCAGGTGCTCTCAGAAGCGCTTGCCTGAAAAGAAAGCAGTGCCCACTCTGTTGCGGACGAAACGCGAAACCCTATCACACAGTCGGCTGCGCCTGGCGCAAAACAGCCGGGTGCGCTCAAGCTTCGACGCGGTGACGATCGATCGGCATATAGTGATGCAGGGCGGCGCTCGTTTTGCGCCCGCTATAGTCGCCGTCTATTAGTGGCATTGCCGTATTCGAATTCTATTGAACTTTGTCCTCGCCTATATTCGAATAGGGGTGGAGCGCCGACCGGAGTCAGCCGTTACGGACATCGGCTGCGTTGCCCTCGACCCTGGATTTCATGAGTGCACTGCCGAGCCATTCGGCTGACTGTCGGGTTTCGGGTCGTCAAATTGCCACGCAAGCCTGACACGATGACAAACGCATAACAAGTACCTTGCATGGGATTGGAGAAAGTACCCAGGCACCGACTCCGATCGACAACGGAGACATCCTCCAAAGGAGAGAACGCATGTCAAACGAAGCAAAGTGCCCGTTCATCCATACCGCCGGCGGCGGGACGACCAATCGGGACTGGTGGCCGAAGCAATTGCGCCTCGACCTGCTCAACCAGCATTCGAACCGCTCCAATCCGCTAGACAAAGACTTCAACTATGCCGAGGCATTCAAGAGCCTCGACTACGCCGCGGTCAAGAAAGACCTCGCCGAGCTGATGACCGATTCGCAGCCCTGGTGGCCCGCGGATTTCGGCCACTACGGCCCGCTGTTTATCCGTATGGCATGGCATGCCGCCGGCACGTACCGCATCGGCGACGGCCGCGGCGGCGCGGGGCGCGGCCAGCAGCGTTTCGCGCCGCTCAATAGCTGGCCGGACAACGTGAGCCTCGACAAGGCTCGCCGGCTGCTATGGCCGATCAAGCAGAAATACGGCCAGAAAATTTCGTGGGCCGACCTGCTGATCCTGACCGGCAACGTCGCGCTCGAAACGATGGGCTTCAAGACTTTTGGTTTCGGCGGCGGCCGCGAGGATACGTGGGAACCGGATCAGGACGTCTACTGGGGCAATGAAAAAACCTGGCTCGGCGGCGACGTGCGCTACGGCAAGGGAGCGGCCGGCAGGGAAGACGACGAAGGCGTGCTGGTCGCCGACGAGGAGCTGCACGGCACCGAAAAGAGCCGTACCGATCCGCCCGGCCGCAACCTCGAAAACCCGCTCGGCGCGGTGCAGATGGGCCTGATCTACGTGAATCCGGAAGGCCCGGACGGCAATCCCGATCCGCTCGCCGCGGCAGTCGACATCCGCGAAACGTTCGGCCGCATGGCGATGAACGACGAGGAAACGGTCGCGCTGATCGCCGGCGGCCACACGTTCGGCAAGACGCACGGCGCGGCGCCGGCCGATAACGTCGGTCCGGAACCGGAAAGTGCCGGTCTCGAGGCCCAGGGGCTCGGCTGGCGCAACAGCTTCGGCACCGGCAGGGGCGGCGACACGATCACGAGCGGTATCGAAGTCACGTGGACCGCGACGCCGACGCAGTGGGACATGAGCTACTTCCAGAGCCTGTTCGGCCACGAGTGGGAGCTGACGAAGAGCCCGGCGGGTGCGAACCAGTGGGTCGCGAAGGACGCGCAGGCCACGTATCCGCACGCGCACGACCCATCGAAGAAAGTGCTGCCGACGATGCTGACGACCGACCTGTCGCTGCGCCTCGACCCGATCTACGAAAAGATCTCGCGGCGCTTCATGGCCAACCCCGACGAGTTCGCCGACGCGTTCGCGCGCGCGTGGTTCAAGCTGACGCACCGCGACATGGGTCCGCGCGCCCGCTATCTTGGCCCGGAAGTGCCGTCGGAGCAACTGCTGTGGCAGGACCCGATTCCGGCCGTCGATCACCCGCTCGTCGACGACAAGGACGTCGCGGCGCTGAAGCAGAAGATCCTCGCGTCGGGGCTGTCGGTGTCGCAGTTGGTCACGACCGCGTGGGCCTCGGCCTCGACGTTCCGCGGCTCGGACAAGCGCGGCGGCGCCAACGGCGCGCGCATCCGGCTCTCACCGCAGAAGGACTGGGCCGTCAACCAGCCCGCTGAGCTCGCGAAGGTGCTGAAGGTGCTCGAAGGCATCCAGAGCGAGTTCAACGGTGCGCAGTCCGGCGGCAAGAAGATTTCGCTTGCCGACCTGATCGTGCTGGCAGGTGGCGCCGGTATCGAGCAGGCCGCGAAGAACGCCGGGCAGCAGGTAACGGTGCCGTTCTCGCCGGGTCGCATGGATGCGTCGCAGGAGCAGACCGACGTCCAGGCGATCGCGGTGCTGGAGCCGGTCCACGACGGCTTCCGCAACTATCTGGGCGGCAAGTTCCCGGTGGCGGCGGAGAAGCTGCTGATCGACAAGGCGCAACTGCTGACGTTGACGGCGCCCGAGATGACGGTGCTGATCGGCGGCCTGCGCGTGCTGAAGGTGGGCGCTGGCAGCGAAGGTGTGCTGACGAGCAAGCCGGAAACGCTGTCCAACGACTTCTTCCGTAACCTGCTCGACATGGGTACGGAATGGACGCCGGTGTCGGAGGCCGCGGAAACGTTCGAAGGTGCCGACACGAAGAGCGGCGAGGTCAAGTGGACCGGTACGCGCGTCGATCTGGTGTTCGGCTCGAACTCGGTGCTGCGCGCCTTGGGCGAGGTCTACGCGAGCGAGGACGGCAAGGAGAAATTCGTGCGCGACTTCGTTGCCGCGTGGGTCAAGGTGATGAATCTGGATCGTTTCGATCTGGCTTGATCCAGCCAGTGCCGGCGAGTGGTTCTTTGCCACGTCGACGCAGTTTTTGACGGTGGATTTGCGAAGTCATCGAGCGCGCTTGCCGGGATGCCGGCAAGCGCGCTTTTTCTTCGCCTCGTCACTGCTTCTGCGCCGGCGGATACTCTTCGATCATCGGCTTGACACCGGTGAGCGCGCTGAACGCGAGCGTGTCCTGCGAATCGGCCGAGGTGCCGGAGGGCCAGCCTTGCACCGAGTTGCGTCCCATGTTGAACTCGCCGAGAAGCTGCAGGCACTGGGCGGCGCGAAGCTGATACTGGCCACGGTGACGAGCGGCAAGGCGATGACCGCGACGCTCGGCGGTCTCGGCCTGAACGGCAAGCTCGTGATGGTCGGCGTTTTCGAAGAGCCGATCGAAGTGCCGATCGTGCATGGCGATGACATCCGATGTAATTGGCGAGCCGCGCGGCTGCCTCTACTCTTCGACTACCGCGCCGTCGCTCCGATGGCGCAAAGTCAAGGAGATACCATGTCCAGCTATCCCGTTCACACGATCGAGTCCGCTCCCGAGCAATCGAAACCCGTGCTCCGCAAACTGCAACAGGCGTTCGGCCTGATTCCGAACATCGCGGCCAAGATGGCGGCTTCACCGGTGCTGATCAACGGCTTCATCGGCCTGTTCGAGCGCGTGCATGCGAGCAGTCTGACCGAACCGGAGATCCAGACGCTGCTGCTCACCAACGCCGTGACGAACGCGAGCGAATGGGCGGTTGCGTTTCATACCGCGCTCGGCTTGAACGCGGGCCTGCGTCGCGCCGATGTCGAGGCGATCCGCCACGGCGGCGTGCCCGACGACACGAGGCTCGCGGCGCTGTCGACGCTCGCGCGCACGCTGATCGAAAAACGCGGCCGCCTCGACGATGAGGACCGGCAACGCTTCCTCGCGGCAGGTTTCAGCGCGGAGCAGATTCTCGAGGTGGTTGCGGCGGTCGCCGCGTCGACGATCACGAACTACACCGGCAGCGTGACCGAGCCGCCGCTCGAAGCGCAGTTCGCCGAATTCGCGTGGCACGCGCCCGCGCGCTGAAGCGATCCCGTTCAGGCATCAACAGGAGGGCAACACCATGAACGTCACGAGTCACGATCCGAAAGTGCAGCCGGGCGATCTCGGCGGTCTGTTGCGCTATTGGCGTGACGTGCGTGGCGTGAGTCAGCTCGATCTGTCGCTCGAGGCCGGCATCTCGCAGCGGCAGATCAGCTTCATCGAAAGCGGGCGCAGCGTGCCGGGCCGCGACACGCTGCTGACGCTCGCGCAGACCCTCGACGTGCCGCTGCGCGAGCGCAACGCGCTGCTGCTTGCCGCGGGTTATGCACCGATTTATTCGGAAGCACCGTGGAATGCGCAGGAAATGCACGGCGTGGTTCGCGCGCTCGAACGGGTCGTGCGTCAGCATGAGCCGTTTCCGGCGCTCGTGATGGACCGCGACTGGGACGTGCTGATGACCAACGACGCGGCCCCGCGCTTCTTCAACTGCTTCATCGACATGACCGCGCGCGAAGGCCCGCGCAACATGCTGCATCTGATCTTCGATCCACATGGCATGCGTCCGTTCGTCGCCGATTGGCAGGAGGTCGCGCGAAGTCTGCTGCAACGCGTGTATCGCGAGTCGGTCGGTCATGTAATCGGCGCCAACACGAAGCGTCTACTCGATGAACTGCTTGCGTATCCCGACGTGCCGCGCGACTGGAAGACGCATCATGGCTCGTCCGCGACACCCGCGACGCTGCCGATGGTTCCGCTCGGCTTCATCAGCGAAGGCGTGGTGCTGCGCTATTTCTCGATGGTCACGACCGTGGGCACACCGCAAAACGTGGCCGCGCAGGAGTTGCGCATCGAATGCATGTTCCCCGCCGACGACGCCACCGAAGCACGTCATCAGCAGCTGCTCGCGGCGCATGCGTCCCCGCAACCTCCAATATCGGCAAACCGTATGCCGTGATATAGCGATGTCTTCGATTTTTGGGCGATCATCCGAGCCGATCAGGTCGAGCAATCCGACGCCACTCTGGTTCCGCCGCGCGCCCAGTTCGCGCGCAGCCATCATCTCCGACTTCGGCGACGTGACCGAGGTGCTCGCGCGTGCAGCTTCTTCGCGGCCGATGTGCAGGCAGGCGCGGGCTCCTTTCCCGGCCTCTATCTGCAAGAACTCGAGAAAATGGCCGACATCGACGCGTCGGCGTTGTTTTCGTAGTGCTTGACCCAGATCAAGCCGCCCGCCACGCTGGGGCACACGATGCAAGCGCGTGACACATTACGTTCCCGCCGGCGCTAGCCGACGCATGACACGACCAGGTTCAGGCGCGAACACGTTTGCCGCCACGCATCGTGTTTCATTCCGGCCATAGGAGAAGTCCGTCATGAAAGCACTCGTTTATCACGGTCCCGGCAAAAAGTCGCTCGATGAACGGCCAATACCCGAACTCACGGCGCCCACCGATGCAATCGTCAAAGTCGCCCGCACGACGATCTGCGGCACCGATCTGCACATTCTCAAAGGCGACGTGCCGACCTGCGAACCGGGCCGCATTCTCGGCCACGAAGGCGTCGGTGTCGTGCATCAGGTCGGCGAGGCGGTGAGCGGGCTCGCCGCCGGCGATCACGTGCTGATCTCGTGCATCACCTCGTGCGGCCGCTGCGACTACTGCCGGCGCGGCATGTATTCGCATTGCACGACGGGCGGCTGGATTCTCGGTAACCGGATCGACGGCACGCAGGCCGAATATGTGCGCATTCCGCATGCGCAGAGCAGTCTGTACCGCATTCCGGCTGGCCTCGACGAAGAGGCGCTCGTGATGCTGTCCGACATTCTGCCGACCGGCTTCGAGTGCGGCGTGCTCAACGGCAAGGTTCAGCGGGGCTGCACCGTGGCGATCGTCGGCGCCGGGCCGATCGGTCTCGCTGCGCTGTTGACCGCGCAGTTCTACTCGCCGGCGCAGATCATCGTGATCGATCCCGACGCGAACCGGCTCGAGGTCGCGCACCGCTTCGGCGCGACCGCTTGCATCGACAACGCGCGTGCCGATGCGGTCGCGCAAGTGCTGAAGCTGACCGAATCGGTAGGCGCCGACTGCGTGATCGAGGCGGTCGGCATTGCGCCGACGTTCGAGCTTTGCCAGCAGCTGGTCGCGCCGGGTGGAACGATCGCGAACATCGGCGTGCACGGCGTCAAGTGCGATCTGCATCTGGAAAAACTGTGGGATCGCAACATCGCGATCACGACGCGACTCGTCGATACCGTCAGTACACCGATGCTGATGAAGACAGTCAAGGCGGGGCGGATCGATCCCACGCGTCTGATCACGCATCGCTTCCGGCTCGACGATATTCTTTCGGCTTACGAAACGTTCTCCCGCGCGTCGAGCACGCGCGCGCTGAAGGTGTTGATCGAAGCGTCATAGACGGTCCCGATTTGATGCTGGACGTTTCGTCAGCGTGAAGGGGTTTGCAACTGATCGTTGGAGCGCCACGTGCCAATTGCAGAGAGCGCAGCCCGTCAAAACACCGCGCCGCCTACGACTACGGTCGCCGCAAGCGGGCGCGTGAGCACCGTGCGCGGCGCGGTCGTCGATGTCCAGTTCGACACGCACGAACTGCCGCCAGTCGATACCGCGCTGTGGATCACGCGGCCGGACGGGACCTCGATCCTCGCGGAAGCGCAGGCGCACACCAGCGAGCGCACGGTGCGCGCGCTGGCGTTGCAGGCCACCGCGGGCCTCGCGCGCGGCGCCGTCGTGCGGGTCGGCGCGGGCCCCATCGAGGTGCCGGTCGGCGACGCGGTGCTCGGCAGACTGCTCGACGTCGCCGGTGTGATGCGCGACGGCGGCGAGCCCGCGCCCGAGACCGTGGAACGCAGGCCGATCCATCGCGCCCCGCCGCCGCTCGCGGCGCAGCGCGGCGCCACGCGGCTGTTCGAGACCGGCATCAAGTTCGTCGACCTGCTGACGCCGCTCGCGCATGGCGGCAAGGCCGCGATGTTCGGCGGCGCGGGCGTCGGCAAGACGGTGCTCGTGATGGAGCTGATTCACGCGATGGCCGCGCGCTACGGCGGCATGTCGGTGTTCGCCGGCGTCGGCGAGCGTTCCCGCGAGGGGCACGAAATGCTGTCGGACATGCGCGACTCGGGCGTGTTGCCGCGCGCCGTGCTCGTCTACGGACAGATGAACGAACCGCCTGGCGCGCGCTGGCGGGTACCGCTCACCGCGCTGACGATCGCCGAGTACTTTCGCGACGAGCGCGGCCAGAACGTGCTGCTGCTGATGGACAACGTGTTTCGCTTCGTGCAGGCGGGGGCGGAAGTATCGGGGCTGCTCGGGCGCATGCCGTCGCGGGTCGGCTATCAGCCGACGCTCGCGAGCGAGGTAGCAGCGTTGCAGGAGCGGATCGTGTCGGTGGGCAACGCTGCGGTCACGGCGATCGAGGCCGTCTACGTACCCGCCGACGACTTCACCGACCCCGCCGTGACGACGATCGCCTCGCACGTCGACAGCATGATCGTGCTGTCGCGCGCGCTCGCCGCCGAGGGCATGTATCCGGCGATCGATCCGCTCGCGTCGTCGTCGATCCTGCTCGATCCGCTTGTCGTCGGCGCGGAGCACGCGGCGCTCGCCAACGAGGTGCGACGCCTACTCGAACATCAGCGTGAGCTGCAGGACGTGATCGCGTTGCTCGGTATCGAGGAACTCGGCATCGACGACCGGCGCGCCGTGCAGCGCGCGCGCCGTCTGCAGCGCTTTCTGACGCAGCCGTTCGCGGTCACCGAGGCGTTCTCCGGACAGCCCGGCAGAACGGTCGCGCTCGCCGGGACGATCGTCGGCTGCAAGGCGATTCTCGCCGGGGAGTGCGACGACTGGCAGGAGCGATCGCTGTACATGGTCGGCGCGCTGGACGAGGCGCGCGACAACGAAGCCCGCGGCAGGTCGGCGGCCGCGAGCGCCGTCGCGGCGTGACGAGGAGTGTGCGATGCCCCAGCATGGCCTGTCTCTGACGATCGCGACACCGGCGCGCGTCATGGTCGATGGCTTGCCGGTCGTGTCGTTGCGCGCCGAGGATGAAAGCGGAGCTTTTGGCGTGCGCGTGGGGCATGCGGACATGGTCACGCTGTTGAGCGCATCGGTGGTGCGCTGGCGCACGGCGGATGGCGGCGAGCATTACTGTGCCGTCGATGGTGGCGTGCTGATCGTGTCGCACGGCACGGCCGTCTCGCTTGCGTGCCGCGAAGCGGTGCAGGGCGACTCGCTCGAAGCGCTCGAGGCGGACGTGCGCCGCGCGCGTGCCGCGCAGCTCGACGCGATGCGGCGCGCGCGCGTGGAGCAGACGCGTCTGCACGCGCAGGCCGTGCGCCAGATGCTGCGCTATCTGCGCCCGCAAGCCACACGTGGAGAACCGGGATGACGATGCGGCCTGCTGCCGGCAAGGCAAACGGGAAAACGGATGGCCAACGCGACGAACCTGGCGAACCCGCTGATCGCGTCGCGCAAGCCGCGCAGCGCGCGGCGAGCCGCGAGCGGACCGGGCGCGCGAATCCGGAGCCGTCGCTGGGCGCACGACTCGGGCAGATCGGCATTCTCGGCTGGACGATCGTGCTGCCGATCCTGCTTTGCCTCGCGCTCGGGCGCTGGCTCGATCGCATCGCCGGTACGCGGGTGTTTTTTGCGGCGCCGCTTCTGATGATCGGCGCGGGCATCGGACTATGGTCCGCATGGCGCTGGATGCATCGACAGCAAAGGAGAGGTCGTGATTGACGCCACCACGTTTCATTTCACCGACACGCTCGCGCTTGCCGCCACGGGAATGGCGGTCGGCTTGCTGAGCGGTGCGCTGCACTTCGCGACGCTGCGCTGGAACGTCGCGTACTTCGCGCGAGGACGCGTGCTGCGCGCCTTCGCGCTGCAACTGGCGCGGCTCGCGCTGACGGCCGCCTTATTCGTCCTGCTGGCGAAAGCGGGCGCGTTCGCGTTGCTCGGCGGCATCGGCGGTTTCCTGTGGGCGCGCGGTGTGGCGCTCGGCATGCGGCGAGCGACGTCGTGATTCATTCGCCGCTCGTCACCGAGCCGCTCGTACGCCTCGGTCCGCTCGTGATCACCACGCCCGTGGTCGTCACGTGGGTGATCATGGCGGTCATGACGGTCGTCTCGCTGTGGCTCACGCGCAAGCTGTCCATCATGCCGTCGCGCACGCAGACCGCGCTCGAACTGCTGGTCGGCACGCTCGACGCGCAAATCCGCGACACGATGCAGACCGAGCCCGCGCCGTATCGCGCGCTGATCGGCACGTTGTTCCTGTTCGTGCTGATCGCGAACTGGTCGTCGCTGATTCCGGGCGTCGAGCCGCCCACCGCGCACCTGGAAACGGATGCCTCGCTCGCGCTCGTCGTGCTCGCCGCGACGCTCGTGTGCGGCGTGCGCTCGCGCGGCTGGCGCGGCTATCTCGCGACGTTCGCCGAACCGGCCTGGGTGATGATTCCGCTGAACGTCGTCGAGCAGATCACGCGCACGTTTTCGCTGGTGGTGCGCCTGTTCGGCAACGTGATGAGCGGCGTCTTCGTGGTCGGCATCGTGCTGTCGCTGGCCGGGCTGCTCGTGCCGATTCCGTTGATGGCGCTCGATCTGCTGACCGGCGCGGTGCAGGCCTACATTTTCGCGGTGCTCGCGATGGTATTCATCGGCGCCGCCGTCGGCGAGTCGCGCGCCGCCGTTCACGACAATCAGAAAGGACCGGCATGAACCTCATCGAAATCGTCAGCATCGCCGCCGCCGCGCTCGCCGTGGCGTTCGGCGCGATCGGGCCCGCGCTCGCCGAGGGCCGCGCGGTCGCCGCCGCGATGGACGCGATCGCGCGTCAGCCCGATGCGGCGGGCACGCTGTCGCGCACGCTGTTCGTCGGGCTCGCGATGATCGAGACGATGGCGATCTATTGCCTCGTGGTCGCGCTGCTGTTGCTGTTCGCCAATCCGTTCGTCAAGTAGGGCATGCGATGAAAATCGACTGGTCGACGCTCGCGCTGCAGACGCTCAACGCGCTGATTCTGGTCTGGCTGCTCGCGCGCTTCCTGTTCCGTCCGGTCGCGAAGATCATCGCGGAGCGACAGGCGAGCGCGAATGCGCTGACCGGCGACGCGAACGCCGCGAAGCTCGCGGCGCAGGCCGAACGCGAGGCGCTGCGGGCCGAAGGAGAGCAACTCGCCGCGCAGCGCGCGCAGGCGTTCGCGACGATCGAGGCCGACGCGCGCACACAGCACGCGGCGCTGCTCGACGCCGCGCACGACGAGGCCGAGCGGCTGCGCGCCCAGGCGGCCGCGGACCGGCAGCGCGAGCGCGCGGCCCAGGCCGAAGCCGCGTCGGCGGCGGCCGCGCAGCTCGCCGTCGACATCGCGGGCAAGCTGCTCGACCAGTTGCTCGACCGCTCGCCCGAGGACCTGCGCGTTGCCGGGTTCATCGACGGACTCGCGGACGGCGTGCGCCGGCTGTCGCCCGGCGCGCGCGCCGCGCTTGCCGGGGACGTGCCGCTGCATGTTAGCGCGCCGCGCGCGTTGACGCCGGACGAGCGCGCCGCGTGCGAAACGGCGCTCGCGGCCGCCTTCGCACAGCGCCTCGAGTTCGATACCGACATCGACCGCACGCTGCTCGCGGGGCTCGAACTGTCGGGCGCGCACGCCGTGGTGCGCAATAGCTGGCGCGATCAGCTCGACCAGATTCACGGTGAACTGCTTCGCGACGATGGCCACGCGCGCTGACACCGCCGACGCGTGGCTCGCGCGCAAACGCGCCGCGCTCGCGCGCGTCGCGCTCGAACCGCGGGCGGCGAGCATCGGCCGCGTCGAACAGATCGCCGATGGCATCGCGTTCGTGTCGGGTCTGCCCGACGCCGCGCTCGACGAGGTCGTCGAACTCGAATGCGGCGTGCGCGGCTTCATTCATTCGCTCGACGTGGCGAGCGCGAGCGTCGTGCTGCTCGATAGCGGCGACGCGGTGCGGGCCGGCATGCGCGTCGTGGGGACCGGCAGCGTGCTCGACGTGCCGGTCGGCGACGCGCTGCTCGGCCGCGTCGTCGATCCGCTCGGTCGGCCGCTCGATGACGGCGAGGCACTCGGTGCCGTCACGCGTTTGCCTGTCGAGCGCGCGGCGCCCGCGATCATCGAGCGGGACTTCGTCAGCGAGCCGCTGCAGACGGGCGTGCTCGTCGTCGACGCGCTGTTCGCGATCGGGCGAGGGCAGCGCGAACTGATCATCGGCGATCGCGCGACGGGCAAGACCTCGCTCGCCGTCGAGGCGATCGTCAATCAGAAGCACAGCGACGTGATCTGCGTGTATGTCGCCGTCGGGCAGCGCGCGACGGCGGTACAGCGGGTGATCGACGCCGTGCGCGAGCATGGCGCGTTCGAGCGCTGCATCTTCGTCGTCGCCTCGGCGGCCGCGCCGCCCGGACTGCAATGGATCGCGCCGTTCGCGGGTGTGTCGATCGCCGAGTTCTTTCGCGATCGCGGCCAGCACGCGTTGATCGTGATCGACGACCTGACCAAGCACGCGGCGACGCATCGCGAACTCGCGCTGCTCACGCGCGAGCCGCCCGGACGCGAGGCGTATCCCGGTGATATTTTCTATCTGCACGCGAGACTGTTGGAACGCGCGGCGAAACTGTCGCCCGCGCTCGGCGGCGGTTCGCTGACCGCGCTGCCGATCGCCGAGACCGACGCCGGCAATCTGTCGGCCTACATTCCGACCAACCTGATCTCGATCACGGACGGACAGATCGTGCTCGACGCCGCGCTGTTCGCCGCGAACCAGCGGCCCGCCGTGGATGTCGGCCTGAGCGTGAGCCGGGTCGGCGGCAAGGCGCAGCATGCGGCGCTGCGCGACGTCGCGGGCCGCTTGCGGCTCGACTACGCGCAGTTTCTCGAACTGGAGATGTTCAGCCGCTTCGGCGGTCTCGCGGACGCACGCGTCAACGCGCAGATCGAGCGGGGCAAGCGGATTCGCGCGCTGCTCACGCAGCCGCGTTTCAACGCGTTGCGCGTCGCCGATCAGATCGCGCTGCTCGCGGCGCTCGCCGCTGGCGTGTTCGACGGCGTCGCGCAGGAGGTGACGACGTGGGTGCGCGACAAGCTCAGCTCGGTGGACGACGCGCACACTGACGCGGCCCCCGCGGCTTGGCTGCGCAACGCGCTCGACGACACGCTGCGCGACAGTCTGAGCGGGCGCATTCGCGCGCTCGTCGAACGGGCGACGCACGAACGCGCGGGCGCGACGCAAGCGGCAGGGAACCCCGATGACCAGCAAGCTCGGTGAGAACGAAAGCCGTACCGCTTAGGCGAGGCAGATCGAAACGGTGATCGGCATCATGCTGGGACGTGTGCGTGCCACAAGTGGTATCCGTCCCGGGGACGTGGCAAAGCCAAGGGGCATGGGATGGCGCCCCGTTGCACGATCGAGCGCGAACTGCGCGCCTGAATGAGCACGGCCAGACGACAAAACCCGCCGCGCATGCCGGATTCGCGACGGGCTTCGTGAAGCGCTGAATGCGCGCAATCAGTCACTCCGCAAAACGCGTCACCACCGCGGCGCCGACCGTTTCCATTTTGACGAGCCCGGGTTTCGCGCCGACTGGCAGCACGGTGCGGCCCAACGACTCGTTGATGATCTCCGCCGCCGACAGATAGAACGCCAGCAGCGCGGTCAGCAGTCCGCCATAGCCTCCCGCGTGCCGCAGTGTGGCCGAACCGAGCCATTCGCCGGCCGCGAGCAGAAAGAAGGTTGCCCACAGCGCGACGAACACGCACTGCAGCGCGCGCGATGAGCGGAACGTCGCGATCCACATATAGAACGTGAAGACGCCCCACAACAGCAGATACCAGCCGACGAACGCGGCCGGCACCTGCTCGTGCAGGAACAACGCAAACAGCCCGAACGACCACCAGAACGCCCCATAGCTCAGAAACGCGGTGGCGCCGAACGTGTTGCCGCGCGGAATCTCCATCAGTCCGGCAACGATCTGCATGCTGCCGCCGAACGCGAACGCGACGGCGAGCACGAGACCGAGCGAGCCGCCGCTGAACCAGCCTGCGTTGATCATGCTGAGCAGCCAGGTGGTCAGCGCGAAAGCCGCAAGGCCGAGCGATGCGGGGTTGGGTGCGGTGGGTTTCATCGTGAAGTCTCCTGAATCGATCCGGGGGGGCTTACTCGTGGTGGCCGAACTGCCGCAGCACGGCGGGGTTTTCGACGGTCGACATGTCCTGCGCGAGCGTTTCTCCCTTCGCGACCGAACGCAGCAGACGCCGCACGACCTTGCCGGAGCGCGTCTTCGGCATGCTGTCGCCGAAGCGGATTTCCTTCGGCTTGGCGATCGGCCCGATTTCCTTGCCGACCCACGCGCGCAGCTGGTCGGCGAGCTGCCTTGCTTCGGTGCCTTGCGGGCGTGGGCCCTTGAGCACGACGAACGCGACGATGGCTTCGCCGATGGTCTCGTCGGGCCTGCCGACGACCGCGGCCTCCGCGACCAGCGGATGCGCGGCGAGCGCCGATTCGATTTCCATCGTGCCCATGCGGTGGCCGGACACGTTCAGCACGTCGTCGATGCGGCCGGTGATCGTGAAGTAGCCGGTCTGCGGATCGCGGATCGCGCCGTCGCCGGCCAGATAGAGCTTGCCGCCCAGGTCCGCGGGGTAGTAGCCGCTGCGGAAGCGCTGGGGATTGCGCCAGATCGCGCGCAGCATCGACGGCCACGGCTCCTTGACGACCAACAGCCCGCCCTGGCCGTTCGGCAGTTCGCAGCCGGTTTCGTCGACGATCGCCACCTCGATGCCAGGCAGCGGCAACGTGCACGATCCCGCGACGAGCGGTGTTGCGCCCGGCAGCGGCGTGATCATGTGGCCGCCCGTTTCGGTTTGCCAGAAGGTGTCGAGCACCGGACAGCGCCCGCCGCCCACTTCGCGCGCAAACCACTCCCACGCGCTCGGATTGATCGGCTCGCCGACGGTGCCGAGCAAACGCAACGAGTCGAGGTCGAAGCGGCGCGGATGCACGCCGCTGTCCGTCTCGGCGGCCTTGATTAGCGAGCGGATCGCGGTGGGCGCCGTATAGAAGATGCTGACCTTGTGCCGCGCGATCATCTCCCAGAACCGTCCCGCGTCCGGCCACGTCGGCACGCCCTCGAAAATCACCTGGGTCGCGCCGACCGCGGTCGGGCCATAGCAGATGTAGCTGTGTCCCGTGATCCAGCCGATGTCGGCCGTGCACCAGTACACGTCGTCCGCGCGGAGGTCGAAGGTCCACTTCATCGTGACGGCGGCCCATAGCAGATAGCCCGCCGTACTGTGCTGCACGCCCTTCGGCGTGCCGGTCGAACCGGACGTGTACAGCACGAACAGCGGATGCTCGGCACCGACCCATTCGGGCTCGCAGGTGTCGGGTTGGGCCGCTTCGAGTTCGTGCAGCCAGCAGTCGCGCGGTTCGTCCCACAGGATCGAGCCGCCCGTGCGCCGATAGACGATCACGGTATGGATGCCGTCGGTGCCTGCCATCTTCAGCGCTTCGTCGACAACGGATTTCAACGGCAGGTTCTTGCCGCCGCGCATCTGCTCGTCGGCGGTAATGACGGCGACGGCGCCGACATCGACCATCCGTTCATGCAGCGACTTCGCCGAGAAGCCGCCGAACACGACCGAATGCAGCGCGCCGATGCGCGCGCAGGCCTGCATCGCGACGACGCCTTCGATCGACATCGGCAGATAGATCATCACGCGGTCCCCACACGCGATGCCGCGCGCGCGCAGCGCGTTCGCGAGGCGGCACACGCGCGCATGCAGTTGCCGGTAGGTGATGGTCGTCACGCTGCCGTCGTCGGCCTCGAAAATGATCGCGGTCTTGTTGGCATTGCCGTCGTGCAGATGACGATCGAGGCAGTTGTACGACGCGTTCAACAGACCGTCGTCGAACCATTTGAAGAACGGTGCGTTCGATTCGTCGAGTACCTTGGTGAAGGGCCGGTGCCAGCTCAGATGCTCGCGCGCGAGCCGCGCCCAGAAGCCGGTCCGGTCGCTGCGCGCTTCGTTGACGAGCGCTTCGTAGGCGGCCATGCCGTCGATGGCCGTGTCCGTCAGAAGCGGCGGGGCCGCCGTTTCCGGCGCTTGATGGTTGATGGCGACAGTGGACATAGTCTCCTCGCTGGCTTGAATGAGTGATATGGGAAGGGCACACCGCGACTGCCGATATCCAACGATCGGCGGCGCGGCTGCGCGCATGACTCGAACAGTGTTCCGGATGTCGCGACCAGTGTGTGGCGGGAAGCAAGGGGCACGATTGACCCAGATCAAGCGCGGGTGCGGCGCGTGGTCGCGCCGTAGGCCTCTATACTGTGCGTCGTCAAACACGAGGCCCGCCGACGGCGCCTTGCCCGCCGGCTCTCGACATCGGCAGCGCTCGAACCCGCACATCCATGGATACTGATTTGTCGTCGCCGCGCCGCTCACGGCTCACGCGCGTGATCGAGGTTTTCATCGTCTTTCTGAAACTCGGGCTGACCAGTTTCGGCGGTCCGATCGCTCACATCGGCTACTTCCGGCGCGAGTTCGTCGAGCGGCGCCGCTGGCTCGACGATGAAGCCTTCACCGACCTGATCGGCCTTTGCCAATTTCTGCCGGGACCCGCGAGCAGCCAGGCGGGGTTTTCGATCGGGCTGCTGCGGGCCGGGTGGGGTGGGGGGCTAGCGGCCTGGTGCGGCTTCACGCTGCCGTCGGTACTCGTGATGCTGGCCTTTGCCGCGATCGCGCCGGACCTGGGCGGCGCGCTCGGCACGGGCGTGATTCACGGCCTGAAGCTCGTCGCGGTGGCCGTCGTCGCGCAGGCCGTCTGGGACATGGCGCGGCGTCTGTGTCCGGATCGCCGCCGCGCGGCGATCGCGCTCGCATCGCTCGGATTGCTCAGCGTGCCTGGCACCGTCTACGCCCAACTGATCGTGATCGGCGCCGGCGCCGTGCTCGGTGTCGCGCTGTGCCGGACCACGGCGGTGCAGGCGCCACGCGCCATTGCTCTGCGGGCCGGCGATTTTCAGGTGTCGCGCACGGCAGGCATCGTCGCGCTAGTGGTCTTCTGCGCATTGCTGTTCGCGTTGCCGCTATGGGCGGCAAGCGGGACCTCGCAAGGCATCCGCGTATTCGATGCGTTCTATCGCTCCGGCGCGCTCGTGTTCGGAGGCGGCCACGTGGTGCTGCCGTTGTTGCAGCGGGCAACCGTCGCGACCGGATGGGTCGCGCCCAACGACTTCCTGGCCGGCTATGGCGCGGCCCAGGCCGTACCCGGACCGCTGTTCACGTTCGCGGCGTTTCTCGGCTGGATGATGGCGCTGCCACCCAGACACTGGAGCGGCGCACTGCTGGCGACAGTGGGCATCTTTCTGCCGGGTCTGCTGCTCGTTCTCGCCGCATTGCCGTGGTGGCAGGCGCTGCGCGCGCGTGCGGCGATGGCGGCGGCGCTTGCCGGCGTCAATGCCGCGGTGGTCGGCCTGCTGGCCGCCGCGCTTTATTCGCCGGTGTGGACGAGCGCGGTCCTGTCGGCGACGGATTTCGCCGTGGCGTGCATCGGCTTTTTGCTGTTGCTGCGCTGGAAAGTGCCGCCGCTTGCGGTCGTCGTGCTGTGTGTGGCGGCCGGCATCGCGCAAACGGTGCTGCACCCGCTCTGACAGGCTGATCGCGCACGCATTGCACAAGCACTGATTCCGCTAAGATCGTGCCGGAATTCACCGCCCTGAAAGACCGCGGCGCCACCAAGGCCCGATCTCAAGACCAAACACGCAATGGACCGTATCGACGCCATGAAGGTATTCGTCGCCACGCTCGACGAGGGCAGTCTGGCGGGCGCAGGCCGTCGGCTGGGCCGCTCGCCCGCAGCGGTGAGCCGGGCCATCGCGTTTCTGGAGACGCATACGGGCACGCCGCTGCTACACCGCACCACGCGCACGATCCGGCTCAGCGAGGCGGGCGAGCGCTATGCGCTGGCGTGCCGGCGCATCCTCGCGGATCTGGAGGAGGCGGACCTGCTTGCAGCCGACGAGCGCTCCGCGCCGCGCGGACTGCTAGGCGTGACGGCGGCGGTGGCGGTGGGCGAGGAGGTGCTGCGCCCGATTGTCGATTCGTTTCTCGATCGCCATCCCCAGGCGTCGATCCGCCTGCACCTGCTCGACCGGCCCGTGAGCCTCGTCGACGAGGGCATCGACGTGGCGTTGCGCATCGCTCATCTACAGGACTCCACGCTCGTCGCCATTCCGCTGGGCGAGGTGAGGCGGGTGGTGGTCGCTTCGCCCGACTATCTCGCCACGCACCCGGCCATCGATGTCCCCGCCGATCTGGCCAGCCATCCGATCATCTCGATGACGCATTTCGGGCTCGATTCGTGGAGCTTTCCGGCGGCCCGTCAAACGGCGCTGCCGCAGGTCGTGCGGTTCACGCCGCGCTTCATCGTCAACACGATTCGCGCTGCGCTGTCTTCGGCCGTGGCCGGGCATGGCGTCACGCGGCTTTTCTCCTATCACGTGGCCGAGCAGGTCAAGGCCGGCGCGCTGAAAATCGTGCTGCGCGACAGCGAGCATACGCCGTTGCCCGTCAATCTGGTGACGCCGCACGGGCGCCTTGCGGTGCCGAAGGTGCGCGGTTTCGTCGATTTCGCCACGCCGCTGCTGCGCGAGTATTTCGAGCGGGCCCAGCAAATCACCGACGCCGATCGACGCTGATTCGATCGCCGCGCGGAAGAATGACTTACGCAGTGCGGTGATTCTCCCGAGATGCGAGTCGTTCTAGACTGGCTCCCATATTCATCGGGTGCTTAACAGCACCGGTCCATGGGAGTCGTCATGCAGCAAGCCATCTCGAATCCGGCCGCTCCGGCCGGCTACAACGTCTGGCGGGGCACGCTCGCCGGGGCCAGCGCGAGCCTGATCGGCATCGGTCTCGCGCGCTTTGCCTATACGCCGCTTTTGCCGGCTATCATCGGCGCGCACTGGTTTCCCGCCTCGAGCGCGGCCTATCTCGGCGCGGCGAACCTCGGCGGCTATCTGGCCGGCGCACTGCTGGCGGGCGCGATGGTACGCGTGGCGAAACCCGCCAGCGTGCTGCGCGCGATGATGCTGCTCGCGACCATCGCCTTCGTGGCCTGCGCGGTGCCCGTGTCGTTCCTGTGGTTTTTCATCTGGCGCCTGGCCTCGGGGCTCTCGGGCGGCGCGTTGATGGTGCTCGCCGCACCCACGATCCTCGCGCACGTGCCGGCGGCGCGCCGGGGCTTCGCGAGCGGTGGCATCTTCACGGGGATCGGGCTCGGCATCGCGGCCTCGGGCACGATCGTGCCGATTCTGTTGCGTCAGGGGCTCACGTGGACCTGGCTCGGGCTCGCGGCCGTTTCGCTCGCGCTGACCGCCGTCGCGTGGAACGGCTGGCCCGAGCACACCGCACCCGCGCACGCCGCTGCGCGTTCGCGCTTCGAAACAGCGCCGGCCTATCCTCGTGCCGGCCTGCGCGCGCTCTATGCCGAGTATGGTCTGAACGCGGTGGGGCTCGTGCCGCACATGCTGTTCCTCGTCGATTTCGTCGCGCGCGGGCTTGGCCGCGGCGTCGATGCGGGCGCCGAATTCTGGGTGCTGTACGGCCTCGGCGCGATCGTCGGGCCGCTCGCGGCGGGGCATCTCGCCGATCGCGCGGGTTTCGGCCGCGCGCTGCGCGTCGCGTATCTGGTGCAGGCCGTTGCGGTCGCGATTCCCGCCGCGGGCTTGTTCGGGTCGGCGGGGCTGATGGTCTCCGCCTTTGTCGTGGGCGCATTCACGCCGGGTATCGTGCCGCTGGCGCTCGGCCGCGTGAACGAGTTGCTCGCGCACCATCCGTCCGCCGTCAAGGGCGCATGGAGCCGCGCAACGACGAGCTTCGCCGTGATGCAGGCGCTGGCGGCCTACGGTCTTTCGTTCGTGTTCTCTACAAGCGGCGGCAATTATCTGGTGCTCTACGCGATTGGCGCGGTGGCGCTTCTGCTCGCACTCGCCGTCGATCTGTTTTCCGCACGGAGCGTGAAATGAATGCCACGGTTTCCTCTTCACCGGCGGCGCTCGTGCCGACGCACCTGCAGCACGACGCGCGGCCACGCGGCTACGCCGAGCGCAACCTCCAGTACTGGCGGCGCAATCTGGTCGTCTGCGTGATCGGCTCGTTCACGACGCTCGTGAGCCTCAGCATGCTGCTGCCGTTCCTGCCGTTTTACGTGCGGCAACTCGGCGTCAGCTCGCCGTCCGCGGTGATCCAGTGGTCGGGCATCGCCTTCGGCGCGACCTTCCTCGGCACCGCTCTTACCGCGCCACTGTGGGGGCGTCTGGCCGACCGTTTCGGCCGCAAACCCATGCTTGTTCGCGCGGCGATCGGTATGGCCCTGGTGATGTCTTTGATCGGCGTGGCGCACAATGTCTACGAACTGGTCGCGCTGCGTCTGATCGCAGGTCTGGTGGGCGGCTATGCATCGGCTTCCACGGTGATGGTGGGCACCCAGGCGCCGCGCGAGCGCGCGGGTTGGGCGCTCGGCATACTTTCGACGGGCGCGCTCGCGGGCAATCTGGTCGGGCCGCTCATCGGCGGCGTGCTGCCAGACTGGATCGGCATTCGCGGCACGTTCTTCGCGGGCGGCGCGATGATCGCGGCGGCGGCGCTGCTCACCATCTTCGTGGTGAAGGAAGAGTTTCACCCGGATAGCGACGCGAAAGCTCATGCGCGCGGCACCGCCGACGCGCCCGCCCGACGCACCAATTACGCGGTGGTGGCCGCGCTCCTCGTGACCGCGATGATGGTGCTGCTCGCCAACATGTCGATCGAGCCGATCATCACCGTGTATATCGGCGGCCTTGGCGTGAATGCCACGCATCTTGCGCGCGTGGCCGGCGTGGTTATGGCATGCTCGGCGCTCGGAAGCATGCTGACGGCCGCGCGCCTCGGCGCGCTGGCCGACCGGTTCGGGAGCTGGCGCGTGATCGTTGTCTGCCTCGTGCTCACGGGGCTGGCGATGGTGCCGCAAGCCTTCGTCACGCACTGGTGGCAGCTCGCGGCTTTGCGCGTGCTGATGGGTATGACGCTCGCGGGCCTGTTGCCCTCGATCGGCAAGCTGGCGCGGCAATCGGTGGATGAAAGCAGGACCGGCCGCATGCTCGGTTATCTGCAATCGGCGCAATTCAGCGGCCAGGTGGTGGGACCGGTGATCGGCGGCGTGATCGGCGTTCATCTCGGGCTGCACGCGGTGTTCTTCGTGACCGGCGCGCTGCTGATCGCTTGCGGCGGCCTCGCGCGCTGGGCGCACCGCCGCGCTGGGGCCTGACATGCTGGCAAGCTGGCAGGCACATCGAATCGTTTAACGCATCCGGTGGGAAGGGAACATGAGCACACAAGCGGATAATCGCGCGTTACTGCGCACGCTCGGCATCGACAAGCCGATCATTCAGGCGCCCATGGCCGGCGTCACCACGCCGGCGCTGGCCGCCGCGGTGTCGAACGCGGGCGGCCTCGGCTCGCTCGGCGTTGCCGCGATGAACGCGGAGAACGCGCGCCGCGCGATCCATCAGACTCGCGAGCTAACGACGAAGCCGTTCAACATCAACGTGTTCTGCCATCGCCCGGCGACATCCGATGCGGCCGTCGAACGTGCATGGCTCGACTGGCTCGAACCGGTGTTCCGGCAATACGGCGCGACGCCGCCGCAAGCGCTCTCCGAGATCTACACGAGCTTCGTCGTCGACACCGCGATGCAGGCGATGCTGCTCGCGGAGAAGCCAACCGTCGTGAGCTTCCATTTCGGTTTGCCGCCCGATGCGGTGATCGCGCAACTGAAGCACGTGGGCATCCGTTTGCTGGCGAGCGCGACCAATCTCGACGAAGCGGCGGCGGCCGTCGAGGCGGGTGTCGATGCGATCGTCGCGCAGGGCATCGAAGCGGGCGGTCATCGCGGCGTGTTCGACACGACCGGGCGCGACGAACGCCTCGGCACGTTCGCGCTGACACGCCTGCTCGCGAGCCAGTTCGACCTGCCCGTGATTGCGGCGGGCGGCATCATGGACGGCGCCGGCATCGCGGCCGCGCTCGCGCTGGGCGCGCAGGCTGCGCAATTGGGCACGGCGTTCGTCGCGTGCCCGGAAACCTCGATCGACGACGGCTATCGCCGCGCGTTGCTCAGCGATGCAGCACGCTCGACGACGTTCACGTCGGTCATTTCGGGGCGGCTCGCGCGCAGCATCGTCAATCGCTTCACCGCGCTCGGCGAGGACCCGCAAGCCCCGCGTACGCCGTCCTATCCGATCACCTATGACGCGGGCAAGGCGCTCAATGCAGCCGCCAAGGCCAAGGGTGAATTCGGCTACGGCGCGCAATGGGCGGGCCAGGCCGCGCCGCTTGCGCGCTCGTTGCCGGCCGGCGAACTGATGGCGCAACTGGAACGCGAAACGCGAGAAAGTATCGAGCGGTTGCAATCGGTGTGGAACTAGCAGTCCAGCTTCAATACCAGCGCACAGATGGAACACATCGGCACGCGTGGGGCATGCGCGGGCCGATGTCCGATTAGCTTCCAGCCTCGGTTCCGCACCCATGCATTCGGTCCAGCGCGGCCGCGATCGACGGGTTCTCAAGCCAACAAAACAAAGGCGGACAGGCATGCAACGCAAATTCGACGATCTCCTGCTGGGCAGCATCGAACTCTTCTGTCTCGCGGCGGAGCTGGGTAGCTTCACGCTGGCGGCCAACGCCGCGAGTGTCACACCGGCGGCGGTGAGCCGCTCGGTGGCGCGGCTCGAGGAACGGCTCGGCGTGCGCCTGTTCGTGCGCACTACGCGCCAGATCCGTCTGACCGACGCGGGGCGGCGCTACTTCGAGCGGTGCCGGCAAGCGCTGTCGCAACTGATGGATGCCGAGCGCGAAGTAACGGGCGAGCAGACCACGCCGGCCGGCGTGCTGCGCATCAGCATGCCGACGCCGTATGGACACTATCGCGTGTTGCCGCTATTGCCGGCGTTTCGCGAGCGCTATCCGCAAGTCCAGGTCGAGACGCACCTGAGCAATCGCAACATCGACTTTGCGGAACAAGGTTTCGATCTCGCGATACGCGGTCGCGCACTGGCCGATTCAAATCTCGTCGCGCGCAAGCTCGAAGACGCGGAAATGGTCGTGGTGGCGGCGCCCGCCTATCTGAAGCGCGCGGGCGTGCCGAAAACCGTCGAGGACCTGCGGGCGCACGAGTGCATCCAGTTCGAACTGCCGAGCAGCGGGCGCCATCTCGCCTGGACCTTCGAGGGTTCGCCTGAAGATGGCGACGTGCTGACGCAGGGCAGCTATGGAACCTCGGGCGACGCGCTCGCCGGCGTGACGCTCGCGCGTGCCAGCGCGGGCCTGTTTCAGACGTATCGCTTCGTCGTGGAGGACGACCTGCGCGAAGGTCGGCTCGTGGAAGTGTTGCGCGAAGCGGGCGGACGCACGCGGCCATTCATCCTGCTTTATCCGCACGCGCGCTACCTGACCTCGCGCGTGCGGGCTTTCGTCGAATTTCTCGTCGAGCAGTTGGCCAAACCCGCGACGCCCGCGCCGAGCACGCGCGCGCATTGAGCGGCGCGCGCCGCTTCATCGCATGGCCCGCTCAGTGGCCGGCGCTCTGGCCGCCGTCCACATGCAGGATCTCGCCGGTCACGAACGGCGCCGAGTCGAGATAGAGGATCGCATTCACGATGTCGCTCATCTCGCCCATATGACCTACTGGATGCAATGCGCCAAGCGCCGCATGCGTTTCGGGCGCGTGCATCGGTGACTTGATGATGCCGGGCGAAACCGCGTTGGCGCGAATTCCGCGCTTCGCATACTCGATCGCGAGCGAGCGGGTCGCGGCGGCGAGGCCCCCCTTGGTCAGCGAGGTCAACACGGACGGTACGCCGTCAATCGCGTGATCCACGAGGCTCGTCGTGATGCTGACCACGTGCCCGCGCCCATGCTTCTCCATCTCGGCGATCGCGAGCTGCGTGATGTGGAAGAAGCCCGCGAGATTGATGCCGGTGATCGTCGCGTAATCTTCCGCGGTGTATTGGGTGAACGGCTTGGCCACGAAAATGCCCGCATTGTTGACGAGCGTGTCGACACGACCGAAGCGCGCCACGGCCGTCTCGATCACCCGTCGAGCCGTGTCCGGATCGGCGATGTCACCGGCCACGGTGACGAGGTTGGGATCGTCGGACGGCTTGATGCCGCGCGATGTCGCGACCACGTTATGGCCGAGCTTGCGAAATGCCTTGACGGTTTCGGCGCCGATGCCTTGCGATGCACCGGTGACCACGATGACTTTGGGAGACTGATTCATAGTGAACCTCGAAGTAGGTTGGATCAGCAATCTGTGATCGGACTGATGGCTCCGATCGCTACTAATTTATGAGGTCGTGCTCCGCTTTTGCACACAAGGCGCGGACAAACAGTTGTGAGCCGCAGGAACAAGCGGTGAGTGATGGCGCGTAGCGGCAGTGGTCCTGTCGGTGCCGGTCGGTCTGTCGCGCGCATCCGCGTTCACGATGCCTGCGTTCGCGGGTCGTGATCGAATTCGAGTCTGATGCCGCCCGGCTCGTACACCATCGTGTGGCGTTTGGGCCCGCCGCCGAGGTCTTCGGGCGCGAATTCGACTTTGACGCCCGGCCAGGCGGACACGCGCGCGAAGATGTCCTGCAGTGCTGCCTCGCTGCCCACGCGCAGCGCAAGATGATGCAGTCCGACATGGACCTTGCGATCGAATTCGACGAAGCGGCTGGAATCGGTGACCTGCCAGAGCGTCACCACCACGTGTCCGTCCGACACGAACGCAGCCGGATAGGCAGGCCTCTCTCCCACCTGCTGCCAGCCCAGACACTTCACGAAGAAGTCGCGCGTGAGGTTCAGATCGCGGACGGTGAGTCCGACGTGATCGATACCCAGCGTAAGCGGTTTGTCAGTCATCGTTCCGTCCTCCTGAAGGGAGAGCGAGCAGCGCCCGAATCCGTGCCGGAAAGAATTTAGCCCCAAGCAATCGCGGCGATATTCGCCGGCGGTTCAATTCAGTTTTTACACCATGTAGTGCATACCGCGAGGAAATCCGCTTGCATAAATCTGCATAGTCAAATATATTGAAGTCAGATATCGAGGAGGCGATCGATGGATGATTCGATCAACGAAGACTTTGAGCGCACGCAGAAGCTGGCGTCCGTGCTGGGTCAGGCGCGTCAGCTGATTGCAAGCGAACTCAGGGCGGGGCTCGCGGATGCAGGACTGAATCTGCAGGAGCGCGGCGTTCTGCTCACGCTGGCGCGCGGCAGCGTGAAAACACCGGCCGCACTGTCGAAATTGGCGGGTGTCCACCCGGCCCGGATGACCCGCGTGCTGGACAAGCTCGAAAACAGCGGATTGATCGAGCGCGCCCGCAACGGCAGGGATCGTCGTCTCGTGGATGTGTCGTTGACGCAGGAAGGGCAGACCGTCGCCGCCCGGAACACACGGGTTATCCAGGGAGCATGGAGCGAGCGGCTTTCGCATTTCTCGAAGTCCGATTTCGACGCGTTGAGCCTGCTGCTTTCAAGACTGCTCGACCGCTGAGGCGGCATTTTTTTAACCATTTATCTGACATTGCAGATAATCGCCCGCGACTGACGGGCGCTTCGAACCGAGACGAGGACGTGACATGAATCCATCGGCCAACCCGGGCGCGCCGGCCCAACTGACTGGCGCAAAATTTGCTCTCGGCACGTTTGCGGTGGCGCTCGCCACCTTCATGAATGTGCTGGATTCGTCGATCGCCAACGTCGCGATTCCTACGCTGTCCGGCAACCTCGGTGTGTCGATCGACGAAGGCACATGGGTCATCACGCTGTTTGCCGCGGCCAACGCGGTGTCGATTCCGTTGACAGGGTGGCTCACGCAGCGCATCGGCCAGGTCAGGCTGTTCGTCGGGGCGATCCTGCTGTTCGTGCTGTCATCGGCGGCGTGCGGCCTCGCTCCGAACCTGATGGTGCTGCTCGCCGCCCGTGTCGTGCAGGGCGCGGTGGCGGGGCCGCTGGTGCCGCTTTCTCAGGCATTGCTGCTCGGCTCGTTTCCGAAGGAAAAAAGCTCGAACGCGCTGGCGCTGTGGGCAATGACGGCGACGGTCGGGCCGATTGCGGGCCCGGCACTCGGCGGCTGGATCACCGACAGCTACAGCTGGTCGTGGATCTTCTACATCAACGTGCCGGTCGGCCTGTTCGCCGCGGGCGCGATCTGGGCGATCTACCGCGACCGCGAGACGCCGGCCCGCAAGCTCCCGATCGACAAGGTCGGCCTGATCTCGCTGATCGCATGGGTCGCACCGCTGCAGATCATGCTCGACAAGGGCCGCGACCTCGACTGGTTCAGCTCGCCGGTGATCTGGGCGCTGACGATCGTCGCCGTGGTGAGCTTCCTGTTCTTCCTGATCTGGGAATTGACCGAGGAGAAACCGATCGTCAACCTGCGGCTTTTCGCCAGACGTAACTTTCTCGGCGGCACGATTGCGATTTCGGTCGCCTATGCCATCTTCTTCGCCAATCTCGTGATCCTGCCGCAGTGGATTCAGGGCTTTCTCGGCTACCGGGCGGTGGACGCGGGGCTCGTGACCGCGCCGCTCGGCATTTTTGCCGTGATCCTCGCCCCGGTGATGGGCAAGATCATGCCTCGTTCGGACATGCGGGTGCTTGCCACGCTTGCGTTCGTCGGATTCGCCGGCGTGTTCTTCATGCGCTCGAACTACACGACCGGCGTCGACGCCTGGACACTGGTGTTGCCAACGCTGCTGCAAGGCATTCCAACCGCGCTGTTCTTCACGCCGCTCACCGCGATCATCCTGTCGGGTCTGAAGCCGGAGGAGATTCCGGCGGCGGCGGGTCTGTCCAACTTCGTGCGCATTTTCGCGGGAGCGGTGGGCACGTCGCTGATGAGCACCGCGTGGAACGACCGTACGATCCTGCACCATGCGCGCCTTGCCGAACAAACGAGCGTGGACGATCCTGGCTTTACCGGCGCGATCGCGCACTTGCAGGCGGCGCTGGACGCGGGCGTTCCCAAGGCCACGGCCTTTTACGAAGCCTCGCTGAACGCGCAGGCGACGATGCTCGGCCTGAACGACATCTTCTGGATCTCGGCGGTGATCTTTGTCGTCATCATCCCGCTGATCTGGGTGACGAAGCCGGCCAAGGGTGGTGCCGCGGGCGCGGCAGCCGCCGGCGGGCATTGAATCCAATTTGGCAACCTGGTTCGGGCGGAAAATGAAACACACAATCCTCTTCTTGACATTATCTGACAATGCAGATATTGTTCAAATCAACGAGGAGGACACCGCCATGGACCATTACACGACGAAGAACTTCATGCTTACGAACAGTATCGGCTTCAGGCTCGTCAAGGCCCGTAACGTCGTCGTCGCGGAAATGGACGCGGCGCTCAAGGACCTCGAAATCAACGGCCAGCAAATGGGCATCCTGCTTTCGCTGAAGCAGGGTGTGGCAACCACGCCTTTCGAGCTGTCGAAGCTGCTCGGAATCGACACCGGCCTGATGACGCGGATGCTGGACAAGCTGGAATCGAAGGGGCTGCTGGTACGATCGCGCGACCCGCAAGATCGCCGCGTGGTCAATCTGACCTTGACCGCGGAGGGGCAGAAAGTCGCCGCGCGGATTCCGGAAGTCGCACCGCATGTGTTGAACGCCCGCTTGCGCAAATTCACGAAGGCCGAGTTTGCCGAGCTGGACCGCCTGCTTCGCAAGTTCACAGGCGATTGAACGGCGCGGCCGTGTGCCGCGCTTTTTTCACCAATTAATCTGATTTGTCAGAAAATGAAAACGCAGACTTCCAGGGCAAACACCGTCGCCCGTTCGCTGAAGCTCGGTGTTTCGGTGATCTCCTTCGCAGTGCTGGCAGCATGTGCAAACTATGCGGGCATCCACAGCGACAAGCAGATCGATCAACCACAACAGCTGGAAACGGCGCAGAGCCTTCCGCAGGAGCAGGGGCACTGGCCATCCGCCGACTGGGTCGACCAGTTCGGCGACGCGCAACTGAAAGCGTTGATCGCCGAGGCGCTGCAAGGCAGCCCGACGCTCGGCGAGGCGCGCGCGCGAGTCGAGCAGGCGCAAGCCTATAGCGAAACGGCGAAGGCGAACACGCTGCCGCGCGTCGATGCGTCGTACACGCTGACGCGCCAGCAGTACAGCAGCACCGCGTTGATTCCGCCGCCGTACGCCGGCTCATGGCAGACGGAGAACAAGGGGCTGCTGAGCGCTTCTTACGATCTCGACCTGTGGGGCAAGAACCGCGAGGCGCTGCGCGCGGCTGTCTCGGAGGCGTCCGCGAGCGAGGCCGACGTGGAAGTCGTCAGGCTCACGCTCGACACCTCGATCGCCCGCACTTACAACGAGCTGGCGCGGCTCTACGCATTGCGCGACATCGCGCAGCAGGAAGTCGCGCGGCGCGAGCAGATCGACCGCATCACCGCGAGCCGCATCGCAAACGGCCTCGATACCGAAGTGGAGCGCAAGACGGCCGAGGCGAATCTGTTCACGAGCCGTGCGCGCGTCAGCGCGCTCGACGGCAGCATCCTGACCACCCGGTATCAACTGGCGGCGCTGCTTGGCAAGGGTCCCGACCGTGGACTCGCGATCACGCGGCCGACGCTCGGCGTCGGCGACGACGTGCGTCTGCCGGACAACCTGCCGGCCGATCTGCTGGGCCGCCGGCCCGACATCGTCGCGGCGCGCTGGCGCGTCGATGCGATCACGCACGAGGTGAAGGAAGCGAAGGCCGAGTTCTATCCCGACATCAACCTGAGCGCCGCGATCGGTTTCGACGCGTTCGGCTTCGGCCGCCTGTTAAGCGCCGCGAGCCGCACCGCCTCGGTGGGCCCGGCGATCCATCTGCCGATCTTCGATGCGGGTGAGCTGCGCGCGCAGTTGAAGGGCCGTTACGCCGAGTTCGACTATGCGGTCGCGACCTACAACCAGACGCTGATCGGCGCGCTGAGCGGCGTGGCCACGCAGGTCGCGCAGATCCGCTCGAGCGACGCGCAGCTCGGCGATGCGCAAGCCGCGCAGCAGGCCGCGAGCGATGCCGATCGACTGGCGACCACGCAATACAAGGCCGGCCTGACCAACCAGCTGACCGTGCTCAATGCCGACGTCACCGCGCTGAACGCCGACGAGGCGATCGCAAATCTGAAGATGGACCGCCGCGACCAGCAGATCGAGCTCGCGTCGGTGTTGGGCGGCGGCTATGTCGATACGTCGGCGAGCACCGTCCATCACGCCGACGTTGCCGCCGTCCCCACCAGTCAAGCCAATCCCGCGGTTGCCGCACGTTGAACGGCACGTCGCGAACCCTATCAGGAGAACTGCAATGAGCGATTCGATCACGACCGACCGCGAACTGGCGGATCAGGAAGACGAACAGAAGACCGGCGCGCAAGCGTCCGCCACGCCCCAAGGCGACAACAAGGCCACGCCCCCGGCACGCCGCAAACGCCTGATCGCGCTGCTCGGCGCTGCGGTCGTGGTCATGAGCGCGGCTTACGGCGCGTACTACTTCACCGAGGGCCGTTATCACCAGGAGACCGACGACGCGTACGTCAGCGGTAATCTCGTGCAACTGACGCCGCAGGTCACCGGCACGGTGATCGCCGTCAACACCGACGACACGCAGATCGTGAAGCAGGGCGACCCCGTCGTCACGCTCGATCCGGCCGATGCGAAACTTGCGCTCGCCGATGCCGAAGCGCAGCTCGGCCAGACCGTGCGACGCGTGAGCGGCCTGTATGTCAACAACGACTTCTACGCGGCGAACGTCGCTCAGCGCGAAGCGGATCTGGGCCGCGCCCGCGACGACCTGCATCGTCGCGAGGCCGTCGCGGACACGGGCGCCGTGTCCGCCGAAGACATCGCGCACGCCCGCGACGCGGTCAGCGTCGCGCGGGCAGCGCTCGACGCCGCGCGCCAGCAGGGCGAAGCCAACCACGCGCTGACCGATCGCACCACGGTCGAGCAGCATCCGGACGTGCAGGCCGCCGCCGCGAAAGTGCGGACCGCGTGGCTCGCCTATGCGCGCGATACCTTGCCGGCGCCGGTGACCGGCTACGTCGCGCAGCGCCGGGTGCAGGTCGGCCAGCGGGTCGCGCCCGGCACGCCGCTGATGGCGATCGTGCCGCTCGACGGCGTATGGGTCGACGCGAACTTCAAGGAAGTGCAGCTCAAGCACATGCGGATCGGCCAGCGGGTCACGCTGACATCGGACGTCTACGGTAGCGGCGCGCGATATCACGGGCGTATCGAGGGCTTTTCGGCCGGCACCGGCAGCGCGTTCGCGACGCTGCCGGCGCAGAACGCCACCGGCAACTGGATCAAGATCGTGCAGCGGCTGCCGGTTCGCATCGCGCTCGACCCGGCCGAGCTGGCCGCGCATCCGCTGCGTATCGGCCTGTCGATGGCGGTCGACGCCGACACGCGCGACGAATCCGGTTCGCAGTTGGGCGCGGCGCAGAACACGCGTTATCGCACCGATGTTTTCGCGCACTACGATGCGCAGGCCGACGCCGAGATCGACAAGATCATCAAGCAAAACGAAATGGTCTCCCGCGCGATGGCCGCGCAACCGCCATCGCCATCGCCATCGCCATCGCCATCGCCATCGCCATCGCCATCGCCATCGCAATCGCAATCGCAATCGCAATCGCAATCGCAATCGCAACGCGTGGCGTCGCACGAGCACAAGGCAAATGCGGGTTGAAGCGCGTCGAGCGCAGCCTGTCGCGACACAGCGTGAAGCGGCAGGTCACCGAGGCGGGGCTCAACGGCCGAGCGCCGCCTCGTCCTCGGCCAATGCCGTCGGTACGGCCTCGCGCAGGAAATCCACGAAAGTCCTGATTTTGGCGTCCAGATACTGGCGCGACGCATGGACCGTGAAGGCCTTCAGTTTCTGCAGCCGATACTGCGGCAGCACGCGCACCAGTGCGCCGCTGTCGAGCAAGGGCAGCGCCCTCGACATCGGCAGCGCTCCGATACCCACCCCTTCGCGCAGCGCGACACCGAGCGCGTCAGGAAGGTTGATTTCGACCGCCGCCTTCGGAAGCTCGACCGTTTCACGGCCGTTGGGTCCGTCCAGATGCCAGCGATCGCGCGGGAAAATCGACATAACGAGCTGTAGGCAAGTGTGACCCCGAATGTCCTGTACCGTGTGCGGCGTACCGCGCGCGTGCAGATAAGCGGGCGCTGCACAGAGCACGCTGTGGACCTCTCCGAGCCGATGCGAAACGAGCCCCGAGTCGGGCAGCTGCGTCGCACTCAATCGAAGCATCAGGTCGTAGCCATCGTCGAGAAGATCCGGCGTGCCTGACGATAACGTCAGCTCGACCGACACGGCAGGATAGCGCTCCTGATACCGGACCGCTGCCGGCACCAGATAGGTCGTGCCAAAGCCTGGCGACGCATGCACGCGCAGCCGCCCCGAGGGTCTGACTTGCGCATTGGCTGCCTCGGCTTCGGCCTCGTCGACAGAGGTGAGTATCTGTTGGCAGCGGTCCAGATATCGCTCGGCCGCCTCGGTCAGCGCGAGGCGCCGGGTACTTCGGTGCAGCAGACGTGTGCGCAAATGCGTCTCGAGTTGCGCGACCGCCCGCGACGCGTTGGCTGTCGGAATGTTCAGGCGCGAGGCCGCTGCCGTGAAGCTTCCTTCTTCGGTGATGCGGACGAATATCCGCATCATGTTGAGCTTGTCCATTACAAATGCACGCGAACCTGTTCCGTAAATGTCCGTATCGCTTCTTCATTGCGCGACAGGAAAATCCATTGGCCGACTCGCTTCGGAACCAGAAGTCCCGCTTCGACGAGCACGGCGATATGCATTGATACCGTCGACTGGGCCAGACCGCTGCGCGCCTGGATGACGTGCACGGGTACGCCGCGGCCATGGTTGAGATAGCCGTTCGGAAAGGTCTCGGCGGGGGCTCTCAACCACGCGAGGATGTCGCGCCGCAGCGGATTCGCGAGAGCCTTGTGAATCAGGTTTGTGTCGATCATCAATTACTCCGTGTGTGCCCGGCGCTTCGTGCCGGCGGCGTCAGCAACGCCGTGGCGATCGTTCCCGCGGCATGTTCGCCGAGGTCTTCCCGCACCAGCGACAGGGCGAGATGGATGCCCGCACTCGCGCCGCCCGACGAGTACAGGTTGCCATCCTTCAGGCAGCCAGGATTCGACATCACATGGACCAGCGGATATTCGGCCGCGAGGCGGTCAGCGTCGCGCCAATGCGTGGTCAGCCAGCGGCGATCGGCGAGACCGGCTCTTGCAAGCAGAAACGCGCCGTTCGAAATGCAGGCGAGCCTGTGGGTCCTTGGTCCCGCATCGCTCAACCAGTCCACGAGTTTGCGATGCTCACGGGCAGAACCGACCACCGGGGAGCCAGGCACCACGACAATATCGAAGGGCGGGCGCGTATCGAACAGGCACTCGGTCGTACCCACGGCCGTCCCGTTCGACGAAAACACCGGCCCCGGCGACGGCCCGATCAGATGCGCCTCATAGAGGACGCCGCCATACAGGCGGTTGGCCTGATGAAACACATCCATCGGACCACTGACCTCGAGCAGCTGAAATCCCGCATAGAGCATCATCGCGACACGCATGCGCACTCAGCCGGTGAACGCTCGCGACACGAGCGCGGATTGTGTCGCCACATGCGCCGCATGCGATCCCGGCGCGGTCGATGCGCAAGCATCAGGTCCCGCGTACAGCAGCGTCGTGCCGGCAGGCAGAATCTCGCGTAGCAGCGGCTCGACGAAACTCCATGCGCCCTGATTGCGCGCTTGCTCCTGGCACCAGACCACGCTCTTCAGGTTCGGATAGCGAGCTCGGCGGCCAGTTGTTGCGCCGGAAACGGATAGAGCTGCTCGACGCGGATGATCGGGGTGTCGGTCATACCGGCGCTGCGGCGATGCGCGAGCAATTCGAAGTAGACCTTGCCGCTCGTCACGATCACACGCTCCACATCAGTCGCGCGCGACGCGTCGATCTGGGTGTCCGGCAGAACCTCGCGGAATTCGCCGTGACTCAACTCGTCGAACGTGCTGGTCGCCTCCGGGTGGCGCAGCAGCGACTTGGGCGTCATCACGACGAGCGGGCGCCGTTCGAAGGCGCGGGCCTGCATCAGCAGCAAATGGAACAGTTGCGCGGGCGTGGTCGGTTCCGCAACCCGCATATTGTTTTGCGCACTCAATTGCAGGTAGCGCTCGAGCCTCGCCGACGCGTGCTCGGGGCCCTGGCCTTCCTGCCCGTGAGGCAGGAATAGCGTCAGGCCGCTGTGTTGTCCCCACTTGGCCGCGCCCGCCGCGATGAACTGGTCGATCACGACCTGCGCGCCATTGGCGAAATCACCGAATTGCGCTTCCCAGATCACCAGCGCATTGCGATTCACCGTCGAATAGCCATACTCGAATGCCAGCACGGCGGCCTCGGAGAGAATCGAGTTCGTCACGGTGAACCGGCCTTGGGTTGCGCCGATATGATCGAGTGGAACATAGACCCCATCGGGACGATTTATCCGTGTCTGATCGTGCAGAACTGCGTGCCGGTGATTGAACGTCCCGCGTGCGCTGTCCTGCCCGCTCAGTCGGATACCGACCCCGGCCGCGAGTAACGATGCGAATGCCAGATGTTCGCCCATGCCCCAGTCGAGCAGGCGTTTTCCGGATGCCATCTCCTGACGCCCGTTCATCATCTTCCTGACGAGCGCATGCAGCGTCAGGTCCGCGCGGACGGTCGAGATCCGCTGCGCGAGGCCGCGCAGATCGTCGGCCGACGGGGCGAGGTGGCGGGCCGGGCCGGTTTGCGCGGCTGAGCGCGAGCGCTCGCCGGCTTCCTCGTGTAGCGGCGAAGCATAGGAACCCACGGTCTCGTGCGCGCGCTCGAGAAGTTCGCGACGCGCGCTGACGTAGCGTTGCGCCTCGTCGGCCTTCAGCACGCCTTGCTGGATCAGCCGGTTCGCGTAGCGTGTCCTCACGCCCGGATGACCCGCGATCGAGCGATACATCAGCGGTTGTGTGATGCCGGGCGTGTCCTGTTCCTGATGCCCGTACCTGCGAAAGCAGACGAGGTCGATGACGACGCTGCGCTTGAACTTGCTGCGATAGTCGAGGGCGAGCCGCGCCGCCATCGCGACCGCTTCAGGGTCGTCGCCATTGACGTGCAGGATCGGCGCCTCGATCATCTTCGCGACGTCCGTCGTATAGAACGACGAACGCGTGTCGCGCGGATCGGAAGTCGTAAAACCGATCTGGTTGTTGACGACGACGTGGACGGTGCCGCCCGTGCCGTGTCCGCGCGTGTAGGAAAGGCTCAGCGTTTCCATGACCACGCCCTGTCCACTCATCGCCGCGTCGCCGTGGATTTCGACCGGCAGCACGTCGTCGCCGTCGGCGCTGCCGGCGAGATCCGCCTTCGCGCGCGCCATGCCTTGCACGACCGGGTTGACGACTTCCAGATGCGACGGGTTGAACGCGAGCGTCACCTCGACCGGTCCGGCGTCGGTCTCGACCGAACTGGCAAAGCCCTTGTGATACTTGACATCGCCGGCCGTCAGTTTTTCGGCGTCCTTGCCGTCGAATTCGTCGAACAGCGCGCGCAGCGGCTTGCCGACGACATTCACGAGCACATTCAGGCGCCCGCGGTGCGCCATGCCCATCACGAGCGCGCGCAGCTTCTTCGACGCGCCATACCGGACCAGTTCGTCGAGCAGCACGATCAACGACTCGCCGCCTTCGAGCGAGAAGCGCGTTTGTCCGACATAGCGCGCGTGCAGGTGTTTTTCGAGCCCTTCGGCTGCGCTCAAACGCTCCAGCAGCCGCAGTTTCTCAGCGGCCTGCAGCGACGGCGTGGCGCGCGAGGATTCGAGCCGTAGCTGCCACCAGCGCCGCTGCTGCGCGTCGGCGAGGTGCATGAACTCGGCGCCGAGTGTGCCGGTGTACGTTTGCTCGAGCGCGGCAACGATATCCTTCAGCGTCGCGTCGTCCTCGAAGAGAAACGTGTCGGCGGTGCTGAACGTGGTCGACATGTCGGCGGCCGTCAGGCCGTAGTAGGCCGGCGTCAATTCGGCGTAGGAGCGTGGCGGCGTCCACGCCAGCGGGTCGAGATCGGCCACGCGCGTGCCGATCATCCGGAACGCGGCAATCAGCGTTTGCACCGCCACCTGCTTTCTCGCGAGGCCCAGCGCGTCGGCGGCCTCCTTGTTGGCCTGCTTATTGGGTTGCTTATTGGCCTGCTTATCGGGCTCGCTACCGGCTTCGTTGCTGGCCGCGACGACGGCACGCAGCGTTCGTTTAGCCAGCTCGACGAAGCTGGAGATCACCGGTGCGTGCGGCTGGTCGTCACGATCGCTGCCATCGATGGCGGGGGTGTCGCGCAACGCGTCGAACCACGTCCGCCACTCGGCTGTGACCGCATTCGGGTCAGCCAGGTAAAGTTCATATTGCTCTTCGACGTAGGGGGCGTTGCCCCCGAACAGGAAAGAGCTCTGACGTTCCTTCAACATGATGAATCTGCCCTTGCTCGCTGTGCGGCCGTGAGCCGGCCGCAACATATGGAGTGACGACTATCGTTGCTTGTAGCCACCCACCGAACAGCCAGGCATCGACGCGCGTCACAAGCGCCGTCCTTGGCGGGAGACCTCCCGGCACGCCCGGGTGATATCCCCAGTCGCAGTCGTGTAGACAGTCTAGTTAATCGATGCTGTGGCGGAAATGCGCGGATGGTGCGTTCGTCTGCCAACTAGTCGAAGTTTTGGGCCACGCGCGCAGTGCTGGCTTACCTCGTGTCGGGCATCGTTGCGGCGAGAGATTTGTTACGCCCAGACACAATAGTTTTTCCGGGCGCTGACGGCATCAGCGGCCGATGATGCGGTAAGCTGCGCCACGGCATCGCAAACATAGTTTCCACCATGAAGGTCACGGCATGAAAGTCGCCATTGTTGTATTCGATGGTGTGCAGGCGCTGGATGTAGCAGGCCCACTCGATGTGTTCGCCGAGGCGAACACGTTTCTTCCCGAGCATCAGCGCTACGAGGTCTCGCTGGTCGGACGCGAAGCGGGCACCGTGACCTGCTCGAATGGCATGCAACTGGCGGTTTCGTTTGGCTATGCCGACCGTGACATTCAATGGGACCTGCTGCTGGTCGCGGGCGGACCTCAGTTGCCCGATGCGCAGCCTTCGAATGAATTCCTGACCTGGTTGCAGAATCAGGCGCGCAGCGCGAGCCGCTTCGGCTCCGTATGCAATGGTGCATTCGTGCTCGCGCATGCGGGGCTGCTCGATGGCAAGGAAGTCACGACGCACTGGTCGGACGCGAATCGGCTGTCCAATGAATTTCCGCAAGCCAACGTGCGGCCGGACAGGATCTTCGTTCGCGACGGTCGGCTTTTCACTTCAGCCGGCGTGACCGCGGGCATCGATCTGTGTCTGGCGCTCGTCGCCGAGGACTGGGGGCACGAGCTCGCGGTGCGGGTCGCGAAGCGTCTGGTCGTGTATATCCAGCGCGAAGGCGGTCAGTCGCAGTACAGCCCCTATATCGGCGCGGGCAAGGACGAAGATCCGATCCTCCACAAGGTCTATCGATATGTGAGCGAGCATATTACCGGGACGCTGTCGATCGAGGAGCTCGCGAGCGCGGCCTCGGTGAGCCGCCGTACATTGTCGCGGGTATTCGCGAAGCACGCGAAGGTGACGCCCTCGGTATTCGTCGAGCAGGTGCGCGTCGATACGGCGAGAAAACTGCTCGAGGATACCGATGCTCCGCTGAAGACGGTCGCGTTCAAATGCGGCTTTCACAACGCCACGCATATGCGCACGACATTCTCGCGGCGGCTCAACGTCACGCCGAAGCAATATCGGATGCGATTCAGAGGGGAGGCGAGTGCACAACAGTGAGCCCACCGCGGCGCTGGCGGACGTGTCGTCGTTGACCAACGACGATTCGGCGCAATTGCTTCCCGACATCATTCAGTCCGGCTTGTCGATCCTCTTCTGCGGCATCAACCCGGGATTACGCGCGGCGTCGACAGGGCACCACTTTGAAGGCAGGGGCAACCGGTTCTGGAGAGTTCTCCATCTCGCCGGTTTCACGGACGAGGAGTTTCGCCCCGAGAACGACCGGCAACTGTTGAATCGTGGATACGGTCTTACCACGGCGGTCTTACGTCCCACGGCTCGTGCGGACCAACTGTCGAAGGCGGAGATTCAAGCCGCCGCGGCGCAGTTCGAACTGAAGATTCGACACTACGCGCCGCGCTTCATCGCGTTTCTTGGCAAGGTGGCGCTCGCCGAAATGTCCGGCCAGCGTGATATCGAATGGGGCTTGCAAGCCCGTGATTTCGCCGGTGCGCGCGCATGGGTCCTGCCAAACCCAAGCGGACTGAACCGATCGTTCAGCCTCGATGCACTCGTGAGCGCCTACCGTGAGCTCCGGTTGGCTGCGAAACTGGCGCTTCCCGACTAGACGGCAATTGCCGCCATAGGCGGGCGTTGCTGCCTTTTGCGGCGCGCTAAGCCGCGTCTCACGCTTTTGCCCGAGCCCATGCGGGTCGGTTCCACGCAGCCTGTAACGGCTGGTCGCGCATCAGCGTTCCGCTTGACTCAAACCAGCGCCTGAATCGCATGGCCCGTGACGAACCACCATGGTTCGTCACGACGCACGCTTTTCCGCCCATGCCGCGCGAGCGGCGCACAGCCGGTCGACACAGCACGGCCTGGCCAATTTTCCGTACTGGATGGCCCAAAACCCGCCTCGCCGAAGCTTTAAGAAATCGGCCCGATCTCTGACAATTAAGCAATCGGTGAACAGCAACGAAGAGCGGTGAGCCGACAGCTGACTGTCCGCGTCGGGCAGTACAGCTAACTAAACCAGAGCGGGTTGAAACCTATGACGACTGAAACGGAAGCGCCGAGTCTCCCGCGATCGCTGGAGAGCGGTCCTGTACGCGTGGTAGCGGCGCCGCCCCGGACGGCTCCTGCGCAGTTGGCCTTTACCAGGCGTATTGCGCTCGGGCTCGTCGGCATGCTGTTCGCGTCGTTGCTGGCGATCCTGAACGAGCAGGTCACCGCGGCCGCGCTGGCCGATATCCAGGGCGCGTTCCTGATCGGACATGACGACGGCACCTGGCTCACTTCGCTGTTCGAAGCAGCGAACGTCGCGACGATGGTGTTTGCGCCGTGGTTCGGCATCACGTTCACGCTGAAGCGGTTCACGATCGGCGCCGTACTCGCGACGATGTTCTTCGGCTTGCTGTGCCCGTTCGCTCCCAATCTGCCGACGCTTTACGTGCTGCGCATTCTTCAGGGAATCGCGGGCGGATGTCTTCCGCCGATGCTGATCATCGTGGCGCTGCGCTATCTGCCGCCCAATCTCAAGCTGTATGGCCTCGCCGGCTATGCGCTGACAGCGACCTTCGGGCCGGCCCTGGGCACGCCGCTCGCCGCGGTGTGGACGGAGTTCGTCAGCTGGCGCATGGCGTTCTGGCAGATCGTTCCGCTCGGCGTGCTGTGCTGCATCGCGATTCAGCGGGGGCTTCCCGCGGACCCGATGAAGCTCGAGCGGTTTCGCTCGTTCGACTGGATCGGCTTCGTGACCGGATTTCCCGCCGTCGCGATGCTGGTGACCGGTCTTTTGCAGGGCGATCGTCTCGACTGGTTCGATTCGGGGTTCATTTGCGTGATGTTCGGCGCGGGGGTGCCGCTGCTCGTTGCATTTCTCGTCAACGAATGGTGTCAGCCGGTGCCGTTTTTCAAGCTTCAACTGCTTGCGCGCAGGAATTTCACGCATGGACTATCGACCTTGCTCGGCACCGTGATCCTGCTGGTGGGCATGGCGGCAATACCGGCCCAGTATCTCGCGATAGTCCATACGTACCGCCCGCTGCAGACCGCGCCGCTGTCGTTGTTTCTGGCCGTGCCGCTGTTGATCACGCTGCCGCTGACGGCCGCTTTGCTGAACACGCGCCGCGCCGATCACCGCTGGGTAATCGCCACGGGTCTCGCGCTGATGTTCGTGACCTGCGCGATGGGAAGCTTCATCACGACCGAGTGGATTCGCGACAATTTCTACCTGCTGCAATCGTTGCAGATCGTCGCGCAGCCGATGGTGATCATGTCGATCCTGATGGGCGTGACGACGGGGCTGCCGCCCACCGAGGGTCCGTTTGCTTCGGCGATGTTCAATTCCCTGAAGACGTTTTCCGCGGCGGTGGCAAGCGGGCTCATCGAAGGTGTGGGGACGGCGCGCGAGCATTTCCATTCGAGCATGCTGGTCGACCAGCTGGGCAACCGCCCACTGATAGCGAATCAGGGCGTCGACGCGAACTACGGTCTGGGTCAGCTCGCGCACCGGATCCACGAACAGGCGGTCGTTCTGACTTCCGCCGATCTGTACCGCGTGATGGCGTGTGTCGCCGTTGCGCTTCTTCTGCTGGTTCCAGTGCTGCCGGTGCGCATCTATCCGCCGTGGAGCACGACGCCGCCTGCTTCGCATTGAGGAACGATTCCGATGTCATCGACTATGCCATCCCCATTGAAGATCTTTCGTGCTGCCGCGGTCATCGGCGTCGTCGGCCTCGCTGCATGGGGCGGCACGAGGCTGCTCGCGAGCCCGAATACCGAGTCCACCAACGACGCCTACGTCACCGCGGACTTCACGCTCGTCGCGCCGCGCATCCCGGGTCAGATCACGGACGTACTGGTCAATGACAATGAGGACGTGAAAGCGGGCCAACTGCTCGTGCGCATCGATGACCGCGACTTTCGCGCGGCGTTGATGAGCGCCGAGGCGGAAGTGGTCGCGGCGAAGGCATCGGTGGCGAACTTCGATGCGGAAATTGCGCGTCAGCCGTCGCTGGTGGAGCAGGCGCGCGCGACGCTGCGCGCCGACGACGCATCGATCGGTTTTGCGCGGGCCAACGCGTCGCGCTACCAGAACCTGTCCGACGCCGGCGCGGGGACGGCGCAGGAACAACAACGCGCTTCGAGCACGCTCGCGCAGCAGCTTGCGCAGCAGTCGCACGACCAGGCGGCGTTGCTGGCCACCGAGCAGAATCTGGACGTGCTGCGCACGCAGCGCGACAAGGCCGCGGGCGCGCTGGAACACGCCGAGGCGGCGCTCGAGCAGGCGAAGCTCAACCTGTCGTACACGGAGATCCGCGCACCCGTCGACGGCAAGGTCGGCCGCCGTTCGGCGCGGGTCGGCGCATTCGTGACGCCCGGCGCGCCAGTCCTGGCGATCGTGCCGCTGTCGGACGCGTACGTGGTCGCCAACTTCCAGGAGAGCCAGATCACCAATATGCGACCGGGCGAAGGCGTACGCGTGACGGTGGATAGCCTGCCCGGCATCGTGATCCGCGGCCGTGTCGATAGCCTCGCGCCGGCGACCGGCGTGAGCTTTGCGCCGATCGCGCCCGACAACGCCACCGGCAACTTCACGAAGGTCGTGCAGCGGGTGCCCGTCAAGATCACGATCGATCGCGGCCAGGCGAGTGCAGCGGCATTGAGCGTGGGGCTCTCGGTCGAAGCGGACGTCGTGGTGGGCCACAGCGGCGAAGCGACGGCCGAGGGAGCGCAAAGAGAATGAACACGAGCAACTACTCTGCGCGCGCGATCGTCGCGGCGCTTCTGACCTGTGTCGCGCTGACGGCATGCACGGTGGGTCCGAATTTCGAACGTCCACAGACGGCCACGCCGCAGGTCTTCGAGCGTACGCAAACCGCGCAGTCGCCGAGCCGGGCGGTGGAATCCCAGTTCGGTCCGGATTGGTGGACGCTGTTCAACGATCCGGTACTGAACCAGCTGGAAAAGCAGCTGGCCGACGCCAACCTCGACGTGGCCGCGGCCTCCGCGCGTTTGCTGCAAAGCCGGGCCGAGCGGCGCGTTGCCGGCGCCGCCGAATACCCGACGCTCGACGGCGCCGCCTCGTACAACCGCGAACGCGGCAGCCAGAACGGCATCCTGTCGCTGCTCGGCGTCACGCCGACGCAAAGCCAACCGCAATCGGCTTCCGGCAGCGCGCCGCTGGGCGTGGCTCCGTTGCCCGGCTCGGCGGGCTCGCCCGCCTATAACCTGTATCAGGCCGGGTTCGATGCGTCGTGGGAGATCGATCTGTGGGGGCACGTGCGACGCAGCGTCGAAGCGGCGAGCGCGCTGTCCCAGGCCTCATACGAGGACCGCAACGCGGTGCTGTTGAGAGCGCGCGCGGAACTGGCGCGCGACTATATCGAACTGCGCGACACGCAGGATCTGCTGCAGATCGCGAGACAGAACCTCGACATCGCCAACGATGTGCTGAAGCTCACGCGGGTTCGCGCGCATGAAGGCGTCACGACCGATCTCGACGTGTCGAACGCTGCCGCACAGGTGGAAAACATCGAAAGCCTGATTCCGACGCTGGAGTCGCACTGCGAGACCACGATCAACGCGATCGGGCTGCTGCTCGGGCAGGAACCCGGTGCGCTGCGGCAGACGCTTGCCGAACCGCGCGAGGTGCCGGTGCTGCCCGCGCAGGTGCCGATCGGCTTCCCGTCCGAGCTCGTGCAGCGCCGGCCCGATATCCGCAAGGCGGAGGCGGACCTGCATGCGGCAACCGCGACCGTCGGCGTCGCGAAGGCCGATTTCTATCCACGCATCACGCTGAACGGCAGCGCGGGGTTTCAGAGTCTTCAACTGTCGAATCTCGCCAGCTGGGCGTCCGGGCAGTTCGTCGTCGGGCCTTCGATTACGTTGCCGATATTCGAGGGAGGCCGTCTGAAGGGCACGCTGCAACTGCGTGAAGCACAACAACAGGAAGCCGCCATCGTCTACCGGCAGACGGTGCTGCGCGCGTGGCGGGAAGTCGACGATTCGCTCGTCACCTACGACGCCGAACAACGCCGCCGCGATCGGCTCGCCACGGCCGTCAGCATGAACGAGCGCGCGCTGGCCGTTGCGCGGGAACGCTACAAGGCGGGCGCGCTCGACTATCTCGACGTGCTGAACGTGCAGCGGCAATTGCTCGAAGCGCAGAGCAATCTGCAGAAGAGCAAAGCCACCGCCGCGACCAATCTGATCACGCTCTGTAAAGCGCTGGGAGGGGGATGGGAGTCGACCTACGGCGGATAACGGGCAATGTGCCGCCCGCCGTTCAATACTGGAACCGGATCGCGGCATGTCGCTGCGAATACCGGAGCGAACGAACAACAAGGAGCTTGTCATGCGCGATTCAACCCATTCAGCCGATAGTGCCGCCACGCCCGCATTCGCATCGCGCGGCAAGATCGTCATGATGGCGATCATCGCCGGCGCGGTGATCACCAACATTTACTGCACGCAGCCGATCCTTCCGCTGATCGCCGCGGGTCTGCGCGTCGACGTGACGACGGTCGATCTCGTCGCCGCCGCGGCACTGCTCGGTTTTTCGAGCGGGCTCGCGTTGCTGCTGCCGCTCGGCGACCGGTTCGATCGCCGCAAGCTGGTGCTGATCCAGATCGCGCTCGCCTGCGCGTTCGGCGTCGCGGGGGCCGTCGCGCCCGGCATCTGGGCGCTCGTCGCGGCGTCGTTCGGCCTCGGCATCGTGAGCTGCGTTCCGCAGCAGCTGGTGCCGTTCGCCGCCGTGATGTCGTTGCCGAGCGAGCGCGGGCGCAACGTCGGCACCGTCGTGAGCGGGATCATGGTCGGCATCCTGAGCGGCCGTACCATCGCCGGCGTGATCGGTACGGCGTATGGATGGCGCGCGGTGTACGTCGCCGAAGCGGCCTTCATGGTGCCGGTCTGGATCGCGGCCGCGGCGCTGCTGCCGCGCGGCGTGCCGTCGACGAATCTCTCCTATGGGCGCCTGCTCGCTTCGCTGTGGCCGCTCGCGCGGGACAATCGGCCGATCCGCGAATCGATGCTGATCCAGGCCCTGCTGTGGGCCTGCTTCAACGGGTTCTGGGTCAATCTCGCCGCGCTTCTCGCGAGCGGACCGTGGCATCTCGGCAGCGCATGGGCCGGCGGCTTCGGCGTGATCGGCGCGGCCGGCGCGTTCGCCGCTTCACTGGGCGGCAATGCGACCGATCGGGTCGGGTTCCGCAAGGTGATCGGCGCTAGCATCGGCATCGTCACGCTCGCGTATCTGCTGCTGTCGGGCGCGGCGAGCTCGCTGACGCTGTTGATCGTGGGCGTGATCGTGCTCGATATCGGCGTGCAGTCCGGTCTCGTATCGAACCAGACGCGCGCGTTCGCGGTCGATCCGAAAGCGCAGGGCCGTATCAATAGTCTTTATATGACGGCCACCTTTTTCGGCGGTGCTGTCGGCGCGACGGTCAGCGGCTGGTTGATGACACGCTATGGCTGGACGGGCATCGTCGCGTTCGGTATCGCGCTCGGCAGTCTCGCCGCCGCGATTCACTGGATCGGCACGCCTCGTGGGACGGTGGTCGAGGTCCAGGCGAGCCCGGATTGATCGCGAGCCGCCGCCTGGTTCGAACGTAGATGACTGGTGAGGTGAAACATGAAGTTCTCGATGAAAACTGAAATCCGTGCAGATGATGTTACCAGGCTCGAGCATGCGATGAAGTCGGTCGATCCCGACGCGAAAGTCGCGGTCGACGTTGGCACGCAAAGCGTGAGCGTCGACTCGTGGCTGATGCCCGAGGAATTTCTCGTCGCGTTCTACGACGACAACTACGAGGTGGCCGTCAAGGAGTGGTGACTCCAACGACGCCCGCGCGCGGATCGCGGCGGGCGGATCGCTGACGCCAGGCATGGGCCGCGGCGCGATTGCCGCCGCCATCCGAAGCCGCTTCGTCGTAACCGACCGCCGCGCCGACGAATCGCTCGCTGAACTGGAACAGAAACTCAGGGCGTTCATTGAATTCGCCGGACCGGCGTTCCTCGAAGTCATGATCGACCAGAACGCCGATGTGTTTCCCATGGTCGGGCCGGGACAAAGCTATGCGGAGATGATCACCGGGCCTTTCATCCCGTCTCGCGATCAGCGGGAGGCTGGCGGCAAGCACGTTTGGAGGCGTTTCGAGGCCCGCGCCGCCAAGCGGGAAGGGCGTGCGTCACGCCTGGCGCGCGTCGATCAGGCGGGCAGGATTTCGGCGATGACGACGATCACGACAGCGGCGTCGGCGGGACCCTGGCTATGCGAGAACGCTGAACGCGCATGTCCCGCTTTGTCGCCGAGCACGGCAGCGAACAGATCCGAAGCGCCGTCGACCACGGCGGGCTGCCCGTAGAATCCATCGGCGGAACTGACGTGCCCCTCGACGCGAACGATGTGATGCAGGCGCTCGAAACCGCCGAGATGATGCGAGATCTGCGCGAGTACGTTGAGCGCGGCGAGTTGGGCAGCCTTGCGGCCCTCTTCGAGCGTCAGGTTCTCGCCGACACGCCCCGAATAGAACATTTTGCCGTCGGACAGCGGCACCTGTCCCGAGATGAAAAGCAGGTTTCCGGCTTCGCTGACAGCCGTATAGCTGCCCAGCGGTTGCGCAGGAGAGGGCAGTTCGAGACCGAGTTCTGCGAGTTTCTGTTGGACGGACATGGTGGGCTCCTTGAGAGGGGCGTCGAGCGCGCGAATCAGATCATGCGCGCAATGTGCGGACACCCGCACTGACGATGAATCGCGTCATGGGTGCGGTGTGGGTCGGCTTGCCGGGCGAGTGCGGGTGACGCCAGACCACTTACTGGCCTGCGCTCTGGCCGCCGTCCACATGCAGGATCTCGCCGGTCACGAACGGTGCCGAGTGGAGATAGAGGATCGCATTGACGATGTCGCTCATGTCGCCCATGCGCCCGACCGGATGCATCCCGGCGAGCGTCGCGTGTGATTCGGCGGGATGCATCGGCGACTTGATGATGCCGGGCGACACCGCGTTGGCGCGGATACCGGCGCGCGCATATTCGATGGCGAGCGAACGCGTCGCGGCATTCAGGCCGCCCTTCGTCAACGACGCGAGCACCGACGGAACCTTGCTGTTCGCCTTTTCGGCGAGCGTCGTGGTAATGCTGACCACGTGACCGCTGCCGTGCTTCTGCATCGCGTCGATCGCGTACTGGGTAATGTAAAAGAAGCCGTTCAGGTTGACGTTCAGGATCGCCGCGTAGTCTTCGGCGGTGTACTGCGTGAACGGCTTCGCGATGAAGATGCCCGCGTTGTTGACGAGCGTATCGACGCGTCCGAAGTGCTCGATGGCAGCGTCGACGACGCGGCGGGCGGTAGCGGCGTCGCCGATGTCGCCCGCCACGGCGACATAGTCGGCCTCGACGGCCGGTGCGATGGAACGAGCCGTGGCGACGACGCGATGACCCTGCGCGCGGAAGGCTTTGACGGTTTCAGCGCCGATGCCTTGCGATGCGCCGGTGACGATGACGACTTTGGAAGTGCTCATGGTTTGTCTCACAGTGTGATTGATCTGGCCTGCTGGCCGTTCGAATCGATGGACCCGATGGAGGGCACTGTAGGCGCATCCGCCGCGAATTCGAACACACACCGTGGACAAAGAGTCTTGCGCCACGAGAACAAATCTCGTGGAACCGTGCGGCTAGAGCCAGCGCCAGATGCCCGCCGGCCAACCGGAGAGCGGGATATGAGCCCACGTCGCGACGAGCCAGAAAACGACGCCGCCCACCAGCGCGTGCATGCCGAACCCGCCCAGCCGCGCGCGGCCGGCGGCGATCGCCGCGAACGGCAGATAGCTCGTCTTCGATTCCCATGCGGGCCACAGATCGGGTTGCAGCCGCCGTTTCTTGCGGTCCTGTAGCGCGGCACCGACCAGCGCGAGGATGATGATCGCCCCGGCAAGCACGATGTTCCGGGTGACCGGGAACACGGCGATATGGCACAGTCCCCAAAGCGCGAACGACCACATCATCGGGTGACGGGTCACTGCGTACACGCCGCGCGCCGCGTCGGGAAACGCGATGGGCCGGCCGCCGGTGGGCAACGCCGGGTTGCGGATCAGGGAGCCCATCAGAAGGATCGATGCGATCAGCATGAGCACGGTCACAACTGCCCACAGCGCGTTGCCTGCCGGCCATAGCGGCGCGGAGACGGGCGTCCTGTCGTAAGCCACGACCATCCAGCCGAACGTCAGTATCGCAATCAGCGAATAGACGCCCATGGCACCCCGTTCGCCGATTGCCCGGACCATACCCGCCCGCAGCGGATGGGACAGGAGAAAGTGGCTGGCGACAAAAGCGAATGCCGCCACGACGAGTGTGTCGATGCTTTCCATTGGCCCGGCTCCTCAAGTCAGATGATCGGTCGACCGCGTGCATTGCGAGAATACTACTTCGCGCGCCACGACGAATGCAGCGATCGCTTCGCGAGTTTCGATTGCCGCGCGCCGCAAAACCTTGATTGGCAGTGTCGTCGTCGCAATGGCCGCGACACTCGCCATCGCATCGACTGCGCAAGCGGGGCAATGGGCCGCCAACCATCCCCGGCGCGTCGAAGTGAACAACCGTCTTGCCAACCAGAACAATCGCATCCGTCGAGAGGTTCAGGATCGGCAAATGTCGAGAGGCGAGGGCGGGCGCGCGTGGTGCGGTCTTCCGCAAGCGGCGAAGAGCGGCCCCTTGGCGGCGGAGTTAAGGTCTGCGTTGAAATTTGACTCGCACAACAACTCGTCGCAAGGCGTAGCGGCGGGTAGAGCCGTTAGGCGGCAACGGTCCTGGAAGGCATTGTCGACCGGTTCTGGTGCGCCGCCGTTGGCTACAGAGCGGTATCCTGCCTCGACGACAGCGATCGCATGCTCGGCCTCCCGCAACCCTGCAACGGGAGGACAACCATTCGCCAGATCGGCCCAGCTGCGCTTTAAGAACACCGAATAAAACTCGTCCGTGTTGTACTCCACCTTCGTGGCGCGCCCTTGCTGTTGGCCCCGCGCTTTGATGTAAAGCTGGTCGGCATAACCCCGGACGTAGGAGGAGGTATGCGAGATGGAAAACGCGAAGTCTCGCTGATCCTCCGCTGTTGATGGAAACAGGTAACCCGTTTCAACCACGCCGATTTGTCCCGCAGCGTTTCGGCACGTGAACACGGCTTGCTCCTCGACGGTCACATCAGGTCGATACGTTCGCATCTGCGCCGAGACGTGGGTGATGGGGCTGTTTGTGAGGGATGAGATCAGGTCAATGAAATGAACCCCGACATTCAACGTGGACCCTCCACCTGCGTGCCGTTTATCCAGCATCCAACTGCACCCGCCGCGCTCATACCGAGCTATCGGGCCAACGATGAACCTGAACGCGAGATGCTGGAATCCCTCCGGCGTAAATCCATTCGCGGGACGCTTCCATTCGTCCCGCTGCGCCTCTGTGGCGCAACGGGCCTTGGCGCCAGTTCGCTTGATCCACGAGCGGCAGAAACGAGCACCGCAGCGACAACACCATCGGGCGGACGCTCAAGGCGGACGCGAGGGCAGCGTATGCGTCACATCCCGCTGCCGCACGGCGACAGCAACAGCCCATCGCCGAACGGAACATGGTCGTTGCTCGAAAGACATGTTGTGTAGGTCCAGCTCAATAGCGAGGCGCCGGACGAAGGGGCGCCGTATTGTCCGGTCAGCATCACCTGGAGGCGCGGCGTGGGGCTGATTGCAGCAGTTCCTGCAACTCGGCTTTGTAAAAACGCGCCAGGCCGTTGGTACCGTGGCCGCACGTATCCTCGCTGGCAGGGATCAAAAGCAGCCGGCCGTGGCGCACATGCTGCATCGCGTGCTCCATCAGACCGGTCTCGGGCGGATAGCGTTCGTCATCGGCCGCGTTGATGGCGAGCACCATAGCCCGGATCTGCTCCAGGCCGGGTGCCGGGTTATAGCCGCGCGAGGCACCCCATTGATATAAGAAGTCGTTGGCATCCAACGTGAAAGGCTGGGCCAACAGGGTGTCCAAGAAATTGTCGGCCAACTCCATTGTCGGAGCTGCTTTCTGGTAGGCCAGCGTTCCGCCGTTGGTGGCCAGCGCGAAGAACGCGCTGGCAATGCGTAAGGAGCGGGGCGGGCTGGCGTAATTGCCATCCAGGTACTCCGGGTCGTCGCGGACCATCTCGGTGAGCATGCGGCGCAGCATCCAGTTGCGGCCCGACATCTCGGTCGGTTGCGACGCCATTGGCACCAGCGCGTCCATGAAGTCCGGATATCGCACCGCCCAGATCCACGCGTGCATGCCGCCCATCGAGTTGCCGATCAGCAGGCGCAAGTGCCTGATGCCCAGGCCCTCGGTCAGGAGCCTGTACTGCGCGAGCACCATGTCGTCGTAGTTGTAAGCCGGGAACCGCGTGCGCAGCCCGTCCGACGGCCTGGACGATCCGCCGGCTCCAATTCCGTCCGGGAGGACGATGAAATAATTGTTGGCATCAAGCGGCTGTCCGGGCCCGAACAGCTCTCCCGCGAACGCGGGCGTCAGCATGCTGGCGCCTGTGCCCGTCGTGCCGTGCAGGACCAGGACCGGCTCGCCGGACGGGTCGCCGATGGTTCGGTAGTGTAGCCGCACCTCCGGCATCACCTCCCCGGTGTGGAAACGGAAGTCTCGCGCGATCCAGTCGCCTTCCTTCGGTGCAGGATAATCGGCCAAATTGCAATATCTCGTTAGCGGCATAGGCGTGCGACGCAATCCGATGGCCTGGATTACCCGGAAATCGGTTCAAGAGTCTGAAGCGCACCCCCCTGCCGAGCAGAAGCGTAGGCCGCATCCATGACCTGCATCATCGCCTCGGCGTCGCGCAAGGACGCGATCGGCCTTGCACCTGTGCGGCATTCACCAAGCACTCGCTTGACGAACAGTGGATAGTAAATGTCGGTCTCTAACTGGAGACGGCGACTACGAGTGCCGGCGGCAAGATTGTTCCGGTCCCGAATCTCGATCCGGTCGGGGCCCGATTTTGCGTACATGCGATCGGATGAAAGGGTGAAGGAGAATTCGCGCTGCTCGTCTTGAGTACTGGGAAAGCTGTATCCGGTCTCCACGAGCCCGATCACGCCGTCTTCGGTTTGCATTGTCAGCAACGAGTAGTCCTCGACGGCGCCTCGATGCGTTCGGGAGTTCATGGTGGCGGAGACTCGCGCGACTTCTTTGCCGGTCAGTAATCTGAAGAGATCGATGAAGTGGGTTGCGACATTGATCGTGGATCCGCCTCCGGAAAACACAGGATCGAGTGCCCAACCTGCGCCTGCAGCTTCGTAACGACCAGGCGCACCTACAATGAAACGGAAAGACATGTAGTTAAAGTCCGACGGTATGCAATCCTCCGCATCTTCCAGTGCGCCGAGCAACTCGCTCATCCGGAAGATCAACGGTACGGCGCAATAAAGATTGGCTTCCTCGGTCAGTTTGCGCAGCCGCGTGACCTGCGACATGTTTACGCCGCAGGGTTTCTCCAGCGCGAACGGAATTTTTCGTTCGATCACCGCCTCCGCGAGCGTCGGCATTTCGGAATGCCGCCCAAACACAAACGCGAAATCGACATCCTCGCGTTCGAGCAATTCATACGCCGACGAGTACAACGTGCTCCCAAAGCGCGCGGCAATTGCCTGTCCTTTTACTTGCTCCGCATCTGAAACGGCTACCACCTGGATACCGGGCGCCTCGAGCGCATCGAGATAGAGTGGGACATGCCAATGGCTGGCCTCCAGCAATGCGACTTTCATGCGTGTTCTCCCTTCGCACCGTCGACGAATCGACTCCGTGCTTGCGCGATGCGCGCATTAAAGCTGGCCGCACATACCAATGTGGAAACGTTGAAACTGTTCATCGCATCTTCCCTCCATTCAAACTGGTAAAACTGTCGATTCCGGGCGCTTTCCCAGAGGCGTTAGGGCATTAACGACTTGCGTTCGTTGCAGGCGCGAAAAGCACGCCGTCGTCTGGTGCTGACCTGCCAGCAGGGTGGTAATCGAACCCAAGGAAGCGTAGGGCATGCACTGCCTGCCCTTCATGCATCGGCCCCCCGTCCTGGGTACGACAGCCGCGCGCATGCGCGGCGCGGCGAAGCTGCGTCGGCTCTGGCGCATTGATGATGTCTACGACGATGGTGCCGGGTGCGAGCCGCTCGGGATTTACCGGCATGGCGTCATTCGCGTTCATGCCGAGCGGTGTGGCATTGATCACGACTTCGAAACCGTGCGGGTCGGGAGGTCCGGAATGCGTGATGCAACCGGTTTCGGCAGCAACGGATTCCGCGAGCTCGCCAGCCCGCTGCTCGTCGACGTCGGATATGGTTAACGTTCGGGCGCCCGCCGCCGCGACTGCAAATGCGATAGCCCTGCCCGCGCCTCCGGCACCGACGAGAAGAACGGACTTATTCGCCGGATGATTGCCTTCCCATTGCATGCCAAGCACACAGCCCACGCCATCGAATATGGCGCCGACCCAGCGTCCATCTTCGTTGCAACGTATCACGTTGAGTGCGCCGACCCTGGAAGCAGTGGGATGGAGTTCGTCGACAAAATCCAGCATCCGTTGCTTATGAGGCATTGTGACCAGCAGGCCGGAAAGATTGCGTAACGCTCGTGCGCCGGCGACGAATGCGGACAGGTCTTCCGCCTTGACCCAAAACGGAACGCAGACCGCGTCCGCGCGCTGTTCGATAAAAAGCTGGTTCAGCAGTTGCGGCGACCTGGCTGCCGTCAGCGGATCGCCCACTAACCCGTAAAGTCGCGTTCTTCCCGTGATATGTGGATGCATTGCGGCCTCATGTCCGATGTTGACGGAAGGTGCAGTCATAGCTTACTGCTCACTTCCAGGGTGCCGGGGCTTCGGCGAGATCCCATGTTCCGTAGACAGCGGGCTCGTTAATCTCGATGACTTCAAGGTCATCGGAGCGCCAGATCACATTGTGCGGAACGCCGGCGGGTTGCGAGAGGTCGTCCCCGGCGTTGAGAGTCACATCGCCCTCGACGCCGGCGAAACGGAACGTCACCGATCCGCGCAGCACATACAGATAGTGCGCAGTCATGTCGTGCCAATGCCAGCCCGTGGCGTCGGTGAACGGGGTCAGTGCGCGAATGTGCTTGGCGCCGATGCGACCGTTGGTCACCGCGGCGAGTCCGAGGTCGCGATACTCGGAGTCCGCGCGCAGCCCTTCCTTGTTCCAGACCGCTGCGGATGCGCTCACACGTGCGAACGGAGTCAGGGATTGCGCGAGTTCGCGCGGGCCATCGTAACGTGGCGTACCTTGGTTGTGCATGTGTCTTTCTCCTGTGTGGCATCAGATATTGGCGAGTGCCGCGGCCGCGTGTTCCTGCCCGGCTCGTCCGAACAGCGTAAGTTGCGCCGGGCGGTCGCTGCCGATATGGCCCTTGCTTTCGGCTACGAGCGCAGTTGGTTCGTCAGATCCTGTGAGCCGGCTGTTCCGGTCGCCTCACGCAACATCTCGGCGCGCAGACGATCGTATTCGCCTTTGGGTACAGGGACCGCGTTGCGGTCGCCGAGATCGTGGAGCCGGACCCGGTACGTCTCGCGCGTGGTAAAGGCGGCGATCGCGGCCACGACACAGATGCCGAATGTCAGGGCTCCGATCTTCAGTGGAATATTGGCGGAGCCGGGGGGCGCGACCGCGACGAAGAATGCCGGGAGCAGCGCGGAAAGCGTCGTCCCGACGTTCTGTCCAATGGCCATCCCGGACACGCGCACGCGCGTGTGGAACAGTTCGGAGAACAGGCTCGGGAATACGCCGTTGAAGCCCTGATAGGCGATGCCCCACATGAGCACCGAGAGAACCATCGCCAGCCACACGTTATGGATGCTGATAGCGTACAGATACACGAACGAGAGCAGTCCGGCGCTGAGGGTGCCGACAAGGACTGGCGGCCTGCGACCAATCCTGTCTGAGAGGTTGCCGACGAAGGGAATCAGGATCACTGCGCAGATATTGCCCAGAACAGGGATCCACAGATACATGCCGGGAGGGAAGCCGATGCCGTACGCCGGCTGAACCGCGTAGGCGGTGCCGAAGACCGCGGCGACAAGGGCGATTACGGCGGTAAGCGCCATGCAAACCACGCGCACGACATCGTCCCAGCTCTGCCGGAGCACTTCGACGACTGGCGAGGCGGGAATTTCGCCGTGCACGCGCTCCTCGGCGAACGCCGGGGTCTCATCGACTTTGCGGCGAATGACGTAGCCCGCGATGAGAACGACAATGCTGAGCAGGAACGGAATCCGCCAGCCCCAGGAGGTGAACTGGTCCCTGGGCATGAAATGCGCGAGAGGCAGGAAGATCGCTGCCGCCATGAGCTGTCCGGCCTGCACCCCCTGGAGGGTAAAGCTCGCGAAGTAGCCGCGCCGGCCGAACGGTGCGTGCTCGAGAATCATTGAACTGGCGCCGGAGAGCTCCCCGGCGACCGCGAAGCCCTGGATGAGGCGAAGAACCACGAGCAGCACCGGCGCCCAGATGCCGACCTGCTTATAGGTTGGCAGGACCCCGACGGCCATCGTTGAAAAGCCCATGAGGAACATGCAGAGGAGCAGCACCGTCTTGCGGCCGTGGCGGTCGCCCCAGTGGCCGAGGACGACGGCGCCCACCGGGCGGGCGATATAGCCGACACCGAAGGTTGCCAGTGAGGCGATGATGGCGACCGTTGGATTATCAGACGGAAAGAAGAGCTGCGGGAACACCAGCGACGCCGCAGTCGCGTAAATGAAGAAGTCGTAGTACTCCAGCGCCGAGCCGATCCAGCCGCTGGCCGCGGCGATCTTCGACTGGCGCTTGCCGTGAGGCTTAACCCGGGTGTTCCGATTCATGCTTGTCTCCATCGTGATTGACTTTCCGGTGCTGTTTGTCTATTGTTGTAACACCGTTCCATTAAGAATCATGTTACGTCAATTATGAGAGTTGTCAAGGGAGCAGTTGACCGGTCGCTGCAGGCGATCGAGTTGCTCGCACGTGAGGCGCGCTGGATGCGCATCTCCGATATCGCCGCCGAACTCGGGCTGGAGAAGGGCCCCGCGCATCGCGTACTCGCGCAACTGTGCGAGCAGGGCTGGGCGGAACAGGATGAACAGACCTCCCAGTACCGTCTGACCTTGAAGCTGTCCCTGCTCGGTCAGCGGTACCTGCATGGGCTTGGTCTGCCGGGTCTGGTGCAGCCGATCCTCGATGAGGTCGCGGGTCAGTGCCGCGAGCTGGTCCGGCTGACGGTGGTCAACGAAGGAACACTCGCGTGGCTGGCAGCGTCCCAGGGCGCGGCACCGGGCCTGATGTATTCGCCGTCCATGCATAGTCCCATCGTCTTGCATGCCACATCGGTTGGCAAGGCGTGGCTGGCTGGAATGCCGAACGACCAGGCGATCGAATACGCCCTGCGTGGTGGACTCGGAAAAGCGTCCGCCGCGGGCGCATGGACGCCGAAGGCCATTACCAGCGTCGAGCAGCTGATTCCGGAGTTGGAGCGGACCAGGCAGCGTGGCTATGGCCTTGTCGTCGAAGAGGCCGAGCCGGGTGTCGTCGCATTGGCGGTGCTGGTGCGTGCGCTGCCTGACGGTGCGGTGGTCGGCACCATGAGCATTGCCGGGCCGGTCACACGGGTTCAGCCGGAGCGTTACGAGGCCTTTTACGCGCTATTGCAGCAAGCGTCCGCGAAGCTGGGTGCCGTATGGCCGCGCCAGAGCGTCGGTGCGCATGCGAGTGAGGCGGCATGAGCACGCCGGATGCAGATCAGGCTGTCGGGCGACTCGCCGCGCTGGATGAGCAGGCAGCACGCCTTCTCGTCACGGCGCGCCAGCGAGGCACGTTCGCGGAGCGCCTTCCCGTCGAACTGCGTCCCCAAAATCTGGATGAGGGTTTCGCGATCCAGCAACAGGTGGGCGATCAGCTCGGTTGGCAGGCCGGCGCCTGGAAATGCGCGCTGCCGCCGGGGGGCAAACTCATCGCTGCGCCAATCTATGACGCCGTTATCCATCGAGGCGCCCAATGCTGCACTCGCGCCGGGCTTGCGCAGTCTTCTGTAAGGGCAGAACCCGAACTGGCCTGTTTGCTGGCTCGCGATCTGCCGCCACGGCGCGAAGCCTATGGCGAAGCCGAGGTGCTCGACGCTCTCGGGAATGTTCACCTCGCGCTCGAACTGCTGGGCAGTCGCTATGCGCATCCAGAATCGCTGACGTTTCCTGAATTGCTGGCAGACGGTCTGTTCAACGCCGGTCTTGTCATGGGGCCGCGCGTTCAATTGCGCGAGGGCGCGACGCCGGCCGATCTCCCGGTCCAATTCACCGTCAGTGTGACTCGCGCCGGACACGACACGGTCAGTTTTTCTGGCTGCCACCCTGATCGCAGCGTGCTCGCGCCGATCGTGTGGCTCGTCAATTTTCTCCGCGTCCGCGGCCTTGGATTGCATGCCGGCCAGGCGGTGATCACGGGCTCTTACGCGGGCGTGCTCGAGTTGCCGATCGGCAGTGAGTTGCATATCGGCTTCGGTGATCTCGGCACGTTGCCGATACTTTTTTTGTCTTGATAGGAGTCTTCAAATGCGTCTCGTCCGTTTCGGCCAGCCTGGTCAGGAGCATCCCGGTGTCATCGATTCAAGCGGCGCGATCCGCGATCTGACCGGCATCGTCGACGACATCGACGGAACGACTGTTTCGGCTGCGGCCCTTGCGAAGCTGAGCGAACTCGATCTGAATCGCCTGCCCGTCGTGGAAGCGGGCACGCGCCTGGGCGCCTGTATCGGCAATGTCCGTAACCTCGTGTGCATTGGTCTGAACTACACCGACCATGCCGCTGAAACCGATACGCCCATCCCGCGGGAACCTGTCGTGTTCAACAAGCATACGGGTTCGATCAGCGGTCCGAACGATCCCGTTATCTTGGCGGCAGACGCGCAAAAGCTGGATTGGGAGGTTGAACTGGGCGTGGTGATCGGCAAACCCGCCTGGCAGATCGATGAAGCCACCGCGCTCGATCATGTGGCGGGTTACTGCCTTGCCAATGACGTTTCCGAACGCGCGTATCAGCTCGAACGCGAAGGCCAGTGGACCAAGGGCAAAAGCGGCTTCTCTTTTGCGCCGCTCGGCCCGTGGCTCGTAACGCGCGATGAAGTGCCCGACCCGCAGGTGCTCGACCTGTGGCTCGACGTCAACGGCACACGTCGTCAGACGGGCAACACACGCACGATGATCTTTAACGTCGCGCATATCGTGGCGTATCTCAGCCGCTTCATGCCACTGATGGCTGGCGACGTCATTATTACCGGGACGCCTCCCGGTGTCGGCCTCGGTCAGAAGCCGCCCGTCTTTCTGAAAGCGGGCGACACCATGACCCTCGGCGGCAGCGGACTCGGCGAGCAGAGCCAGAAGGTCGTGCGGTATGCGGATTCGCTTGGCACGGCATGGGGCCGTGGCGAATATCCGTTGGCACGATAAAACGATTCGATCTGTAGAAGGAGGAGATATGAGCCTTGCTGGAACGGGCGTCGTCGCAATCTGGCATGACCTGCTGCCGGAAGCGAAGGATGAATTCTACGAGTGGCACAACCGCGAGCACATGCCGGAACGCGCCGGGATTCCGGGGTTCAGGCGCGGGCGGCGCTACATTGCGCTGGATGCGGGCCCCGAGTACTTCAATCTGTATGAAGCCGACACCGTGGAGGTGCTCGGCGCGCAGGACTACCTGCTTCGGCTCAATTCGCCGACGCCGTGGACGAAGCAGGTCGTCGCCTCGTTTCGCAGCGTGGCCCGCTCGATCTGCCATGTGGCGTATTCGGAAGGTGTTGGGCAGGGAGTCAATCTCATGACGGTGCGCTTCGACGTGCCTTCCGCGGCGCGGGCCGATGTCGTGAAGGGATTGCGTCAACGGGTCTTGCCGCCGCTCGCCGACCGGCCCGGGATCACGGGCGTGCACCTGTGTCTGGCCGATGAGGCCGTCAGCAAGGTCGAAACTGCTGAGAAGAAGGCGCGTTCGGAAGGCACCCAGGTGCCGACATGGATCGTGATGATCGAAGGATGCCGTGCCGACTATGTCCGCACAACAGTGGACGCTTTCCTTGCCGGGCTCACTGCTTTGCCAGGGGCCGCCGCGGTTGCGCCGGACTCCACGCTCTATCAACTCGAGTACACGCGCTGCAAGACGCCGTGGAGCGCTGGCTGAAACGTCGTTTGAACACGGCTGCACCGCGCGTAATGCGACGTCGTGCAGCCGATCCTGAAACCGTCGTTACGCATTGAGAAACGAAGGAGTAGTTCCATGTCGTCCCCTGTTGCGGGCAAGTCTGTCGCATCGACCGCGGTCAGACCGGGTCGCGTCATTCGACTCAATCCCGCTGACGATGTCGTCATCGCCCTCGATCAGCTCATGTCCGGCACGGTGCTGGATGAGGAAGCGGTGACGGTCTCGGGATTGATCCCGCCCGGTCACAAAGTGGCGACACGCGACATCGGTGAAGGTGAAGCGGTGCACCGTTATGGCCAGATCATCGGCTTTGCGAGTCAGCCGATCCGCGCGGGGCAGCACGTTCACACCCATAATCTCGCGATGGGCGAATTCGCCCGTGACTACGCATTCAGTCAGGGCGTACGTGCCGCTGTCCCATCAACTGAATCGGCGACATTTCGCGGCATTGTGCGTGAAGACGGCCGCGTGGCAACGCGCAATTACATCGGCATCCTTACCTCGGTGAACTGCTCCGCCACGGTCGCGCGAGCCATTTCCGACTATTTCCGCCGTGACATTCATCCTGAAGCGTTGGCCGCGTTTCCGAACGTCGATGGCGTCGTCGCGCTCACCCATGGTTCGGGTTGCGCTATTGACTCCGAAGGCGACGGCCTCGCGATCCTCCAGCGCACACTTGGCGGCTATGCGTGCCATCCCAACTTCGCGGGCGTGCTGGTTATCGGCCTGGGCTGTGAAACGAATCAGATTTCGCGGCTGCTCGAAACCCAGGGGCTCAGGGAACACGACCGCTTGCGAACCTTCACGATTCAGGACACCGGTGGCACGACCCTGACTATTGCAAAAGGTATCGAACTGGTTCGGCAGATGTTGCCCGACGCGAATGACGTTAAGCGGGAAACGGTTTCGGCAAGTCATCTCACCATTGGCCTTCAATGCGGTGGGTCGGACGGATATTCGGGCGTCACGGCCAATCCTGTGCTGGGTGCAGCCGTCGATTTGCTCGTGCGGCACGGCGGTACCGCGATTCTCTCGGAGACGCCGGAGATTTATGGCGCCGAGCACTTATTGACCCGCCGCGCGGTAACGCCCCAAGTGGGACAGAAACTGGTCGATCGCATCAGGTGGTGGGAAGCATACGCGCAGCGGCAAGGGGCGCAGATCAACAACAATCCGTCGGCGGGCAATAAGGCCGGCGGTTTGACGACCGTCCTCGAGAAATCGTTGGGCGGCATCGCAAAGGCAGGCTCCACGAACCTGGTCGAGGTGTACGAATACGCCCAGCCGGTTAGGGCGCGCGGTCTCGTGTTCATGGACACGCCTGGCTACGATCCGGTGTCGGCGACCGGCCAGGTTGCCGGCGGTGCGAACCTGATCTGCTTTAAGTGTTCACGAAAATCTGATTTGAAAATCTGAGCCGAATCCGTCGAGCAGTTTTTTGACCTCGGCATCGATGGTTTCCTTGGTCCAAGTGACGAAGCGGCGCCAGTGATGCTTGGCGTGCTTCCAGAGGATTTCGATGAGATTCAGTTCGGGGCTGTAGGGCGGCAGATAGAAGAGCACCATGCGATGTTCGAGAAACCATCGGTCGATTGTTTCCTGATCGATGTTGTGATGGATCGAGGCGTTGTCGAGCACCACTACCGTCGTCAGACCGGGCGCGCTTTTCCGCGCGATCTGCTCAA
>NZ_VZQN01000030.1:0-106587 GCF_014397645.1 Paraburkholderia sp. 31.1
AATTTCCGCTTCCGCGAAGCCGATCTGCCTCTTCATCCTCGTGAGTCCGTTCTGTGAGCTGCCTTCTATAACGTCTTCGGCTACGTGAGCGATGACCGCCGAGTTCCATTAATCAGCGTTTCCCTAACGCAACCCCGAGGAGCACAGAGCCCACTGCAGCCCCATTCGCTGATTCCGCTTGGCCGGCGACCTGGGATTGCGCGTACTGTTTGCATTCCTCCTGGTTCTGCTGGAACACCCGGAACGGTATGGTGGAACCAGGCATGACTTGAACGGTCGGTCCCAGCGGCGTGCTCGCGCAAGCACTAAGTACGAACAGCGTGAGCGCCACCACAGAGATCGAGTAGTTTCTGGTTGCACGGCGCGCGCCTCTGCGCGCTTCCGCGCCTACAGTCTCGAAAACGCCTGGCGCGACCGCATGCGAAATCCGACTCATCGCATCGTAGAACGGTACCTCGACCGTGGCAGACCACGTGAAATCTTTATGCGCCTGGCGTGCGACGGACGGCGCCTCGATATCGGGCCTTGAGATCGGCTTTCCGGTAAGTCCCGCGTGCGACACGACATCCGCACGATGCCTCAGATCATCCGCGACTTTCGCGTTCGGGCAAGGCGAATGCGCCACGATAGGCGCCGTCGCGTTATCGAACGCAAATTCTGTTCTCGACCTAACCTTGGCGGCTTCCAGTTCTGCACGCGCGGTCTTGACGGGACGGAGCATGAATTCAGGAATTCGCACGCCAGTGCGCGCTGCGAGCGAGATGCACATCTCGCAGCAGGCGATGTCATTCTTCAAACTCGAGCCCGGCGTCTCGTCGTCTGGCGCGCCGCCGTTCTTTCCTTCCACCGAAGACGCAGAACTCATAGGAACCTCCACTGCCAGGATTCAATTGCCTCAAACCCATTTGACCGTTGCTATTTCGCGAACCACAGCGTCTTCACGGGTTCGTGAGAAAGGGGCGTACCCACGGAGCGTACAGCCATAAAATCGAAACAGAGGCCTGTCGTTTTTAGTTCTGTCGTATGTGTTACCGGATCGGTGCATCAGCGCTCGTCCCCGGAGTGTCGTTCATGCACGCCGGGAAGCACGGCAGGCGCAAAGGATTCGTCACGGATGCGATGCTCAGCCACACGGGCACGGGCTCGCTTATGCGCGCCATCGAACGTGCACCGCTCAAGACTGTCCAGCCGCCCGCATAGCGGTTTGGTCTACGACGTTCGAACTAGTCCCGGACGGACGACGTGATTTTGCCCGCGCACTTCAAGGTGCGCCGTTCCGCGGTCACGCATGAGCGGCCTCATCCGGCCGGCGTAATGCCCTCGGCTAATTCGCGTTCAACGCGATTCGCGCCCCCTCTTCTCCACCATGGTCAGCCCTCTGCGACGTCGGATGTAGTTCGTTTGGCCGATTGGCGCGCGTTTTCCGGACTTCTACTCTGTAAGCGTCTCGAACGGTGCGCTGAATCTTTGGTGCATCCATGTCGGGACGATGGCCTGCCATGGGTCCGCAATCGATGGGCAGGCTAAACACAAATGGATCGACTCAAACAGGCAACGTCATGACCTTCCTTACAGAGTTCCATATCGCCCGGTTGTTCGCCGACAGGCATTGCACCCGTCAACGTGATCTTGCCGATCGTGACAACCATAACAGCTGCTGGCGATGCGCTTCGTCTGTCACGAATCGCACAATCACCTGTTCTTCGATCGCGAGGTCGCGACGCTGTATCGCCCTGGTCGTTTCACACGGTGTCAACGCGAGCGACGTGGCACGAGCGCAATTGGCGACATGCTACTTCGCTGATATTTTCCGGAGAACGTCATGGCCGCGTTGAGCTACCCGGACGGCGCCGCAACCGATGATGACGCCGCGACACTAACCGATCTCTGGCGTAGGCGCACCAGTCTTTCCGGCATGGAGATGGGCTGCATCTATACCCTCATACGGCGTGCATTGCGTGGATATCATCCGTCCGAATTGCGGGCGCTTTCCGAAGACAAAGACGAACTCGTCGCCCAGTTCATCTTTTCGCGCGTGCTGAGACTGGATGCCGATCACGACGCGCCGCACGAGCCTACTCTAAACGCGCCCTTCAACGCCTACGTGATTTGCAGTTATTTCCGGCGCTACCTGATTGACTGCCTACGCAGTGCCAGGCACCGGCGCAACATCTCGATCGAGATCGATGGCGTTTCCGCCGAACTCGATACCCATGCGCTACCGCTCGCCGATCCTGTCGAATCAGTTCTCGCGGAGTACGGTCTCAATGAATCGCGAACGCGGCAGGCCGCGTGTTCATTCGTGCGCTCACTAGATGAAGCAGACCGAATCATTCTTGTGGGCACCCTGGGGGCGTATTGCGGCATCAAAGGGGGACTCAAGGGCATCGCGGATCAGCATCGCCTGCCGTCCTATCACTATCACGCGCGAAAGCTCGGCGTCACCATGAAGAAGTCGGCGAATCCGGAGGACTTCGCCAATACGAAAATCGGCAGCTGGATGAGAGATACGTTAGGCATCGAGATCATCGCCGAGAACCGGCCTGTCATTCTGATCGTCCTGAATCTGCTTGCTCTCGATGCGCACGAGTGACTCGCAACGTCGCCGCAACTGGAAGCGCAAGACATTGGGGAGCGCGTAACAGGCCGCTCGCGGCCCACAATACCGCAATCGAGGCTTCAGATGAAAATCGTTGAAGAGCAGTCCCTGCGTTATCAGGTAGACAAATGGCTCGCGCCGACGACGACGCGAAGCGTGCACGTCATCGTCTTCAGCCGGACGTGTTCGGACAGAAGGCGCTATGTGTGTGTCGAATCCTGTCATCCGATAAACTCGCATGCGCTCTTCTTCTTTCGACATGACGACGGCTGCTGGAGAGTTTTCCCCGCGCTACCGGACAGGCCGCAGTTCAATGTAGAGCGTCGCCCAGCGTGAGTGAGCACGAAAGTCCTTCGGGTCGACTGGTTTCGCACCGTCACGCACCGGAAAAGTCAGGCGCACCAAGTCGACCTGAGGGTGATGAACCTCATCCGCTCTGCGCGACTCAACGGTCACGAACCTCGCGCATATCCGAAAGACATCCTGACGCGCTTGCCCACTCATAGCGCGAGCGGCCTCGCGGCATTGCTGCCACATAACTGGCGGCCGCTTACTTGCATCGGAGTCGAAATCCTGATCTTGCGCCCGCCTGGCCTGAACGTTCAATTTCACCCGGCCTGCTTCGATTTGTGAAGGCCTCGACGCGATACGCACTGGACTGCGGACGCGTCGAGCGCTGTCCCATTCCGGCGCGCCTCGCCGGTCTACTGTCACTGAAGGAGCACTCAACCATGGCCTACATTTCAGCGTCATTCGTGAACGGACACGGATCAAGCGCCCAATATCAGATCTTCGATACCGCGCGCGACCCCGCCTCGCCGGCGCCCGTCTACAACGGCTACCTCGATCCAGACGCCTCCACCGGCGCCCTGCAGATCTATAGCGACGACGGCATCTACGGCAACGTGACCTATCTGCGCTCGGACGGCTACAGCCAGGTTCAGTCCAACATCACAGACGGCTCGGAAGTCCGAATGAACTGAAGCGAGTCGTTTGTTGGTCTCTAAATTCACTACCGGCAGGAAAACCGCTCAATAGCAACAGGAGTCGCTCATGGAACCGCTTGAAGGAATCGATATTGACAGTGCTGTCGCGCAGGCCCAGTCGGGGAATCTCTCCGACTTGCCCGTCTGGGATGTCTGCCTGACCTACAAGGGTGCATCGTACAAGACGCTCCAGCTCGCCGCGCCCTCTCCCGAAGACGCCGCGACGACCATGGGCCAGATCGTCGCGCTGCTGAACCAACAGGCTCAGGCGAACAGCTACGAGCCCGCGTTCGGCTGGGCGATCGGCATGTGCCCGGCCTGAGCCCCCCAAAAACCGGCGCGACAAATCACGGCCGATGGCATCTACAATGCGTGGTCGCGCAAGTGGCGCGGGATGCTGCTAGTGACCAATTCCGCCAATGCGCAGCAGGTGATCAGCTACGATGGGCTCGGTGTGGACGCCTTCGAGGGATGTACGGCGCTCCTACTGGGCGCTGGAAGCGCTGCGGCGGGCGCCATCGTGACACAAGCGACGCTCCGGTCAAGCATAGACACATTGCTCGATTCGATTGATTTGCCGTAATTGTGGGCGAATGAACGGCTCGCAGCGGCTCTGCCGAAATAATGGTCCAGCTGCCGGCACGAACTCACCTCTGTCGTGGCGGCATCAAGCCTCTCCCGACCTGCGAAAGCACATCCCGCCGCAGCCAGATTGCCTAAATCGCAGCGATGCCGCTCTCGATCAACTGCTGCAGGAAAAGCGACTGCGTGCGTCCTTTCACGTCCTGCGACCTTTGCGCGAGCTGGGGTTCACGCGGACCGCGATACGATCGTGGGTGTGGGTCCGGTCCAACGCGGCCCGAACCGTTCCCATGACCTCGCCGCATTCGGTCAGCCGGTTGCGCGGGCTGTTGATCTGCATTGCGCGAAATTTCACCAGTTGCTGCCGCATCCGGTGCAGCGCCAGAACAGCCCGTTGCGCTTCGGTCTCTATCCGGACGGCATCGGCCCATCGGACCCGTCCCGAGACTGAATCGTACGAACACCACAGACGTTAGAAGATGAATCGGACATCGCATCCATATGCACGCCTTCCGATTGCAATCGTTCTCAGCGTGTCGACTTGAAGATTCTGCTTTAACTCAGGACTTCGTTTCACCGGCTCAACCGCACCGCGAAAAAAACAGCTGATGCGCACCGTATTCGCGAACATCGTGGTCTCGCATCTGGCGTGCGAATCGGTGCCGGCCATGACTGATCCTTGAAACGAGGTTGCGCAGAGGCCGTCCGATCGGCGACTCGCGCAATGTGGCGGTTCGCACGCGCCAACGAACGTCGTATTGGCATTGGCGAAGCACTCTTTAAACCTGATTGCCGCTAATTTCTGGCGAGTGCTTCAGCGCATGATCGACGCTTTCTGAACACAGCCACTTAAGCGTTGACCGTACCTCCGAGATCGACGCCTTGGCTGTTTAGTTGAGCTATCACGAAATCCGGAACCACATTGCTAGCGAAAAGTCCCTTTAGATCGTCGAATGCGACCGAACCCATGCAGGCAATGCACGCGCTGATGTAAACTCCAACCGCGACCGCCGCCACCTGACCGAGTGTTGCCAGAACCGCTTCGTCGACCCCTGTGACTGCACCCGCAGCCAATAACGCACCGATGGTCACTTCCGCACCGCCAGAATTTTCCAAGGCATTGTGAAGTTTGTCCAAAAAATCAAGTGCCTCGTTTGCATCCTGGACGGTTGGAACAGGGTACCCACTGCCTTGCATGCACTGGGCCCAACGATCAGAAAATGCACTCATTTCTACCTCCAATTTTCCTATGTTGCAATGAGTCACGCTGCGCACGGCAGATTGACTGGATTAAACTGCAAAAGTACTTACCCATCGAAACGATTTTATTATTACGATTGCGATGGTTGAGACGATAGAAAAACACCTGATCGTCGTTACGTTAACGATTGCCGAATCGACGCTTTTAACAGCACGGACGCGATCCTGTCTCCTGATTCACTATTTGGCTTGTCACGCATGAAATGTCATTTAGAAGTGCGACGTTATCGAATACTTTTTTCACGCAACGAATCGTAGGTGCGCATCGCGCCGCACATACGACGATAGGTGGAATCAAAGCGATGGATCCAGTGGCGTGATGCGGACGAGCATCAGCGTATATTCCTCCGCGGCAATCTGCCGGAACTTCATGTCGATCACGGCCATGCGCTGTTCGTCGGCGACATCCGGAAAGAGCCGCTGCGCGGCATCCTTCAGCACGATGTCTGGACGCGCGACACACGGCAGATCGTTCGATGCCGTCGAATCCAGCGCCTTCACCAGCAGATAGACCGGCACGACATCCGCGAGTCCGATGGGAATCAGCTTCAATGCCGCCTCGCCAAAATGGCGCCGCACGATCGCCTGCGAGCCGAGGCGCAGCATGTAGCGGAACGGCATTCCCGTGCGAATCGAGAGCAACACGGGATCAACTGCGGCCACCTGCTCGACCGAATTCAGGCCTTCGGCCTCGAAGGTCGCTACGATCGGCAAGGTCACGCCTTCGAGTGTGAGCAGCTTGTCGGGCGCGTTGTCCTTCTTCTCCGTTTCTGTGATCTGGGGAAAGCCGAAGCGGCGTATCAGCTTGAGCAACGCGTCGACTGGAAGGGTCCCCAGCGCGAAGGCCATCGCGGCGCGCGCGACGTCGGGATGCGTAACGTTGTTGACGACCAGCGCGAGCGGAACCGCGAGAAAAATGCGCAGCGCGTACCAGTAGACGTCGGCGACGTTGAGCGACTTGCGGCGGATGGAGAGCACGGAATCGCTCACGACGAACATGAACGAACCCGCGAACGACGCCATCAGCACGCGCTGGCTGATGCCGTAGATGCAGCCGGCGGTTTCGCTCGCGGCACACGGTCGCACATCGAAAAAGCTCGTGCCGACGAGCCCCGCCGCGGCATAGACGACAACGTGCAGGATGAAGACGGCGGGCACGAACGGCATCAACCCATATTGCTCGTGATAGATGCAAGCGAAAAGACGTTCGCAGATGTCGAGGCGCTCGTCGGCCATGCGCTGCCATTGCGCCGCTGCCGGCCACGGTGCGGGCGGAGACGCTTGCAACGCGCCGCCGCACTCGAGCGAATAGATGAGACGCTGCGACCAGAAGCGTTGCAGATACGCCGAAAGCGCACTGCCTTTCAGGCTGTTCTGGAACTCCCGATAGCGCGTGAACCAGACCAGGCTCAGAAAGACGATGAACGGCGTGCCGGCCATCATGGTCGTCAGCGCCCCGAGTGAGACGACGAGCCTAAGCGACGCCCCTGTGGCATTCACGACGTAATGCATGAACGCCGCGCCGCCAACGTTGATGCCGATGAGACCCACGCTCAGCATGACCGCGCGGCTCCGGCCCGTGAGGTGGCGTTCGGCGAGCGGGCTCGGTTTGAGCGAAGTCGATGAGGTCGGCAATGAGAATGTTGCGGTGGACATGGCACGGCTCCTGATACGGCGAATGCAACGCTGTTGACGCTGAACTGCTGCTTGCTTCGGATCGCGCGCAGGCGAAATCGGCGGTGGTGCCCGGATGCGGGTGCGCCGGTCACCCGGCCAGCTCGTCGTCTGGCTTGCGCCCAAGCGACTGTGAGTCGAGCTTCGCGTGAAGCTTCTTCTTTTCTTCCTCGTCCTCCGGTCCCGGCGCCTCAAGTTGGCACATCAAAGTGCCGTGACCGACTTTCATCGTCGGATGCCGGTCCCTGCCTATTTCTTCCTCCGCGCGCACGGCGATCTGACTGTCCAACTCGCCCGACTGATCCTGCTTCATCACCGCATTCGCCATTTGATCCGCTTCCACCTCATGCGGATCGCTCGGCTGGCTGACGGTCAGCTTGCGCTGGATGCCGCCGGTCTGCTGCACGACATGCGTGAGCTCGTGCGCGAGCAGCTCGCGCCCCCCCGACGTGCCCGGGTTATATTCGCCTTGCCGGAAGTAGACGTCGCGCCCGGTCGCGAACGCACGCGCCGAGAGCGACTGGCTCAACTCGTTCGAATTCGCATCGTGATGGATGCGCACGCCCGAGAAGTCCACGCCGAAAGCCGTTTCCATGCGAGTACGCGTCGAATGATCCATACCGCTGCCGCCGCCGCGCGAGGAATCGATCGAACGCTCGATCGCACCCATGTCGCCTGACTGGTTATCGCCGCTCGATGCACGGTCGATCACGCGCCCGACAAACTGATTGCCGTAGCGCATTTGCAGTTTGAGCAGCGAGCGCTGCGCGGATGCCGTGTCGATCTTCATCGAGCGGCTGATCGCACCCGCATGCGCTTCCGCGCACGACGCATTGGTGACGCGGCAGGACAGGGCGTCGACCGCAACGCGCGCGATGGACGCACTCGGTGACAACGAGTTGCCGCCACTCATCGCGCGTGTTTCATTGCGCCGCGCGATGAGTGCGGAAAGCCTCTTGTTAATCGATTCTCGGTCCATCATTTTTCACTCCTATCCAATACTTTTTCATCATTCATCAAGCGATCGTGTCAAATATCACATTCGACGCTGCGCTCGCTTTCGCGCCGGAAAATACCTGCTAAAACTCTATACAAGAACTGCCTCGCGCGCGCAATTATCAGTAATGCCATCCATCCGCGAATTACGCCAGCGCCTCGCTTTATCTCGCTCTTCAGGGTCCTCATAGAACAGCCTCTTCACTCTAACCTGTCCTGTCGCGTTTACTAGCACGGGCGCTGCTCGTGCGGTGAAATTCGATCTCATCTTCAGCGATATGGAGTCCCTCATGGACAAAATCACATTCATGGCTGCGACGGGCAGCTCCGAAGTTGGCACTGACCTCTGGCTCGACGCGGTGCAAGCCGCGATGGAGCGTTTCCAGATCAACACTCCCGCACGCCAGGCTGCCTTTCTCGCGCAAGTCGCGTACGAAAGCGGCCGGTTTCCGCCGCTGCCCGTGTCGGAAAATTTCAATTACTCGGTCGAAGGCCTGCAGGCAACTTTCCGCTCCCTCACGCCCGGGCAATGCGCGAGCCTCGGACGTCAGGCGGGCGAGACGCACGTGCCGCCCGAGCGCCAGCAGCAGATCGCCGACCTCGTGTACGGCGGGCGCTATGGCAACGACCCCGCCGCTTCGGACGACGGCTGGAACTATCGCGGCTCGGGGCTCATCCAGTTGACGTTCAAGGAGAACTTCGCGCGGGCGGGTGAGGCGATCGGCGTTGATCTCGTCGCCGATCCGGACCTGGTGCGCAATGACGCCGCCACCGCCGCGCTGGTGTCCGCGTGGTACTGGCAATCGCACGGCTGCAACGAACTTGCCGACGCGAACAACTTCTCCGCCATCACAGCGCAAATCAATCCGGCGCATGCGGGCGAGACCGGCCGTCAGGAAGCGTTCCAGCTCGCGAGCAACGCACTCAACGCGATGCCCGGCACCGAGCAGAGCGGCATGGCCGTCGTGTGACTCCCAGGAGGCGGCGGCGGGCTTCATAACCATGCCTATGTCAACGCATGAGTGAACGCACCGTCGCCAACGAGCTTACCCATCTTCTGATACTCGCGCTGCGTCGCGGAAATCAGATGACTCATGCGGATCATGTCGCCATCGTCCGCGGCGAGAAACGCGGCGGCCAGCGCGACGTTGCGGATGTTGCCGCCGCTGAGGTTGTAGCGGCGCGCAATCAGCGCGAGATCGAGGTCCCGATCGCGCGGCGTGTGCTCCGGCAATATCGCCATCCACATGCGCTGCCGATCGCTCTCGGTCGGCAGCGGAAAGTCCACGGTGAATTGCAGGCGGCGCACGAACGCCTCGTCCATGTTGCGTCGGAAATTGCTCGCGAGAATCGCGACGCCCTGGTATTCTTCGATCCGCTGCAGAAGGTAGCCGACTTCGATGTTCGCGTAACGGTCATGCGAATCCTTCACGTCGCTGCGCTTGCCGAACAGCGAATCTGCTTCGTCGAAGAAAAGGATCGCGTTGGCGGTCTCGGCTTCGTCGAAGATGCGCGCGAGATTTTTCTCCGTCTCGCCGATGAATTTGCTGATGACGAGCGACAGGTCGATCTTGTACAGATCGAGCCCCAGCTCATTCGCAATGATGCCAGCCGCCATCGTCTTGCCCGTTCCCGACGGCCCCGCGAACAGGAACGTCAGCCCCTTGCTCGATGCGAGCTTCTGCTCGAAGCCCCATTCGTTGAACACGCGATTGTGGTACTTGACGTGATTGCAGATTTCGCGCAACTGCACGATGCGGTCAGCGGGCAGCACGATGTCCTTCCAGGTGAAGCGCGGCGTGATTTTTTGCGCAAGCGCCGCGAGCGCGCGGTTCGAATTGAGTCGGCACGCGTCGTAGAGATCCTGCGAAGTGATGCTGCCGCTCCCGTGGTCTGTACCCTTCGCGTCTTTCGCGCGCCATGTCGCGAGACTCATCGCCGAGCGCCATGAATCGTCGATCTGTCCTGGCGTGAAGCGGAATTTGGTGGCGACGCCCTCGAGATCAAGCGTCTCGGGTGCGGCGCCGTGCGCGTGCGCAGTCTTGCGCCACAGATGCTCGCGCTCCGGAATGTCCGGCCGCGCTAGCACGACAGCGAAGAAGCGCGCGCGGTGCAATGCACTGCCCGGCAACCACGAGGCTTCGCCAGCGAGGAACGACAATGCGACTGCTTCGACCGCTGCGAGGCACGCGCGCAAGGCGGCGTGCTGTTCATGCGCGAGCAGCGCATCGAAGGCGTCGATGTAGAGCACCGCATCCGCGAGGCGCGCTTCACGGGCGATCAGCGCGAATTGCGTGTTGAGGTTGACGTCCGCATCGGCGAGCAGCAGGCTCGCATCGACGCACAGGAACGGCGCGCCGCGTTCGCGGCAAACCGCGCGAGCGACCGTGAGCTTGCCCGCGCCCGCCGGGCCTTGCAGATGCACAGCAATGGCCACGTCATGGGTCTTCTGATGCGCTAGCGCCTTGAGGCCGTGTAGTGTCGATGCCGGAAGCACGAGTTCGTCCAGCCCGTGTCGTGGCGCTTCGCTTCGCAGATAAGGCGCGATGCGCGCATCCGGTGCATTCGACCCCAGCAAATACGACACGATGCGCTCATCGATACGCAGCAGCTTGCCGATGAACGGCGGCGACGGCCGTGACGCATCTTCGAACACTTCGATGATCCGTGAGCAGCGCAACGGCGCATCGGCGAGGAAATGTTCGCGCGCGACGATCCGCTGCAATGGGTCAGGAATGAGAAGCGCAAGTACCAGATCGATGCTCGGACGCGTGCGGGTCACGTCGTCCTGCAGATACGCATAGAGCTTTTCGTATCGCGTGTCGAGCTCCGCCGCGAGGCAGACCAGCAAGATATCGATATCGAGCGGAGCGAGCGAGAACATCGTCGCAAGCCTGGCGAGGCGCAGTTCGGTGCCCGCTTCGATCGTCGCGCTTTCGTGCTCGGCGATACCGCGCGCGATGGCTGTGTGATGCTCAGCATTGGGCGACGGATCCAGCAGCCACGCGGGCATTGCGAGCGGCGCGGCAAGCAGCGCGTCAACCTGCTGTTCCGAAACGTAGAGGCCGCGGAATTGCTCGTCTTCCCGTTGCACGGACCGAAAACGCGCCACTTGCGAGCGGATCTTGAGGTCGATCTGCTCAAGTCGCGCAAGCAAATGCTCTAGCGAAGACTCGTAGCAAGACACAGCCATCACCCCCCGCCAGCCGCTACATGCAACAGCGACGGATCACATGTCACTTCGATTGCCACGAGCGAGACTCTCACATACGCTTCGCTGCGAATCTCGATCGACAACGTCGACGTTTCCAGGTGCAAGTCGCCCTCCTTGACGTGCCAGGTCTCGTCATAAGGGCCGCTCTTGATCTCCTCTTTGAGGAGACTCTTCGCAACGTGCTTGCGCGCATTCGCATCCCACCCGCCGAGAAACAGTTCGACCGACAGGCGCGCATCGTTGATTTCGCCGGCAACGCGCAAGCGCAGCACGCGCGTGACGCCCGGCGCGAGCGAAATCGCCATGGTGCCGGCCGCGCCTTTGTTGTTGGGCTTCTCATCGATCTCGCGATGCGCCCTCGCCTCGGTCGGACCGACGCGAAATGGCGGCGGTGCAGCTTCCTGGTCGGCCGGCAGAGGTGTCGGGCGAAACGGCATCCGCAGCCAGCCGCGCTTCAGATGCGTATCGAGGGACTCGGCGGTGACGGAGCCCGGTGCGAGCAGCGTCTTCATGTGCCGACGATTGGTTGGCTTGATCGCGTGCGCGCTCACATGGCTCTTGTCGTCGAGCTCGATGGTCGCGAGGATCACCGCCGCCTCCACCGCGCCTGGCTCTACCGTCACCACGCCATAACACTTGCGCGTGTTGCGTTCGCCGTCGTCATTACTGGCTGAAGAAACGTCGTCTTCCTCATAGTGAAGGCTCACGACGAGAACCGCGTTCGCTTCATTCGACGGCAACTGAAGCTTCTCCTCGTGCCTCAGGTCGATTTCATGCCCGAGTCCGTCCACGGCGAAGCCCGGTGACACAACGATCTCATTGCCGCCCGCATGCCTCACTTCCAGCCCATGCACTATGCCCCAGCCGTGCAGATTGAGGTTGTGGCGATAGCGCGCGTTCGCGTGGTAGCGCTGCTCGTCGCGAAAGTCTTCCTCGTTCAGTAGTTGCCCCCGGTAGTACGCCGGTTTCTTGTGGATGAACTGTTTCTTGTGCATTTGATGTACCTCTCAGCCTTCGATCGGTTCCCGCCGATCGCGGGTCAGCACCAACTCGTATTCCGTATGCGCGGGTCGTGCGAATTCGACCACCGCGCGCACCCGCTCTTCCAGATCACGCGGCCCGCCATGTGCCCCGGCAGAAGCGCGCTCGTGAAGGCGGAACTCGACGCGAAACCGGTACGGTTCACTCACCGCGAGCTCCGTATCCACGCCGAGATGCGAACGCCCGATGACGAACCCACGCACCGGGTTCTCATCGATCGACGATTCGCCGATCTCGCCGAAGCACAGAGCAAGCAGCTTTTCCATGTAATCGCGCGTGCCGCGTCTGCCGTAGAGCGGCACAATGCCGGCCACGATGTGCCGCAGCTCATTTGCAGAGAAATATCGATACGGCGTGAACGCGACCCACTGCGCGAGCCACGGCAAGAAGCGATCGGGCGCGGGCGGGCACGCTTCATTCTGGATGCTGGCGGGCCCATTGATGGTTTGCCGGCATGCGCTCGGCTTCACGCCGAGCGGCGCGAAAAGACTCGGAATCGCGTCGATCTCGTCGGCGATGGCAGGCTCGTTCGCGTTGCCACTCGCGAGCAGCATGCGCTCGAACGCGGTGAGCAGCGCGCGCAACTGGTTGCCGCCGGTGCCGCGATAGATCGCGGGGAGCGCGGCCAGCAAGCGCCCAGCGGTGTCATTCATGGCCGCCTCCCCGATGACGCATCCGACGCGCGCGATCGTTCACGCCGGCATCGATGAGCGTCACGTGTGCGCGCGACACCGTCAGCCGCAGTTGCTCCCAAGGCTTGAGCAGCACCGAAGCGAGCATGCCGCCGCTATCGCGTACGAAGCGCGCGAACGCGTCATCGGACAGATGCGCGGGGCCACCGAGCACCGTGTCGACGCCGATCGTCGCCACTGCGCCTATCTGCACGCCGACGCCGCGCGCCTGCAGTTGAGGGTCGCTCGTCGCATCGAGCACGGTGACGTCCTCGACATAGTCGATCCCGGGCGCGGCATCGATTGTTCTCGCGATCGACGCGAGCTGGAGCGTGCCGCCGAGGCTCACCGCCTTCGCGTTGCCAAAGCGGCCCGCGAGTACGTCGTCGATGCTCACATGCGCCTCGTCGAGCGATACGCCTGGCAACGGCGCCACCGCGAAGGCGATCGACACATGCAGCACGGCTGGCGCAACGACCGAAAGTCGCGTCGTCAACAGGGACCGCGACGCGAGATCGCGGCTCACTTTTTCGCGCACGTGCATGGCGACGTCGTCGGGCACATCGGCGGGCAGCGCCAGCACGACGCTCACATGTCCGCGTGCCTGCCTGCTGGCGTCGGTTCCATGCACCCGCTCACCGCCCAGATTGACGTTCGCGATGCAGCGCGCGCCGATCGCACGACCCGGCAACTCAAGCGCCGCCGCCGCGCGGGCGAAGCGCTCGAAGTCTGCGGGTGTGATCGCGCATTCCATCTGCGAGAGCGCGCTCACCGTGTCGCCGATGGCGCGCGAAAGTTCGGCGGCGAGATCGACCACACCGTCGGGCTGCGTGACGAGCGGCACGATATCGTGATGCGGCGCGCCCTTCAGCAGCCGCAGGAATTGCAGCTTCGCGGCGGGCGTGACGCGGCCGATGCGATACAACAGCGCATCTGTGAAATAAGCGAGCAACTCGATCAGCGTGACGCCCGGATCGGACGGATTGTGGTCGGTCCATTCGGGCGCATGCACCGGCACCAACGCCATGCCTTCATGCACGAGCGTGTCGTAATCGCGCTCGACGACAATAGGCGTTTTCGGCGCGCTGAAACCGGTATCGACTGCGGGCGTGGACATGATCAGCGGCTCGCCTGGATGAAATGACTGCCCGCGCAGATCAGGAAATCACCGCGCGCTCGCACGCCGGGTCCGGGCTCGATGAAGCTCAGGCGCAGCGCGCGCACTGCCTCGATGCCTTCGATCGCATCGAGACAGGCCAGCAGATCGGAGGCATGCGGCTCGACGCCGAAGCGCCAGCCGTGGCCCGCGTCACCGCCCCTCAACGGATGCAGATACGCATCGAAGCGCGCCGCGCAAGCCACGCGCACGCGCTCCGGCGACGCATCATCGGCGACGGCAAGTTCGGCATCGACGCAGACTTGCACGTAAAGCGGCCCCGCCAGGACCAGTTCGACGCCCGCCGGCGCGCGCGCTTCCAGATAGCGCTTCACCGCCGCGAGCAGTGCGAGCGTCGGCTGCGGCGCGCGATCCGTGCCGTGCGGCACGACGATTACGCTGACGACGCCGAGCGCCGCCTGTCCGCGCGCGTCGCCGGTCGACACGTCGCGCCCGCCGATGCACGCCGAGCGCGCGACTTCCGGCGACGCGCGCAGTGCGAGATCGGCGTAGTCGTCGCGGCAGACCGCGCGGCCGCGATGACGCAGGCGCGCGAGCGACGCACGGCGCACCGCGTGATCGTCGGGAGCGTCCTGTCCGCCACTCGCCCAATCGCAATTCGCCGCCGAAGCGACATACGGCACCGTCGTGTGCAATTGCGTGATGGCCAGTGGCGGCTGATTGCCCTGCGCGCCGCCTCCCGCGCTGTAGCTGATGCGTACGTTGTTACCGCCGGCGGGAGGCATCCGCCCGCGCCGGCCATCGCCGAAGCGCAGGGTACCGGTCATCCCGTCCAGCACGAAGTCGCGCGCGTCGTGCTCGCTTGCCGTGAAATCGTCGACGCGATTCCAGCGCACCCAGTCGCGCGCCGAGCCGGTATCGGTTTCGCACACTTCGACGCGCAGCTCGCCGTCGACCACGGGGGCACGCGCGGTTCTAAACGTCTGCGAAGGGCGCTGCGTCGCCGAGCCGAGCAGCTCGTGTTCGAAGCGCAGCGCCTGCACGGCGGGTACCGCGTTGAGCACGATCCGGCGGATCGGCGGAGCGTCCTCGTCGGCTGCGTCGAACAGCACGCGCAGCCAGAGCAGCGCCTGATCGGCGTCGAGCAGCGTGTCGTGCCATGGCGCGATGCCGCCGTGCGCGATGCTCACCTGGACATAGCCCGGATGCCGCAAGCCGCCCGTCGTATCGATGGATTCGCAGTCGCGCCAGCCCTCTGCGTTCGATACTTGCCAGCGCGGCTTGTCCGCGCCGTGGCCGGAAGCTTCATCGTCGCGATAGATCGCGCGCGCGCCGTGCTGCGCCATGCCGACATACAGGCTCAGATTGCGGCCAGCAAGCTGTTCAGGCAGCGCACGCAGTCCGACGTACAACGCGCGCGCAGTCTGATCGAGCGATCGAAACGGCTGGAACGCGGCTCGCTCGCCGGTCTCGCCCAAAGCCGGGCGCGCCCACGTCAGCCCGTTCTCGACGATGATCTCTTGCGGCGCCATCGGTCCCGCGTGCAGCGACATCGCAACGCCGATGCGCTCGATCGAAGGCGGCGCGTCCATCGGCACGGCGAAGTTTTCCGCCGATGTCGTGCTCACGCGATAGTTGCCCGACGTGAGCCGGGCGCGCAGCCAGCCTTCGGCGGCGCCGTTGATGGTCGCCGGAACCGCGTCGGCCGGCACCGCGAAGCTCACCGTGCCGCTCTTCGTGAAGGCCTGCGTGGCATCGTCGACGGAGACCGGGCGCCAGCCGCTTGCGGTGTGCGCTTCCCAACTCACACGCGGCGCGCCGTCACGGCTCACGGGCGGAATCGGCGAGGCGCCGGGCGCGGCATCGGCTGGATTCGTCAGCTCGATTGTGAGCACGACGCGCGCGCCCGCCACGGAGAACGCCTTCGACGCCAGATAGAGCACGTCGTTAAAGCGCGGCCGCTCGCCAAACGGATAAAAGTCGCGCGTCAGATCGACGGGCACGCGGTTCGACAGTGCGGTATCGAGCGTGGCTGCCGTAAGCGCGCGATCAGCGGAAATCGCGAGGCCGGTGATCGTCGAGCTGCCGGTGCCGGGCGCGTTCGCATTGGCGCGCAAACGGCACGTGAGCCAGCCGTTCTCGACGCCGTGCAGCTTGCTCGCCTGCCACGTTGGCGGCGCGCTGAAGACGACAGTTCCGCTCTTCGTGAAGCCGTGCGTCGTATCGCTCGACGGATCGAACTGAACGAAGCCATCTGGCCCGCACATGCCCCATTGCAGCGAAAGCGGTTCTGTCGGCACCTGAGCGCGCGCGATCCGCACATCGAGCGAGAAGCCGGCGAGATCGGGCGCGCAGAACAACGCCCGATGCCCGATGTGCATCGCCCGCACGATGGGCTGCGCATGGGTGCCAAGCGATTCGCCATCGCGTAGGCCTTGCGGCGAAACGGCCGCGCTCGCATCGGCGAGTGTGCCCGCGTGTGCATCGACCCAGACGGCGCGCATGGCCTCCGCACGCAGCACTTCGAGATCCGCCGTGGTCTGGAACACGACCGGCTGCGCCCGCCCGCCCGAGCCCGGCGCAGCGACTTCGGTGAACTTCGGGACCACGGGCACGGGTGCGCCCTCGCCCGCCTGCGCCGCCTTGAACGCGAGAGGCGCGTACGCGGGCGTGGCCGGCTCGCGCCCGTTTTGTCCGCTGTCGAGCATCTCGACGAACGCGGCCAGATGCGCGACGGGCGCCGCGTTCAGGCGCTCCGTCATCACCGCGCAGTAGTGCGCGAAGACGCGCGTGAGCGCATGCCGCAGCGGATCGGCGGCGCTCGCATCGTCCCCGCTGTCGCGAAGCTCGAACGCGTCCGAGACCACGGCGTCGATCGCGGCCGCCGTGCGTTCCTGCGTCACGAAAGGTGCATGGGCGAGCGTCACGTGAGCGGCCTGTCGAGGTAGAACGGATAGACGAGATTGAAGCGGTTGTCCGTGAGCCGCACGCGGTAGTCGATTTCGATTAGCAACTGCTCGCCGTAGCCGCCCACGCCCGATGCCTGCACCTGCATCACGTCGATGCGCGGCTCCCACTTCTCGAGCGCCTCGCGCACATGAAACTCCGCCATGCCCTGGGTGGATGGCCCATTCACGCTAAACACCAGGTCGTGCAGGCCGCAGCCGAAGTCCGGGCGCATCACGCGCTCGCCCTTCGCCGTCGAAAGGATCAGGAAGATCGATTGCCGCACGCACTCCTCATAGCGCGCGACTCCGATGCGTTCGTCCCTCAGCGCGACGGGGAACTCCCAACCGACTCCTAGCACCTGTGCTGGCATGTCCTTCCCCTCCTTAGCTGTTGATCTTCACTAGCGCGCCGGAAATGCTCATCGGCCCGGTGGATGTCATGTCGAGCGTGGACATCGCGCTGATCTTGACGTCCGCCTTCGAATCGATCTCGATGCCGATGCCTTGGAGCGTGAGTTTGCCCGCCGCCGAGCGGATCGAAATATCGCCCCGCGCCTCGATCGCGATGGTGTTGCCCGATGCGCTGATCGTGATCTTGTTGTTGCCGGTCTTGTCGATGATCTCGATCTTCTCGTCGCCCGCCGCATCGGACAGGCGCACGATGTGCCCACTTCTCGACTTGAAGCCGCGGTTGTCGTTCTTGCCGTTGGCGTTCGATTCATGTGCGACGTCCTTGCCGTTCCACAGCGAGCCGACCACGAATGGATGTTCGACGCTGCCATGCTCGAACGCGACCAGCACTTCGTCGTCTACTTCGGGCAGAAAATACGCACCGCGCCCGTTGCCGGCCATCATCGTGGCGACTCGCGCCCAGTTGCTCTCGTCGTCCTGATTGAGCCACGGAAAGCGCACCTTGACGCGATGCATGCCATCCGGATCCTGATTGTTCGTCACGACGCCGACCACCACGCCGTAATAGCGCCCTTCGCTGCCAGCGTGTGCGAGCAGGCTGTGCAGAAGTTGGTCGTGCATCATGTCGCGTTCCTCCGCGCGGCGAAGCGCACGCGATAGCCTTTCTTGAGCGAAAAGCGCTGCTCGGTGCTCGTCACGTAATAGAGCCCGCTGAAGCGATCGCCGAGCCCTTCGATTTTCACGACGATGCCCGCGCGCATCCGCGGATCGCCGATACACACGCCATCGCCACGGATATAGCCGAGCGCCATTTCGCCGAAGCGCTGCTTTGCCATCAGATCGGCATCGGCCTGGTTCTGCACAGGCGCGCACACGCTCGCGCCGCCCGATCTGCCGAAGATGCTTGCCACGCTCGACGGTCCCGACTTCTTGCCCGCCATCAGGCCGGCTTCGTCTCCCGCGCCCGAGCGGCCGACGATTTCCTTCTTGCTCTTCGGGTCCCAGCCTTTGACAAGCACTTCCTGCACCTGCCCCATCGTCGACATGCGCGGCCGGAATTCGAGCAGCTCGATCTCGGGCCGCAGCGTGAGCGTCTCGCTCGCGTCGATCTTGCGCGGGCGATAGATCAGCGAACGGTCATCGACGACCACTTCGTAATGGATGCGTTTCGCGCGTGCGAGCAGGAATTCGAGGTCCGTCTGGTTGTGCTGGAACACGTAGGGCAACGTGACCTTCGAGTCCTCGACTTGCGGTTTCAATCCCGCGCCGCCCGCAAGTTGACTGGCGATGTCGCTGTCCTTCACGTTGGTGTACGAGCGCGTCTTGCGCTCGCGCATCAACCGATGACGCCGGTCGTAACCGCGCACGGTGAGCGTCGGGGGCGCGTTTTCGAGAAAGGTCGGTTCGAGGCCGGTGATCTCGCCGCTGAAGATCACCTGCCGGTGGTCGCGATAGCCGATCTCGATCTCGACGGGATTGCCCTCGCGAAAGATCGCTTCGTCGACCCACTTCACTTTCATCTGCGCGGTGTCGCAGCAGGTCAGCGAAAACGTGAACATGCTCATCGCATCGACATCCTCGAGCACGCACACGTCGATCAGGTCGGCCGTCGCAGCTTCCGGCAGCGGCGCGCCATTGATCTTCAGTCCAAACTCGGGCGCGAGCGTATCGAAGCCGGTGCGCGCGTTCACAGGATGTCCTCCGCTCTCATGACGCGCGAGGCGCTCGGGCGCACCGGCGGCAGCAGGATCGTCGAGCCTGGCGCCAGCGCGAGCGGATCGTCGATGCCGTTGGCCGCCGCGATGTCACGCCAGCGACTCGCATCGGCATACTCCTGCGCGGCGATGCTGGCGAGCGTCTGCCCGCGCCTGACGGTCCAGACCTTGGCGACGTCAGCGGACATGAGATTCTGCTTCTTGCGATCGTCGATGTTCGAGCGCCATTGCTTGAACGAGCATTTGAGCGTGGCGCGCACGGGCGTGCCGAGTTCGGTGAACATCGTATAGTTCTGATCGATCTGCATGAGCACGCCCTGGAAGAATACCGCCTGCGTGCCCCATTGCAGGCGGCACACGGGCGGACGATGCTTATCGCCCGCCACAGCCGCGAGCGCGAGCAACTTCTTCGTTTCGGCGAACACGCTGTCCTTCTGTTCCATGGGCTTGTCCGAGTCGTAGGTGTCGAAGAACAGATCGACCGAGAGCGTCGCCGGGTCCCCGCTCGTGTAATGCAGCTCGGGGGTGTCGCGCTTGGCCGCGTTCTGACTTTGCCAGCTCACGGAGCGCGAGACCGACAGCGTCTTCGGGTTGAACTTGACCTCTATGTTGGTTTCGCTGTGCTCGTCGAAGCGCACGTCCTTCTCGCCCTGGCCGACCTCGACCTGAATGACCATCTTCGCTAGGCCCATGATGTATACCCCCGGCGTTCCTGTTCGATGGCGAGCTTGTCGAGGATCAACTGCCAGGCTTGTTCGGCGATTTCGCTGGCGTCTGCGCCTGGGTTCGCGGCTGAGCCTGCGGCTGCCGTTGCTGGTGTGTCGGCGCTGACGCTCGCGGTCGGCGGAGTGCTGGCCGTCGCTGGGGCGCCAGCGTCGCGCGTGACGTGCGTAACAGGGGAAATCACGCCGTACTGCTCGGCGGCGCGGTCGATGAGCGCGGGGTCACTCGCAGGGCTTGCCGGTGCGATCCCGCGCTCGGTCCATGCCGCGACAGGTACTCCATCGGAGCATGTTTCGCGTGGGTCACGCGGCTCTCTAGCGACACGCAGCGGTAATCTGGCCGTCTGGCACACGGCGGCTTGCGGCTTGACGGTGACGCTCGTCGCTGGTGTGCGTTGCACGACGTTCATCGCGGGCTTGCGCGGTGATGCGCCGTCGACTGGCTTCGTGTGGATCGCGCGCGATGCGATTGCTGGCAATGACGGGGTGTGTCGGGGCGGCTGCCGATCGTGGTCGATCGCGCTCGCGTCCGTTGCCTCGAAGTGCGTGAGCAGCAGTTGCGCCTCCCGGCCGGTGGCGTTCGCACCTGTTGCCGTGGCGTGCGTAAGAGGCAGTTGCATTTGGCCGTCGATCGCACTTGCCTGATGAGTCGTCCAGTGCGTGAGCGGCCGTTGTGTTTGACCGTCGACGGCGCTCGACGGCCGCCACGTGGTGTCACGAACCGGCGTCGATGGATGCGGTTGGCGGCTTGCATCGGCGGCAACGCGAATCGAGCTCGAAAGCGGTGTCTCCTTCATGACGATCGATGCGCCCGCCGGAGGTTCGATCGATTGCGAACGATGCGAGACGACGGCATCTCGCACCGGAAACGCCTTCGGTTCGAGGCGCGCTATGGCTTCGCCTTGCGGCGCTTCGATGCGATCGGAGCGTTCGAATGCGCGTGCGAGAGGCGGCGGCGCCACCGCGGTGTGAGCGGCGCTTGCGATCGAGATGCGCGACAGAGGTGCTTCTAATGCACCGTATCGAGCCGAAGACCCGCTTGACGCACTCGATGTTCTCAATACACCCGGCGTGTTCGATGCAGCGGCCGTTCTCGACGCATCTTCTATCCTCGATACCTGAGCAATGTTTGACACGCTGTTGGTGCTCTTCGCATTCGATGCGCTCGACACATCAGGGCCGCTCGTCGGCGCGACGACCGCGCGTAGCAAAGCCAATGCCGCATGTTCGGGCATCGGCTCGGCGGCGCAGCAGGTTGCATGCGGCGTTGCCGGTTTTTGGGCGTGGCTCGAAGGCGCGCGTGCTTCCGTCGTCAGCATCTTCGACGCAGCGCGATCAGCGATGTAATTCGTCGCCGCAACAACCTCGTGCGCGCGAGCCAGCCGATCCACGCCGGCAGACGGCGCCGATAACGAAGACAGCGCTTGCTTCGAAACCATTGGTATCGGCGAAAGCGGACCCGCCGCGATGAGTTGCGTAGAACCGGAGGCGGACAGCACCGCACGCGCGAGCGGATGAGCCGCGAAGGGCGGCGCGGCACGCTCGATCGACGCACCAAACCGCTGAGCCGACCGCACAGCGCCTTCGACCGGAGCCCCACCCGTCGATGCACGCGCCACTGCACCACCACTTTCCGGCAAGATCGCGCAACTTGCGGCATCAGGTATGAGCGAAGCAATCGGTAGTTCGTGCGTGACCGTCATAGCCGCTTGCCGCATGACTTGCGCGTCCGCCAGACGATCCGTCGCGCCGTGTGCGTCGATGTCGGGCGCACCGACCGGCATCGACGGGCCACATTGCATCTGCCCATGTATGAAACTATCCGCTGCAGCAGACACCGCATCGTGACGAGCATGCTTATCCGGCGATATTTCGACACGCGCATGCTCGGGCGCACAAGGACGCCCGGACAAATCATGTGCGGCGTGCAGCACGATCGGTGACCCGATGCGAGCTACGGCCGCGAGCGCGATAGCAAGCGGCGTCGGCGACGTTCGCTTGATGGAGTGCGTCTCAGGTGCCGAACGCATGACCATGCCGGCAGACGGCATCGATCCGGATGAGGAAACCGGGACGCGCGGCACGAGCGATCCGGACGTAACAGGAGCGCTCGATGGGCCCGCATGGCCAGATGCATACCGGTCTGATACTTCCGCGCCGCGCGCCGCCACTTCATGCGAAGCCGCAGGGTCCGAACCAGGCGCGGCATCGCCGCCCGATTCCCGCGCGCGTCTTGACACGACGGCAGCCGCCTCAGCCAGATGCTTCGAGACCGCACGCTCGTCCTTCGCTGATCGGCTGTCCTGCCGTGCAGCGGCCGAGCCTTCATGCAGCAACGGGACGGCTACATCCGAAGCCGCACGCGTGGCGAGTTCGCCCGCCCCATCCGCGACAGCAGATGCGCTCGCGTCATCCCCACCGGAGCCGGAAACCGAAGCCACTCGCCGCGCCACCACGAATGTGCGCTGTACGCCTGCGCCCTGCCCACGCTCGCCTGCGCGCCGCATCAGCAGCTGCGAAAACTGCATATGACGCGCATGAAGCGCCTCGCCGAACGATACCCGCGCGCCATCGCGCGCCTGCGCCGACAGCGCCGTCGTCGTGTGCTGCCGCCACAGCGACGCGCCGAAGTTTTTATCGTCGCTCATAGCATCAATCCCTGATGTACGAGTTCGACCGTCTCGAACGCGATCGCCGAAGTCGCCGCGCGCAGTTCGGGGCCCGTCCACTTCACCGGGCAAGCCTTGCGGAATACCCAATTCGGAGCGTTGTCGTCGCCGTGCGCGCCGTTCACGCAGTTGATCGTGAGAGTCACGTCGCGGCGCTGGATGGTGCCCTTCATCACACCGAGATACCAATTCCAGAGATACGGAATGTCGCCAAAGCCGCGCTTGAGCACGATACGCGAGCTGTATTTCGTCGGCCCGGCGAGTTGATGCTCGCCGTTGTTCCATCCGCCCTCGCGATAAGTCTCGACTTCCGTCTCCATCGCGAGTCCCGACACTTCAGCGAATCCGGCGATGGTTTTCTGATCGATCATCACCGAATACGCGAAGGCCAGATAGAAGTCATCGGGTGTGGTATTGCTGGTCAGCACGACACTACTCCCATGGATCGCGCTCGCGGCGTTCGGCCTCGTCGTTGATCCGTTCGTTAATTTTCGCGACCTCGCTCACCCAGCGCCGGCGCTCGCGATGATCGAGCGTCATCAGTTGCGCGTGGGGCCAGTGAACGTGATAGGCCAGGTAGGCTACCTCCTCGTACAACTGCTCCGGGCGGTAGCCTATCGCTCCCCCGTGGGGTCGACCTCCACCTCGAATCTCTTCTCGCAGCCAGGGCACACGACGGTCAGCCTGTCATGGCCATTCGTGTTGATGCGCCGATACAGATCTTCCAGATGCGCGAAATCAGCGGCGAACAGTTCCTCGATCACACGCGGATTGACCTGCGGCAAGTCGCCCAGACGCTTCACTACGCGCGAGAGCAGAATCACCGCGAGATAGCCGGGATTGCTCTGCACGCGAGGATCTTTCATCGGCGCGATTTCGTCGCTGGCGGTGGCCAGGCGCATCACGCCCTCGCGATGCACGATGCCGTCGGCATCCACGAAGCCGTGCGGCAGCGTGAAGCTGAATTCGGTCTGCATGTTCATTTGGTGCGATCCAGTCCTTCGTGCGTGAGCTCGATGGTGTCGATGGCCACTTCGTTCGCGGTGGCGTTGAATCCCGGCCCGGTCCATTTGGTCGGCCATGCCGCGATGAAGTCCCATTGCGCGACGTCGTTGCCTTCATCGTCCATCAGGATGATCGAGCCGTTCTGGCGCGCTTCCTTGATCTTGCCGTCCATCACCTGCTTGCGCCATTTCCACAAGTCGAGATCGTTGCTGATGCCGCGCTTCAACGTAATATTGGCGAACTTCTTGAGGCCCGGCAGCTTGTGTATCGTGAGCGTCTTGTCGTCCCCTTCGCGATAGTCGATGGAGTCCGTAGCCGCATCGAGCCCGGACACTTCCCTGAAGCCTGCCCTCTGAATACCGCCGATCTGCACGCGAAACTTGAAGCCGCGAAACGGGTCTCTACGTTCTCCGGTTGCCATGTTCCTCTCTCCTTCACACCGCCTGCGTTGATTGAAAGTCCATCCGACTCACACCTGCAACTCCGGTCCCGCCACGCTCACGCCATCGGCGCTCTGCGTGATGCGCACGATGACGAACTCCGCGGGCGCCGCGGCCGCGAGCCCCGCCATCGCGCTCACGCGACCCGCCAGGCGCTCCTCACGCGGATTGGTTTCCGCGTCACACTTTACGAAGTACGCCTCGGCCTGATCGCCGCCCTTGAGCGCGCCCGCGCGAAACAGATCGCTGAAATAGCCTTCGAGCCTCTCGGAAACGGCTTTCCACAGCGTGGGGCTGTTCGGCTCGAACATCAGATCGCGCAGGTGATATTCAAGCTCGCGCCTGATCGCGAGCAGAAGCCGCGTGACGTTGACGTAGCGCAGCTCGGGCCGGTTAGAGAGCGTGCGCGCGCCCCACACGCGCAAACCCCAACCCGGCCGCTCGCGCAGGCAATTGATGCCCGCCTGGTTGAGCGCGGCCTGATCGGTGTCCGCCAGATCGAATTCAAGATCGAGCACGCCTTCGAGCACTTCGTTGGCTGGCGGCCTGAAGACGCCCTCGCGCCGGTCGCAGCGCGCATAGACGCCCGCGATGTGCCCGCACGGCGGAACGCGCACGGTCGGCTGCCAATCCTGTTTCGCCGCAAACCTCACGATCGGATTCGTGTCGATCCACGGGAAATACAGCGCGCCGTGCTGCGCGGGCAGCGTCTGCCATTGCTTGATGACGGCATCGAGCGAGGCGCGCTTGCGCTCGTCCACGGCGATGTCGCCCCTCTGTTCGTCCGAGGGCATCGCATCGAGCACCGCAAATCGATTGCCCATGCGCGCGCAGTGCTCCATGGCACTCGTCTGCACCGCGAGGATCGCGTCGCGAGAGTTCGGCGAATCGCCGAGCAGCGGCGACATCGCATCCGGCACGCAGACGAGATCGATCTGCTCGACGTCCTCGAGAAAGCCGCCGTTCTCGAGCGGCGCCGCGAGCAGGCGCGCGGCTTCGTCGCCGCGCGCCGCCTGCAGGGGCACGACGAGACAGCGTTCGCCGCCGTTCTCGAAAAAGCCGCGCACCGCGTGCATCAGGAACGTGCTCGCGCCGATATCGGCGTTGAAGATGCGCGCGAAGCGTTCCCAGCGGTCGAACCAGAGCGCGCGCGGCGCATCTGCCGGAAACGCACCCGGTGCGACGAAGCCGATGAACACGGGCACGCCGCCGCTCAGTCCGTGCCGCGCCGCGAGCCCCCGCGAGCGCCACTCGATGTACAGGCCAGGCGTGCGCAGCGACTGCGTGCCCTGCTCAGCCAACGATTCAAGCTTCATGATCGGTCCCGCCGTTCATAGCCACGCGTTCTCGTCACCCGGGCTCACGACTGCCCGATGCCAGTCGACTGTGTGATGCGGAAGATCACGAATTCCGCCGGCCGCACGATGGCCACGCCGATCTCCGTGATCACCTGCCCCACGTCGCGCACTTCGGGCGGATTCAGCTCGGCATCGCATTTGACGTAGAAGGCCTGGTCGGGCGTCGTGCCGAATAGCGCGCCCGTGCGCCACACATTGGTGAGGAACGCGGTGATGTTGAGGCGGATCTTGCCCCACAGTGCCTCGTCGTTCGGCTCGAAGACGATCCACTGTGTGCCCATCTCAATCGACTTCTGCAGGAACAGGAACAGGCGCCGCACCGGTACGTACTTCCATTCGCCGTTGGCGTCCCCGCCAATGGTGCGCGCGCCCCACACCGTCACCGCGTTGTTCATGATTCGCAGCGCATTGACCCCTTGCGGATTGAGCTCTGACTGAATCGGCTTGCTGATGTAGTACTTCACCTCCAGCGCCCCGCGCACCACGCAGTTGGCCGGCGCCTTGTGCACGCCGCGCTCCTCATCGGTGCGCGCATAGATACCGGCGATATGTCCGCTCGGCGCGACATACGTGCGTCCGCGGTATTTCGGGCCGACCTTGCGCTGCGAGTCCGAGTCCTGCAACTGTTTGGCAGGATCGACCACCTCGATGTGCGGAAAGTAGAACGCGGCGTTTTTGCTCGGGCGCGGCAAAAGCGAATCGGTACTCGAATACGACAGATTCTGCAGATAGAGGTCCTCGTCGTTGCCATCGTTGACGACGTCTGGCGCGTCGAGGATCGCGAAGCAGTTCTCCCGGTTCTCGGCGTGCGACATCAGCGCTTCCCACGTGTCGGAATTGCGCGGCAGCCCTGGCGCCGTGATGATCGCGAGATCGTCGATCGACCTGAACTTCTCCAGAACCTTATCCAGGTCCGCGGCATCCTCGATGCGCGCGATGTACGCCTTCGTCCCGCCATTCTTGAAAAAGCCGTTGACCGCGTGCGTCAGTGCGTGGTGCCCCGGGAAATACGGTCCGAAAATCCACTTGTCCGGATTCGAATAAGGCTGGTCGGGCTCGCCCTTGTACGCGGAGAACGTGCCGAAGCGCTGCGTATATTCGGTGAAGTTGGTGCAAAACTTGGTTTCGAACGGATCGGCCTTGATTTCGAATTCCTGAAGAATGTAGGGCCTCAGGAACGAAGGCGCGATCATGGCCGCATCGACATCGCGATTCTCGAACGCTTCGTCGTCCAGTGGCGCTTCGATAGGCTCATCCACCGTCGCGCCCGGCGTCGATTGATCGCCAGCCACGGGAGCGGGAGCCGGTGCCGGCGCGGGCGTCGGCGCGGACGCCGCTTCGAACGCGGCGCGCGCCTCGTTCAGCGCCTTGGTCATATTGTCGACGGACTTGTTTAGTGCGTCAGCCTTGTCGAGCGCTTTTTGATGCGCATCCTGTGCTCCGCTGCGTGCGCGATTGGCGTCGGTCGATGCCTGCCTGGCGTCCTTCTTGTCGCCGGTTGCGTTGTCGAGCGCCGTTTTTTTCTCTTCCGCAGCCGTGTTGGCGGCGTCTAGCGCAGTTTTTGTCGTAGTGACCTCCGCCTCTGCCTCGGCCAGTTTGCGCTTCTCTTCCGCCAACTCGGCATCCTTGGCGTCGAGCGCGGTCTTCATGACCTGCGTCGCCATATCTTGCTGAGGCTGGATGTGCTCCTCCGCCTTCGCATCGAGCTTGCCCGCCTTCTGCAACTGCACGCGCCGCTCGACGAGCGCCGCAATCGCGTGCGCGGCGCGCGCGACCACCGGGTCGTAGTCCGGGTTTGGCACCGGAATATAGATCTTCCTCGGCATCACGCCGATGAAGCCGACCACGTTGGTTCCAACGCCCGCGATCGGTTGCTGCGCGGACGGCACTTCCTCGACGTATACGCCCGGTGCTTGATAGGTAGAGCTTGACATGGAGCAGTCCTCTTTCAGTCAATACTGCAATCGACACTCGCCGATAACGAGAAGAGCCTGAGATGAAGCGGATCGAAAGCCGTCCGCCGGCGCTCAGGGCGCGGGCGGCGACTCGCCGCGCATGCGGGGGTCGTAGTAGAACACCGGCTCCTTGACGAGCTGGATCTTCTTGACCTTGCCCACATCGACTAACAACGTAACGGTGTAGTTGATCGCGGCCTTCGGCTTGCCGCCCATCGCCTGCCAGAACTCGCCCAGGCTTTGCAGGCGCCCCGGCTGCAAAGCGCTGACGGGCAGCGGCATGTCGCTGTCCTTCAGGCTGCCGTGCAACACCTCCTCCGGAAGCACGTGATGCCGCAACAGCACGCGCATCACTTCGCCAAGCAGGCGATGCTCGTCCTCCGCCGGACTCGCGAGACCTTCACGCGGCCACGCGGTAATCAGATAGGAAGCGTCAACGCGAACGGGCGCCATGGTGCGCAGCACGCTGCCGTCCTCGCGGCGATCGAATTGAAATTCGTGGCTGCGCAACTCGGTGTTCTCTCGCACGTCGTAAAGAAACAGGTCGATGGCGGGCGTCGTGACCGATTGCGGCGGGAACTGATCGTCGGGTGCCTCGAAGCTCACCTGGATCTGATGCGCGAGGCCGGGCGACAGCTCGCTCTTCAGCAATGCGGCGAGTGTCTCGTCGAGATCGTCTAGCATGCTTACCTCTCGCTTGAGCTTGGTCCGGTGCCACACATCGTCATGACGTGTAGTACGGCTTCCTAACTTTCTGTTCAACACCAACGGGTGACGGACCACTACAGAGATAGATGACGCACCTTCGGATGCCGGGCAGCTGCGGATGCGTGGCCAGGCTCGACGTATCGATGTCGGCAACGTCTATCCGATGTGCTCGATCTCTACTTGCAGGTCATGTTGGGATCCCGGCGCATCGCGATAGAGAGCGCCCCGTGTGTAAATCGCGGGTAGAAGGCCGCAATTGAAAAACTCGCCCCCCAAGATCGATCTGCATTGGCATGGCACAACCCTGAAATGGTAAGGGGACACGCAAAAACTGAGTACTTTTGCGCTTTCACACAGTCTTGATCCATTTGGCAAGCAGCATGAAAAGCTCGCGGCGAATGTTGAGTTAACCCAGGTACTTAATCAAACATCGCACGTCCTGATACGGATGCGGCCGTCCCGGCGAACCCAGGCACAGACAGGCGCGAAGGCGTTGGCCTTGCGCACCCGACTTATCCGCACCCCGGCTACGAGCGGAGGCATCGTGTCACATCGACTATTCAAATCGGCATTGCGCATGCTGTCCTCGGGCGCCTCCGGTCTCGCTCTTGGCCTCGTGACCGCCACCGCGTGCGGCGCGCCTCTGCAAGCCGTCGCGGTCAGCCAGCCGGAACCGGGCAACGTCACGGTGACGGTGCGCGCGCCGGGCGCGGTGCCCTCAGCCGACGCCTTCACCCTGCAATTGCCGAGTGCGGACACGGCCCCGACCAGGGTTCCGGCGCAGTCCGTCGAAGCGGCCAATGCGCTGCCGCCCGATCTCGCCACCGCAGTGCTGCTGTGCGTGGACCGCAGCGGCTCGATGGATTCGGCGGTGCCGGCGATCAAGGCCGCGCTGAAGGACGTACTCGCCCGGCCGCGCCCGGACCTGCGCATCGCGTTGATGTCGTTCGGCTCCGATACGCCCGCGCCCACGCCTTTTTACAGCGAGTCCGCGCCCGTCATCGAAGCCGTCGACGCAATCCGCGCCGAAACCGGACGCGACGGCAAGACACGCCTTTATGACGCGCTCAACATTGGCTCCTCGACGCTGGCCAATCTGCCGCTGCGAGGGCCGAAGCGTCTTATCGTCATCACCGACGGCAAGGACGAAGGCAGCCAGACGCGCTCCGACGTGCTCTCGGTGCTCTTGCAGGGGCGCGGCCTGCCGATGGATGCGATCGCGTTCGGGCAATCGGCGCAAAAGACATCGTCGGGGCTCGCGACGCTCGCAAACAGGAGCAGCGGTGCATTCGTGCTCGCGACGAGTCCATCGAGTCTCGTCGAAGCACTACGCAACGATCTCGGCACCGCGCCCGCACCGGCCTACGACGTCAGATTTCACTACAAGGCGGCGCCGGGCATGCCGCCGCTGCAATCGGCCCAACTCGTCTACGCGGCGGCCGCGGGTGCGCCGCCCGTGCTGATGCCAATTCGCGCCGCGCTTGCCGCGCCCGCGCCGGCCGCTGCTCAACCGTCGCCTTCACCATCGCCGGCCGTTGCGTCGGCCGCGCAAGCCGCGCCCGCGAGCGTGCACCAGGCAGCGTCGAAGACGGAAGCCGCGAACCCGACATCCTCCGCGCACGGTAGCGCCATCAGGATCGGTTCCGTGAAGATCGACGTGAAGTCCGGCTTCAGCGTGCTGATCGGGCTAGCGACGACGCTCTCCGCACTTGCCTACACGCTGCGCAGGAAGCATGTGCCCGTGCCGCCGCCCGACGAAACGCGTCCGCCCGAGCCGAAGCAGCAACGCCAGGCCACCCGCATCGGCATGATGTTTCCGCCGCCCTCGCGCGGCCGTCCCGCCGCGCTGCTTGTCAACGAAGGGGTGCGCGGCGCGATCAATTCCTATGCGATCGAAAAGCCCAATGTGCAAATCGGCGGGGACGAAGCGAATGATCTGATCGTGCGTGACTACCATGTGTCGCGCAAGCACGCCAACATCCGCTTCGAGTCGGGGACGCTCTATCTCCGTGATCTCGGTTCGAGCAACGGCACCTTTCTCAACGGCGCGCGCGTGAAGCAGGTAGTGACGCTCTCACCCGGCGACCAGATTCGCTTCGGCCATACGACATGGGAGCTGCGCCGCGCAGGTGAGGCGAGCGTAGCCAGTCGCTCGGACGAGCGCTTCGAGCGGCCGGTGCCATGAACCACGTTCGGGAGCGAGCCGTGCACGAAGCGAGCAGCATCGAGGGCGCACTCGCCGTCGACGGTCCCCGCGCACAGTCCGGCGCAACGCATGCCAATGCGTGCCTATGGTCGGTCGGACAACGCTCGGAGACGGGGTACGTGCGCAGTGAGAACCAGGATCGCATGAGCTGGATTCGCGCGAGCGCGGCGGACATCTTCGTCGTCTCCGACGGCATGGGCGGCCATGCGGGCGGCGCGACGGCGGCGAGCCTCACGGTGCAAGTGATGCAGGGCGAACTGCAAGGCCTGGGTTCGCTGCAGAGCGCTGGCGCGGTGCTCGAGCACGCGCTGCAGGCGGCCAACGCCGCCGTTTACGCGCGTGGCCAGATGCCCAATCCTCTGACGGCGGGCATGGGCGCAACCGTCGTCGCGCTGCTCGCGGCAGGCGAGCGGATCATGCTCGCGCACGTCGGCGACAGCCGCGCGTATCTGCTGGACCGACGCGGCGTGCTGCGTCGGCTGACGAAGGATCACAGCGTCGTGCAGCGGATGATCGACGCGGGCGTGCTCGCCGAGAGCGAAGCCGCGAATCATCCGGATGCGAGCGTGCTGGAGCGTGCGCTCGGCCTGAAACCGCGCGTGCCGGTCGACGTGAGCGGTTGGCTCACGCTGCAGCACGGCGAGCTTTGCATGCTGTGCTCCGACGGCTTGTGCGGATATGTCGCCGACGATACGATCGCCGCCGCGATGCGCGAAGGCGGCGCGCCGCAGGCGATCGCGGACCGTCTGGTGCGGATCGCTCTCGAGCACAGCGGAGAGGACAACGTAACGGTGCAGGTGCTTCGTTGTGGCGAATCTCGCGGAACCGCCGTGCAGCGCTGGGTCATGCGCGGCGCGCTCGCGCTGGCAACGCTCTGCGCGGCCGCGGCGGCGATGGTGTGGGCGGGATGGATCGGCGTGCATGTGGGTGAGCGTCCGGCTACCGGAGCCGCCGCGAAGGGATCGACGATGCGGTCGAAGGCTTCGGAGGCTGTCGCACCGGCGGCGGTGAGCGCGGTGGTCGTGCCCGTTTTCGTCGCGACGGCGCTGGCGTCGCTTGAGACGGAAATCGCCCGGCTCGAACGCGAGCGGCAGCACGACATTGACGACTACGAGCGCAAGCTCGACGCGCTTGATAGGAAGCGCGATGCGATGCTCGCCGCGTGGCCGACGGTCGCGTCCGTCGCATCTGTCACGCCGGCCGTGCCGGATTACCGGCGCGAGGCCAGTACCGTGGGAGTAGCGAGCGCAACAGCCGCGGCGAGCGGCGGCAGACCGGTGGCGGCAACGAGCATGGTTCGAACGACCGCTCCCGTCGGCGCGCCGAAGCGGCCCGCAAAGCGCGTGCAGCACACCGCGACGCAAGCCCCGCCGAAGGCCCCGCGTGCGAAAGAACCGGCCGCGTCGTCAGAGGTAAGCGCCGCTGGGGCGCCGCCCGGCGTCCGCAACGATGCCAGTCAAAGCGATATCGACCCGTCAGACCGTTAGACGGCCAGTGCGTCAGCCAGCGGAGATCAGGCAATGAGCAACAAGCCATTCAGGAATATTTTCGGCCAGATCTGGGGAGGCAGCTTGTCCTCCGGTTCCGGCGGGTCGGGAACGGTGTGCCCGAACGGGCATCCGATGGATCCGAGCTGGACGCGCTGTCCGCGCTGCGACGCCGAGAGCCGCGCGAACGAGCGCTCGAGCGAAGCCTCTTCCTCCTACACTTTCGACGGTTCTGATACCAGGAGCTCGACCATGTCATCGCACAAGCACACCGTCATCGCCGGCGAAACAACGTCGTCCGACGCTTCCGCCACGCGCGAGGAAGACAGCTACGAAAGCTCGATGTCCAGTCCGTCGCCGAGTCCGCGTCGATCCTCGCGTCGCAAGATCACGGGCGTGCTCGTGACCTTCACGTGGGAGCGCCAGGGCGATCTCTTCGTGCTCTATGAAGGCCGCAACGTCATCGGCAAGGGCACCGTGGAAAGTGAAGGCGGACGGCCGTGCGACGTGCTGCTCTCGATTGACGCCACGTTGTCCAACGAGCACGCGCTGATTCTCTGCCGCGCGGGGCGTTACGAGCTGTTCGACAACCGCAGCACAAACGGCACCTATGCGGACGACCAGTTCGTCGAAAGCGCGGGTGTGATGCTAAGAGACGGTGCGCGCATCAAGACAGGCAACACGGTATGGCTGTTCCGCCAGATCGACTCCGAGGACGCGCCCGCCCATATCCGCCAGGAGCGTCGTGAGGAACCGCAGCAGCGAGAGCCGCAGTCGCGCCGCGAGGCCTCCCAATGGAACGAGGCGCGCGAACCGCATCGCCCGTCGCGTGACGACTCACGAATCGAATAGCTACTGCCATGAGCTTTCGTCAGGGACAGCGCGTAGGACCTTACGTGATCGAGCGCAAGCTGGGCGCGGGCGGCATGGCGAGCGTGTGGCTCGCCTGGGACGAGAGGTGCCGACGGAACGTGGCAGTCAAGGTGATGGCCGATGCGATCGAGTCCGAAAGTCAGATCGCCGCGCGTTTTCTCGATGAGATCCGCCATCACGCGGTGCTGCGCCATCCGAGTATCGTCGCGGTGCGCGACGTGTTCAGCACCGGCGGCCAGCCTTGCCTCGTGATGGATCTCGCGCCGGGAGGCTCGCTCGCCACTCTGCTCGATGAACGCCCGGGGCGGCGCCTGCCCGCGGCCGTTGCGCTGCCGCTCATCGGCGAGGTACTGGACGCGCTCGACTACGCGCATCGCCAAGGCATGGTGCATCGGGATGTGAAGCCGTCGAACGTGCTGCTCGATGTCTCGCGACAGCACGCGCTGCTGTCCGATTTCGGCGTCGCGCTCGCAACGGGCGAGCGTCGGCGCACACGCGCGGGACAGTCGGTCGGGACGACCGCGTACATGAGCCCGGAGCAGATCCGCGCGACCGGCACGATCGACTATCGCTCCGATGTCTATAGCGTCGGCTGCGTGCTCTACGAACTGCTCACCGGCAGACCGCCCTTCGTGGTCGAAAGCGGCCGGGACGCCAGCGACGACGACGACGCGACCGCTCGGGCCACCGTGCTGGGCATGCACCTGAACAGGAAACCGGTGGCGCCGCGCGTGCGCGTGCGTGCGATTCCGCGGCATGTAAGCGATCTCGTCATGCGCGCGCTCGAGAAGGACCCGGCGCGGCGCGTGCCCGGCTGCGCGGAATTCAGGCGACTGCTCTTCGCGCCGCCAGGCTGGCGCGGCCACGTGCGGCAGTGGCTGAGCTCACCGGTCGCGATCGCGGCGGCGCTCGCGGTCGCCATGGCGGCAGTGCTGGGCACCATGGCCATCATGATTAGCTAGCCGAGGCAATCCTGGGAAAAGCATCACCAGCAGTCGAATGCTCTCTTAGTCCTGCGAAGTTATTCGCATTGAGGGCAGAATCTTACGTCAGGCAGTCAGGTTTAATCCGTAGGGGAAAAATCATGATCAGATCGTGCAGCATCGTTTTATTGGGCGCCCTCGTCGCGGGCTGCGCCACCACCGAACAGAATGCAGCGCTCGAATGCGGCGCGGGCGGTGCGGGCGGCGCGTTTCTGATCTGCAAGCTCGCGGGCGGCAGCGACGCGACCTGCGCGGCTGTGGGCGGCGGCGTCGGCGCGGTCGGCGCCGCGGGCTGCTATGCATGGTCGTCGCATCTGAAGAAGGAGCGCGAGGCACTCGCCGGCCACGAGAACGATCTCGACGCGCGACTCGCGTACGCGAGAAGCGTGAACGACACCATGTCGAAGTACAACGATTCGCTGCGCCAGAAAGTCGCCGAATTCTCGCAGCATTCCGCCCTCACCGCACGTCAGATCAGCGTGCAGACCAATGACGAGACCCAGCTCACCAGTCAGCGCAGAAAAATCGACGAAACGCTGAAGGAGGCGAACGCCTCCATCGCCGAGCAAAAGCAGGCGCTCGCCGACATGCACAACTTCCAGGCGCAGCACGCGAGCCACTCGGAGAGCCTTGCCGCGGAAATCCGCCGTGAGGAAGCAAACCTGCAAGACACCCAGCGTCAAGCCAGCGCGCTCGCGAACCTGAAGCAGAACGTCTGAGCCGAGAGCATTCTCAGTTTCCCGGGATCACGATCATGAAGACTCCAATCATTACGCGCCGTGCCTACGCTGCGCTTTTCTTCGCTCTCCTATGCGCGGCGGGCGGCTGCACCATCGCCGACCAGTACTCGGATATCAACGCGACCGATGGCCGGATCGCGAACAAGAGGGGTCAGCTCCAGCAGGAAGTGGACGTGAATACGCAGCTCCAGACTCAGATGAAGCGACTGAGCGACGATCTCACCGATAAGGAGCTGACGAGCGATCAGCTCGACGCTCGCCTCGCGCAATTGCAGAGGCAGAACCGGAGTCTCGCGAGCGACAACGCGAAAAAGCGCGCGCAGCGCGACGCACTCGCAGCGGCGCTAGCGCAGTATCGCGCGCAGGTGGCGGCGATCACGGCCAGTAGCGCGACCGGCGAGGCGGCCACCGAAGCGCAGAAACGGCAACTGGATCAGTTGAAGCAACAAATCCATAACCGTCTGCTCGCGCTCGCGCAGGCTGGCTGAAAAAGCGATGAACATGACGACGCGCTTCGCCCTGCCGTTCGCGCTGCTGCTGGTCGGCGCGTGCGACCCTGCACGAAACTCGCCGGACGCGGGCCCGGCATCGGCGGCGCCCGCGCCCGACCGTCTGACCAAGGCCTCGCAACTCTATGCCGACGCGCTCGACGTGATCACCGCGCGCTATCTGTTCGCGACAAACGATCCGGAACGCGTGACGCAGGACGCGCTCGACGCGTATCTCGCTTCGCACGACGCCTATTCGGGTCACCTGACGCGCGACGAATACGCACGCTACAGCGACATGAACGAAAGCGGTTTCGGCGGCATCGGCATGGGGCTGGAGCGGCTGCGCGACGGCGATACGATCTGCTACCCCACTCCGCGCGGCCCCGCCGAACGCGCTGGGATCCGTGACGGTGAGCGGCTCGTCTCGATCGATGGCGCCAGAGTGCGCGGCAAGCCGCTCGCGCTCGTCGCTGCGCTCGCGACCGGGCGCGAGGGCACGCCCGTGGAACTCGTCGTCAGCGGCACAGACGGCGCGCAGCGGCAGGTGCGTGTGCTGCGCGCGCATCTGGACGAGCCAGGCGTCACGGAATACGACGAAGGCGTGCTCCACGTGCTCAAGATTCCGAGCTTCACGGGCAGCACGAAGAGTCTTGTCGCGGCGGCGCTCGCTGGCTGGGACAAGGACAAGGACAAGGACGAGGACAAGCCGATCGTCATCGATCTGCGCGGCTGCGGCGGCGGCAGCTTTTTCGGCGCGCTGGATACCGCGATGCTGTTTCTCAGGCAGGGCGCACCGATCGTCACCGTGACCGATCGCACGGGCGCCCACACCTACACGAGCACGCGCCTCGCCGACTTCACGCCGCGCCCATTCTTTCTGTGGCAGGACGGCCACACTGCGAGCGCCGCCGAGGTGCTGATCGGCGCGCTCGTCGACAACGGGCTCGCGCTATCGATCGGCGAGCCGAGCGCAGGAAAGGGCACGCGGCAGGACGTCGTCGAGCTGTCCGACGGTTCGGCGCTGATTCTCACCACGGGTTATCTGCGGACGCCGCGCGGCCTCGCGTTCGACCACCGAGGTCTCGCGCCAATGCGCGCGCTGCCGCCCTCGTCCGACACGGCCGCGTACGCGCGCGCCACGCTTGCGAGTCAATGACATGCTAGACACACGGAAAAGCCGCGACACGACCGAAGCGAGCCTCATTGGCAGGACGATTCGCGATCGCTATGTCATCGTCAGGCGGCTCGGCGAAGGCGGCATGGGGCGGGTCTATCTCGCCGAGCTTGTGGGCATGCGCGCCCGACGGTTCGCCGTGAAGCTGCTGCGCCCTGAGCTCACGAACAATGTCCACTTTCAGCAGCGCTTTCATGACGAGGCGAAGCATCAAGCGCAGCTCGATCACGAGAACATCGTCGAGATGGTCGATTACTTCGAGCTCGACGGCGACTATTTCCTCGTGCTCGATTTCGTCGACGGCCAGCCTCTTTCCGATCTGCTCGACAGCCAGCCGGGCAGGAAGCTCCCCGAGAAGCAGGCGCTCTCGATCATCACGGGCTTGCTGGACGGGCTCGACTGCGCGCACCAGAAGGGCATCGTGCATCGCGACGTGAAGCCGTCAAACGTGCTCGTCGATGCGCGCGGCCGCGTGCGCATCACCGATTTCGGGATCGCGTCCGATGCGGCCGGCCTCACGCGCACCGGCGAGGGCCAGGTGATCGGCACGCCGGAATACATGAGCCCCGAGCAATTGAGCGGCAACGCGACCATCGATCATCGCTCGGATGTTTATTCGGCAGGCGTCGTGCTCTATCAGATGCTGACCGGCCAGTTGCCGTTTCAGGGCGACTCGTTCCAGTCGATCCAGGCGCAGCAGCTCGCGAGTGCCGTGCCGAACGCGCGCACGGCCAACCCGAAGATCCCGAAGCGGCTCGCGGAGATCGTGCGCCGCGCGATGCAGAAAAACCCCGCCGACCGCTATCAGGGCGGCCTGCACTTCATCGCAGCGATCGACGCATATCGCCGGCGCAGCGCATGGAAGTACGTGATGCTGTCGGCGTGCATGCTGATCGCGGCAGGCATCTACGTCGCGCAGTCGATGATCGTGAACACGCAGGTGGTGCGCGAGGCCGTGCGCACGGCGGCGCACGACTACAACAACCTGTGCCGCGAGCATGAAAAGAAGAAGCAGAACGAGGAGAGTCTTGTCACCTCGCAGAAGGAAGGCGACTCCGATCTGATCGAGATGTTCAGGCACAACCTCGTGAAGAACGACGAGAACATGCAGTTGAACGCGCGTGAATACGGCGACGTGTTCCAGCGCATGACGAAGCTCGAGCAGCGCACGGTGCGCCGCGCGCTTAACGAGGAAGACGCGGATTCCAGCATGGCGGCCGTGCGTCGCGTGGTAGCGGCGGACTATGACGCGTACACGGCTCACGGCGCGCTTCCCATTGTTCAGTCGATGGCGCCGCGCTGCGCCACGCTCGGCTACAAGTACGAGCCAACGAATGTCCCGCAGTGACGTTTTCGTTGTCGCGATTTCCAGAGGAGCTCGATCATGCCGCAGCAAGCGACGATGGGCGCGATGCTTCAATGCTCGTTCGGGCTCACGCCCGCATCGCTAACCGTACTTCCCGTGAACCGCGTGATGGCCGAGGGGCCTCCCGCCGCGACCATTCAGGATCACGTGCCGCTCGTGAACATCGGCACGTTCGGCATGTGCTCGTCGCCGGCGAACCCCGTCGTCATTTCCGCGACGGCGGCCAAGCTGGGCGTGTTCACGCCGATGCCCTGCATCCCCGCGACCGCAACGCCCTGGGTCGCAGGCGCGCCGACGGTGCTAATCGGCGGTATTCCGGCGCTCGACAATGTTTCGCAGTGCATGTGCATGTGGGGTGGCGTTGTGACGGTGATCGATCCGGCGACAGTGAAAACCAACGTGCCGTGAGACGCGCGTGGCGCCGGATGATGGCTTGAGCGTTGGTTCGAATATCTGCAAGGAGGCACATCATGGCCCAAACTACCTTCGATCGGCTTAGGAACCTCCTTGCCGCGTCGTCAGGCTGGCGGTGCGCCAGACACGCGTTCGTTGCTGCATCACTGCTGACGCTCGCGATGCTCTGCGGCGTGGCGCTGCAGGACGCGCATGCCGCGTGTCCGCCGAATCCGATGAATTGCCAGCAGCCTTCGGCGATGCGGCAGCAGCCGCATCCGGTAATGCCGCCGCAGCCGCGTCCGATCATGCAGCAGCATCCAGTGACGGCAGTTCAGCCGACCTCGATACCGACCTCTCTTGCGCAAAATCACCCTCCGTCGCTGGCACCTGCGCAACCGCAAGCCGGCGTGCCAGTCGGACACGCGCACCAGTCGCCCAACGCGGCCATCAAGAGCGAATCGGGAATGCCGCTCGGCACGGCCCCGCTCCAGGCTCCGATGGCGCATGCTCTCGCGCATTCCGGCGCGGCGCAGATCGCGATGATACTGGTGCCCAGTCTGCGAGGGATGAGCATAAAGGCAGCCCAACAACTGCTCGAGCATCAACACCTGTCGCTCGCGGTGATGGATCATCCGGGCAAGGGCTTCACGGACGAGATCATCAATCAGACGCCGGCTGCCAATACACGCGTCGAGCCCGGCGCGCGCGTGTCAGTGTACCTGCGGCCCGTTGAGATGCGAGCGCTAGACAAGCCGGAGGACGCGATCGCGCCCGCACAACAGGCGCACGGCAATGAGCGGCTGGATCGGCGGCCCCGCAACGTGTCGCCGGGCATAGAAGCGGGTATCGCCGGCGCGGCGGACCGCACGAAGCGGCCGCTGCAATATGACATTCCGCGGAGGCCGTCAGCTCAGACGGTGCCGCTGTCGCCCGCCCTCGGCGCAGGGAAGCCGGCACTGCAGAGCCCGAACGCCGGCAGCGTGACGATCAACATCGCCCCGAAGAGCGTAGTCCCGCCGGCGGTCATCGGGATTCAGCCGGCACCCGCGATGCCTGCACCAGCGATGCCCGCGCCCCCCGTTGGAGAGCCAATGCCTGCCGCGCCGCCCCCGCCGCCTGCGTCGCCCGCAGCGCTTGCACCCGTCGCGCCGCCCGCACCACCGGCCTGGGCCGCGCCGCCCGCGCCGCCCGCACCGCCGGCCTGGGCCGCCTCGCCCAAGCCACCGGCCGCGGCAGGCGCCGCGCCGGCTTCGCCGCGAACCGAGGTACCCTCCGGCGCTGATACTCAGAAAGAACCGATCATGGCTGCCGGCCCGGGACCCGCGGAAGGCGAACAGCCAAATCTTTCGGAACAAGCCGGCGAAGCGCCGCCGCTTGCCGACGCTCAGCCGCCCGTGCAAGGCGCAGCGCCTGGACCGCTAGCGGCAGCCGGACCAGCGATCGCGGCGGACGTGGCGGCCGCGCCGCCACAGCCAGCGCTCGCGCCGTCGAGCGCAGCGCCATCCACTTCCACGGAGAACACCAGCGCGGCCAACGACACCTCGACGGCGATCCGGAGCGAACCCGCCGCGAAGAGCGCCGCGAATCCGCCCGCGCCGCCCGTGGAAACGGGCGAAAACCTCGCACCGCCGTCCGACAACCCCACCCAGGCGGCTTTCGCGTCGGTCGACCGCGCGCTGGACTCGATGCCGCTTGCGACGGCCGTGTTCAACGTGCCGACCGACATTGACGTGGACGAGGATTGCCCCTGCCGCATCGACTTCGTCCTCGACGCGCGACAGAGCGCCGATGCGATCGCGGCGCTCATCAAGCGTCACAATCCCGCGGCGGCAAACTTCCAGCATGACCGCGTGCGCATCTACTACAACATGGAAGCGAGCCTGACGGCGCAGCCAGACGATTTCAGCATCGATCCCGGTCCGGAGAAGCCATACCGGCAAGCGGTCAGCGAGACCAAGCCCACCACATGGACGTGGTACGTGACGCCGAAGAGGTGGGGCGTGCATCGCATGCGACTAGCGCTCTACGCCAGGATTCCGATCGAAGGTAAGCCGACGCCCGTGCTCGTCCAGACCTTCGACAAAAACATAACCGTGACGGTGACGCCGTGGAGTCTGGTGCGACGCTTCGTCCTCGAGAACTGGAAATGGCTGTGGGTCACGCTGCTGATTCCGCTTGGGCAGTTGGTCTGGAAAAATCGGCGGCGTCTGCAACCGCGCGTGAACACCGCGTCGGTGATGCCGCCCAGGCACCATCATCGGCATCATGCGCAGATGCACCGGCACGGCAGGAAGTGAGCTTTGCGATGCGCCGTTGCGGCGCCTGGGCTCACCGTCCGGATATGGCTACAGCTTGCGGACCCGCGCATCAAGCCCCAGGACTGCGGTTATACGCGCCTCGCCTTGTCAGCCTGGAGCCGGCTCGCGATCAACTGGATCAGATAAATAGCGAACTCGGGCTCCTGATAGTAGAAGCGGATAGCGTCAGGTGCAGAGACCGTCCTCATCTCGCAGTCGGTCTTGCATACGGCCGTGGACGTACGGCGATGCTCGGGCGAAAAGAGTCCGATTTCACCGAGCACCGTGCCTGCACCCATGTCGATACCAAGCTCGCTCAACCTGACGGTGCCCCTCTCGACGTAGAAAAGCTCGGTGCTGGTGTCGCCCTGGCGAAACAGTACCTGTCCCGAGCGGAAGTGCCGGCTTTTCATGTTGGCGAGCAGTCTGCCGACCGTGATGTGGCCGTTAATCGCGTTGTCGACCTGCGCGTCGCGGATCCTTTCCATGCGCGCCGCAACGATGCTCGCTTCGCCACGGCTAGAAACGTTCAGCGCCTTGAAAATGGTCGTGAGGTGCGTCTTGACGGTCGCTTCCGAGACGTCGAGTTGTCGCGCGATCACCTTGTTGGAGCGCCCTTGCGCGAGCAGCGCCAGCACTTCGATTTGTCGCGGCGTAAGGTGCAGATGCGGATCAGGATATGGCAGGCCTCGCGGGGCGTCGGCGTCGGCCTGCGCCCCGGCAGCCGCGAGCGGCTCGTGCAAGCTTGCAGCAACCAACGAACGGGGAAGATAAACACCGCCCGCGAAGGCGAGGCGCAACGCACTGAAAAGGAGTTCGGACGAGGCCGATTTTTCCACGCAACCTGAAACGCCCGCCGCGATCAGTTCGTCGACGTGCTGTCGTTGCGCGTTGCTCAACAGGACGATGACGGGCGTGGTGCGAGAATGACGCCGCGCGGCTTCCAGCTCATCGCTCGACAGGCGCAGACAGTCGCCGTCCATGACGACACAGTCCGGCTTGCGATCGTTTGGCCAACTGGTGGTCAGGCAATTCGAAGCGAACACTTCGCCATCCTGAGCGAATCCGCGCAGCAACGCCTCGACGCCTTCGCGAAAAAGTCCCGACGGTCCGGTGAGCAAAATGTACATGCAGTTTCGTCTCGCAACTTTTCCGCCGCGCACCCGCTCGCGGCGGGGTCTTGCCCGTCCACTTCCGATAGCTACACGGGCTGCCGGCGAAGTGAATGTCCGCGCCGCTTCGAAACGCTAATCCCGTCGTCTGGAAAATGCGAAAGGTTCTTCATTTCTACGCGGGTGCTTCGATCGAGTGATCCGTTTCACGAGGCGTGTCCCTCGCGGTTTCCATGCCGGGACGGCCCAGGTCGCGGCGAATATCGAGCGGATCGAATGGTTCGATCCCAACAGCGCCGGCTTGAAGGGGGCGGAACGGAAATCGAGAAGCGCCTTGCCGGGAATAAAGCAGATGCGGGCCAAACAAGACAATCTATACGCTTTTCGATCAATTACTCGGTTGATGCAAGGAGGTATGACGCCTGTTTCTTCGCTTGGCTAATGAGACTTTCCGCGGTGACTGACGCTCGAACGAGGAACCCTTGCTGACAACGGGTAAAGCCGCGCAACTTGAGTGCATTCGACTCAATCAAATAAGATGCAAATCCTCGGTCACCTGTGTAAGCACCAGATTCCATTTCTTCAACGGTGTCCGCTTTCGAGTGATATGACGCCACCTGTTAGCCCCACCTCTTATCACGGCAGAACCGCCCCCAGGCTCCACCTCTTAACATACTAACTCGATGAGCAATTATCAAGGAACGTTTGCCGTGAGTATTACGCGTCCCCCCCTTCACGGGTAGAGAAGGTGTCGCGTCAAAAGCGATAGCCCGCGCGCAAGTAATTGACGATTATATTGAGCGTGATCTTTGCGTCGAAGCACCGGATTAGCGTGCCAACGAGCGCTTGTGACCGAGTAGTTGAGGTATCCGCCGTGCTCATCGGAATGATAGAAACCGAAAAGCCGTGGGATGAATCCATCCACACCGCTTGACTGGTAAGGCAGTTGCTCATTAAAACCGAAGACGGTCGTGAGATGCTTCTTGACCGTGGCTTCGGCCGCGTCGAGTGGACGCGCGATCTTCCTGTTCCAGCGTCCGCGCGCGGCAGCGTCATCGGCCCTCCCGCCTCGCCACGCTCTAATCTTCCAGCGGGACGCCCAATGGTTCGTCGCGCGCCGGACACGTGGCGACCTGCGCATGCCCTGCATCCGACGGAGACGGCGACACGAGAAAATCCAGCAACGTCCTGCCCGGAATGAAGAAGTAGCCGCCGCCGATCAACCTGGTCAGATCCGGGAGTTCCGGCAGGGATACCGGTCCATCTGGAGTCGGTATGGTGAAGCTCCGGTTTTCTCCATGTCCCACGAGCGGATCGACCTCATCCTGCAAACCTTGCACGCTCGGGTTGAGCAGCCAGGTCTTCTGGACAAACTCGAATTGCCGCTCGATATCGCCGTTCAGGCACATGAAGAACAGGCCCACTTCCTTCCGCGGGTCCACCTCGGTGAGGTTGGCCGGATTGAGCTTTCCGAAGACCCGTCCCACACGCAGCAGGCGATGGCGATTGACCGAAGCGATTTCGACCTCCGACCCGGGGAAGCGTGTGTCGCGCGGGTTTGCCCGGCGCACGTGGGAGCCGAACGGACAGGCGCTGCCGTCTGGATCTTCGCCCATCAGGAAGTCGTTGTCGGGCACCCGAGGCGGCTTGTCGCTCGCGGCGGCCGGAGGCTTGTCATGCCGCACGAGCGAGGCGCCGTCCTGCCAGCGGCCGAGCAACTTGGCGAAAAGGACTTGCTGGACTTCTTTCGTGTTGTCGGACCGCACCACGCAGGCGGGAAGAACGAAGGACTTGCGGCTCCCGGCCGCGGGGGCGGCCGCTTCGGCTTCCTCGGTCTCGCTGACTTCAACATGCGTCGTCGTTCCCTCTGCCAGATTCGGCGCACCGCCCCGAATGCCAGTACGCTCGTACCAGGCGTCGAATGCATCGAGGTGCTGCAGGTACTGCCGCACGACGAGGTACGTGCCGTTCGAGCCTATGTCGCGCCGGCCTTCTCCCTCATACGAGGCGAACTCCGGACGCTTGCGGAACGGATCGGACCCGATGTCGGGAAGCTTGCGGTTCGGATCATGCGAAGCCTTGATGGAAGGCAACGGGGAGATCACCCCAAGATTATCGGGGTAGCCCAGAACGAACTCGCCGGCATCCACCAGATCGTTGGGGGAATTCTTGCGGGTCCAGTGCGGCAGACCGCGAATGATCGGCTGCGATACACCGTCGGCGAAGCCGAACGGTTCTTTCTGCGGGATGCCGCCAACACTCCGACCATCCTTGCTCTGCCGCAACGTCATGCGCTGGTAGTAGACAACGCGGTGGCCGTTGTCGCACATGCCGCGAGCGAGCTGTCGATACGTCTTGACGAAGCTCGATCGATCGCGGGCGTAGACGAGCACCAGCAGATCGGCCTCGCGATCCACGCCGCCCCACCGCCAGTGCTCCGGCGCGTTCCTGCCCAGATCGCCGAGCGCCCGTGATCGCTCCGGCGTGCGCATACCTTGCTTGAACGCGGGCGGAAAGGTTTCGATCGCGTCATTTGGAATGCCCATGGACTCGAGTCCTCGAGCCGAAAAACCCAGCACCAGCGCGACATCATGATGGTCCTGCGCTTCGCCGTACACCGCGAGTTTGCTCATCGGCTCGACGAAGCTCCTGCATTTCTCGACGTCCTTCCCGTTCAGGGAAATGAGCCAGCCCGCACAATAGCGCATGCTCGACATTCCGCCGAAGACAATGGTCGACATCTCCGATATCTGCAACTCGCTGGCCGGCCGCGGCGCGGAGCCGAATAGCGCAAGCCAGTCCTCGCAGTCCTGATACGACTCCTCCGTCGCGATGCCCTGCCGGATCGCGGCGTTGGTGCGGATACGCGCCGCGCTCAGATTGCGATAGGCGCCATACCAGAAACGCGTCGGCGTTTGCTGCCGGCGCGCCCATCGCTTCGTGCGATTGCGGTCCGTCGCGCCGCCGCCGACCAGGCCGTGCGTCCTCGGAAAGCCAACGCAATTGCTCCAGATACCCGTGACGCCCGTCGGCGCATCTGCAATGAAATCGGCGACATACGATTCCCAGGTGCCGTCATAGTTCGACCAGAACATCAACTGATCGGTGCCGGGCAGGCGCATCCAGCGCGCGAAATGAATCACGCCGTTCTTGCCGAGAAAACCCGGGGCGTTGACGAAGCGGCCCGCGCCAACCAGGATGAAGGCGAGACGCAGCGTTACGGTGCGCATCCAACTGGGCTTGATGCGTGACACGGAAGCGAGGTGGTTCTGTCCTCCGATGTTCTCGACCGCGAGCAACTCGGTATCGTGCGCGGTCGAGGGCGCGCGCTCGTCGTCGTAATCGGTCTCTTCCAGTTGACGAAGCTGCAATAGCGCAAGGAAGAAGACGAGCCCGACTAGAAGAATGAACGCGGCCGTCACGGCGAGCGCCCACATCATTGCGAGGATCAGGTTGTACTTTCCCCAGGCATAGCCAAAGGTAATCACGAACAGCAGGAGAAACGGAACGTAGAGCGGCCACAAGAACCGTTGGAGGACCGTTCCGGCCACCTTCCAGGCCTGCGGATTCTTGACGGATCGCGTATTATCCGGATCCTTTCCGATCAGCGGCGCGGGATCAGGAACGAACGCCCATTTCCAGCTGCGCTCACCATCGATCCACAGCATCTGGCGTAGCTCGTCGATCCGCTGATGCGGCGACTTCCTAGCCCAGCACTCGCTCTTGCTCCGCTTATCAATCTCGACGCTCAGATGCGTGGACAGCGCGTGTTCGTCGATGATCCGCTGCACAGTCATTCCCGGCGAACCGCTAAATACCTGCCCTGCCGGACCGCCCCACGTATCGCTGATCTCGACCGTTTTCTTGAGCAGATAGGCACGCAGCCTGTCGCGCGTCGTCTTGATGCCCGCCTTATCGAGCACGTTCAGCAACGGCCCGTGGAAGTGTTCAACGAGATCGGTGAAGAGCGCCTGCCGCCCGTAGTCCGACGAGATCTCGATCACGAGATGAGAAGTCGTGCTCGTCGGCTCGAGTGGCGGCAAGTCCGGGTCCGCGTCGTACTCGGCAGGACATTTCGGTTCGGCTACGACGAGTGTCATGAAATGCAGGCCGCGAACCTTGGCCAACCCATTGCAAATATCCTCTCGCGGATAATTACCCTCTTCCGTCAGAGCCTTAATCTGTTTGTTGACCGCATCGGAATGCCAGCAATCAAATGGAATGACGACGTTGATGAAAGCGTGTGGGTTCACAGCATCCTCACTTGAACTGGACGACCAGACTTTCCGGGAAGGCGGAGCCTGCACGTCGTTTCAATTGCCCTTCGGGACCATTGGCGCGCCTGAGATCCTGACGCAGCAACAATGGCTTGAATGTATTGACGAGCTGCGCCCGCGCAATGAACGCCCCGACACACCAGTGCATGCCGAAGCCGAAATGCATGTAATCGGATGCGGGCCGGCCCGGCATGAAGTCGAACGGACGCCTGACCTTTCGCCCGTCGAACATCGCCGATTCCGTGCAGGCCAGCACCCAGGTGTCTTTGCGAATGCGCCTCGCACGCAGCGTGCCTTCGGCAAGCGTGTAGTCGACAGCGCATCGACGGTATTGCCCGGGATAGACCGGCATGAAGCGAAGCGCTTCGAACAGGCAACACGACAGCAGGATGTCGTCGCCCGCAAGCGCCGCCGCGCGCGCCGCGTCGAAAAAGCCTTCCCGGTTAAGAAGTATTTCGAGCATGTTGCCGCCCGCAAGCATATTGGTCGGCACGAAGCCGACGATGAGCCCCATGAGCATCGCGCGAACATCGAAGACGTCGACGCCTTTTGCCATTAGCCGGCCGATGACCGTGCGATCGCCGCTCGGATCGGCGCGCTCCTTGTCGATCGCCTGATCGACTACCTTGCGCAAAATGCCCGCCATGTCGTCTACGAAGGGCTGCCTGTCGATCGGCGGCTTGCCGAAAAGATGCCCGCCCACGACGATGACGGCGTTTGTGAAGGTCGCGCGATCGGGAATCTCGACGCCAAGATATTCGATGCAGATCTCGAGCGGAATCCTCGTAATCAACTGGCCGATAGCTTCGAGGCGGCCCTTCGAACGCTCGATAACGAACTGTGCATTGTCAGCCGCGATTTTGGCGATGCATGCAGCGTCGGAATAGCGGAACGCCGCCATGACCGTCTTGAGTTGGTTGTCATGTGCCTGCTTGTTGTCCATGCCGAGTATGAACGGCGTGCCGCTCTCCGTCGCTCCGCCGTTGAGCCGCGCCATTTCGACATCGAACGGAACCACGAAGATGTCGTTGCGCGTCAGCACCTCCTCGACGTCGTCGTGCAACAGGACGCTCGCACGACCGAAGAAGCTCGAAATGGGCATCAGCATGCGGCCGAGCCAAAGGAGGATCTGTGACTTCGGCACATATCGCTCCGGCCTCGAGCGCCACTGCGAACGGTCGGTGCTGTCCGCTCGCGCGCCAAACCCAAGGTAGCGCATCGTTATCTCCTCTTCTTCAAGACGTTGTGAACGAAGCTGATGTCGACGTCGATCAAAAGCTTGCGATGTCGCGCGCTCCTACTACCTTGCTTTCGAGATCGCGCGGGCACGGCGCAGATCGGGCCCGTCGAACTCATCGTCGAACGAAGCGACCAGCGACCGAAGCGTCTCCACTGCTTCAGGCTGCGAATTCGCGCGGGCGTCGCGTGCCGCGAGCAGTTCGCAGCGCGCGCGCAATTCCCACAGCCGCGCGCCCTGCGCGACGGACACCGCGCACGCGCGCCGGAACTCTTTCGTGGCGACGTCCTCGTCGCCTGCGGCGCGAAAGAGCACGCCCCGCACGCGATGCATCTCCCCTTCGTCCCAGCGCTGATCGGTGGCCTGCATAACCACGAAAGCTTCTTCGATGAGACGCATCGCCGTATCGATCTCGCCTGCCCAACCGTATGCCTCGGCCGACATGCGTAGGAAGCCAGACAGATAGAGCACGCTATCGGTGTTGCGGTACGCGTGCATGCCGCTCTCCAACAGAGCCAGCGCACGCGGGTGCTCACCGATCGCCGCGAGGCAATAGCCGCGAAAGATCGCCTCGACCGCGTTGTAATAGGCGATACCGCTGTCGGTGAGCGCCGTGGAAAGCTCATCGAGCCGCCGCAGGCCGTCTCGCGGCGAAATGATCGTCAGTGCGACGAACGACGCGCCTGTCAGCGCGTGTGCGAGCGTGTAGACATGCGCCATGCGCCGCGCCTCGGCGACGGCGCAATGGCTGTTGCGGACCGCTTCGCCGAGTCGGCCCGCGCACATCTGCGACCACGACATGTAGGTCAGCATGACGACGCGCGGATCGTCGACGGTGATCGACCCGTAGAGCGCCTGCTGCGCAGGGTCGTACAAGGTGAGGCCGGTTTCGAGCTGGCGGATTGCGTCCGCAAAGCGCCCGAGCGGATGGCACGTCACGCCGCTGAACCGGTAGCCCATCAGACGCCAGAGGGCATCGTCGCGAGACTCGCCGCGTTGCAGGATGTCCGCGGCCTGGTGCTGCGCCGACGGGAAGTCGGCCCGCAACAGCGCGTGAGTCCACAGGCCGTGAAGGACGGCCAGCAACGGGGGCGGATCGCCGAGCGTCTCACACAGCGCGCGCGCCGTGGCGAACGTCGTCCCCGTCCCCTTGACGGCGTACCCTTGCGTAGCGATCTGCGCCATGCCGACGCAGATCGTCAGCGCGAGTTCGTTCTGCAGGCGCCACGGCGTGCGCTCCATCGGAGCGATCAACGCCAGTCCGCGATTGAGATGCTTGAGCGCCTCGACCATCGCCGAGCGGCGCAGCGCGTTGCGCCCTGCCGCCAGCCATTGGACGACGGCCTTCTCGACGACGCGTGCCTCCGTGTAGTGCCACGCAAGCATCTCGGGCTGATTCACCACCACGTCGGGAAAATGCGCTTCGAGCGCCTGCGCGACCCTTTCGTGAAGCGAACGCCGAGCGTCACGGCCAATGATCTCGTAGGCGGCGTCGCGGATCAGCGCGTGCTTGAACGTAAAGGCAGGCTCGGGCGCGCTTCGCTTCAGCACGAGCCCGAAGTCGATCAGCCGGTCGAGGGCCGCGGCGAGATCCTTTTGCGGCCCGATGACAAGTTCGAGCAAGTGCATCGAGACATCCCGCCCAATGACGGAAGCGGCCTCGAGCGCTTCGCGCGCGCCGCCGAGCCGGTTCAGGCGCGACTGCAGCGATGCGCGCAGAAGCATCGACAAGGGCTTTCCTTCGAGGCTGCCGACGGCGGATTCGGACCGCGTGACGTCGTCCACCGTCGCGCGCGTCACTTCCTCCAGGAAAAGCGGAATGCCATCGGTCCGCAGGACAATGTCCTTGACCGTTCCGGCGGGCAGCGGCTGATCGGCCGCGATATGCCGCACCAGAGCCGCACATACTGACGCGGGCAACGGACCGAGCGGAAGATGCGTCACGCCGGCGTGATCGTCGAGGCCGGAGAATGTCGAAGGCCGCATCAGCACGACGAGCAGGACGGCCATTCGCGGCACGCGCGCGGCGATCATCAGCAGCAGCTCGCGCGACGTATCGTCGATCCACTGGACGTCCTCGAACACAACCAGTGTCGGGTTGCGTTCCGACGCGCGTTCGAGCAGTTTCACGAGCGCGCGCATCGTGCGGCGGCGCTTCGCGGCCGCGCTGAGCGATTTCAGGCTGCTCAACGCACGCGCCGGCAGATTCAGCAACTCGGCGATCAGCGTGCGATCGTCCACGGCCATGCCCGGGAGGATGGCCTCGATCTTGTGGAGTTTCTCGTCGCCCGAATCGGAAACCGTGAATTCAGCGCTGCGTTCGAGTTGTTGAATGCACGGATAAAGCGGCGACGCCTGCCGGTACGGAAAGCAGAAATAGCGGTAGATCTCGCTCGGTTCGCGCCGCGCATCGTCGAGCAGCGAAGCGGCAAGACGCGACTTGCCGATGCCCGCATCGCCCGTGACGAGCGCGATCTGTCCGCGTCCCCCGCGCGCGGCCTGCCATAACTCCGACAGGACGCGGTATTCGTCGTCGCGCCCGAGCATCGGCGAGAGCGCCGGCGCGCGGTGCGCCTCGAAGCGGCCCGCGGCGGGCGTGGCGCCGGCGACGCGCCAGGCGCGCATCGGCGCCGCCAGACCCTTGATTTGAAGCGGACCCAAGTCACGGAATTCGAACAGCTCGCCGGCCAGCCGGCGAGTCGAGTCGTCGACGATGATCGAATTCGGCTCGGCGCTGCCTTGCAGACGCGATGCCAGGTTGGGCGCATCGCCCATGGCCGCGCGGTCCTCGGAATCCTCGACATCGCCCACCACCACGAGACCCGTGCAAATGCCGATGCGCACGGCGAGGCGGCGAAGCGTCGGCAGCGCGATCGCGCCCACGGCTTCGAGCACTTTCAACGCCGCGTAGACGGCTCGTTCCGCGTCGTCCTCGTGCGCTTCGGGATATCCAAAATAGACGAGGGTGCCGTCGCCGCGATAGCGTTCGACGCGCCCACCGAACTGCGTCATGCTCCCGCTGACCGCGCCGCGATAGGCAACGATGATTTTCCTGTAGTCCTCAGGATCGAGTTCGTCGGACAGTGCGGTGGAGCCAACCAGATCGCAGAACGCGAACGTGATCTGACGGCGCTCGACGGTCTCCTCGGAAGCGACCCGGCCAACATAGCTCGCGCCGCATTGCGAGCAGAATTTCGCCTGGCGCGGACGCGCCGCTCCGCAGCACGCGCATCGCGGACCGGCGGCGCGTCGCAATGCCGCGGTGCAATCGCATCCGAACGACGTCAATGCGCCACCACACCAAGCGCACCTCATCAGAACTCCTCACTCGCAGCGCTTGCCCGTGATGAAGTGCGGCGAGGTAAGCGCAAACGCGAGACGAAGGCCAGCTTCGACTACCGCACAAAGAACCCGCCTTTCGACGGAAACCAGACTGCCCAGCGCCCCTTTCACTGCGCGCGCCCCGTATTGCCCCGCTTGTTCTCGTCGTTCGCTGAGCGTAGTACAAAGCCCAGATCAAAACAATCGGCAGCGATCGGATGCGGCGCGCGAAACGCCCAGTTCTTCAGAATCGGTAACCGACGCGCAGATAAGTCACGATTGGATCGAGCGTTATCTTCGCCTCGGAACGCCGCGTAACGACGCCGACGGGCGTTTGCGCCTGCGTCGTGAAGGTGCCTGTCGTGCTCATCGGGATATACGAAACAGACACGCCCGCGAACCAGTGCTCCGAAAACGCGAACGTGAAGCCGACATTGAAGACCGGCGCCCACACGGTGCTCGCCTCGGCGCTCGTCGAACCGCCAAGCGCCATCGCCTCGAACGTCTCGTTCGTGATCGTCGCGTCGCTGAACGAGGTTCGCGTAACGCCGATGCCGAGATACGGTCTGAATTTTGCTTGAGCGCCAAAGAAAAAGTACTTGAAGATCAGCGCGGGACTCCGTTGCTTCACGCTGCCAACCGTGCCGAAGCGACTCCACATACCGGTGCCGCTCACGTCGAATTTCGGTGGAATGCCGAACTCGAATTCAGCCGCGATATGGTCCGTCGCGAAATACCCTACTGTAAAACCCAGCGTATCGGCGCTCGACACGCCCGCGCCCGTATTCGGCACCGTAATGTCGACGGGTGCGCCGCCCACTGACGTCACGCGCAACGGCGTGCTGCTATCTTGCGGCGCGAGATGGAACCAGCCCGCGGTCACGAAGAAGCTTCCTGCCGTCTGCGCATGGCTCGCGCTCGACATGGCCAGAGAAGCCGCACATGCGCAAACATATCGGCTTGCCACCAATTTCATCTCCTGATCCATTCACGCGCTATGGCCAGCAGCGCTCGACGCAGGTCGGTCCAGCGGCACACGCGGCTTCATGCCGCGAGGTTCGGCGTCGTGCGCATCACGCCAGGCTCTCATCGTGTCGAGCGCAACGGAGTTCCGTATATAGCGATGCCAGATGAATGCGAGATCGAACACCATCACGCCGAGCCGCCACAAATACAGCGACAGGAGCGCCGCGAGCACGACGGGCCACATCGCTTCCGATGACGGCGCCTGGATCAGCCGATAGACCATCGCAAGCGCCAGCACCAGCGTGCCGCCGCCGACAAGACAGCGGCGGCCCATGTACGGCTTGGCAGGCGCGACCCAGCCGCTGAGGCTAAGGATCGCCGCGCACAACAAGACGTTGAGACTGCCGAAGAATCCGCCCATCAGCCAGACGAAGGACGCGGGAATGAAAAGCACATAAAACAAGGCGCCAAAGAGATAAGCCCCCAGACAGAACTGCCGCCATCGAGCGTCGTTCGAGCGGACGAGCCTCGGTATGCGGCCCGCAATCGTGACGCACATCAGGAGCACGCTCAGCACGAACACAGACGAGGTGACCCTGGGATAGGTATCGAGGTCCAGATCGAGCGATGCCATCACGGCTCTGAAGAGCAGAAAAAGCGCGCCCATGTGAAGCAGGAAAGCGAGTACATACGGAATCGCCGTGCTGACGACGCCGACGAATCGCTTGTTGCCCGGCGCCGGTGCCTTCGCGCGAAAAGGCGCGTCGGGATAGGTCAGGACGACGTTTTCGATGAAATGCCCAAATACGGCGTCGTCATTCCAGTATTCGGTATGTGCCTTGCCGGGCAGCCAGTAGCGGGAAAATCCGAAGTCATCGTCAGAAGTGAACTGAAATGCGCCGCATTGGTGTTCGCGCAGGAACTCGCGCGTCGTGTCGAGCTGAAAGCCGATGGGATCGCCGAGATCGTAGTAGTTGCGCCACTTGATCGGCTGAGGCAGCACCAATCGTTCGTTTGGCGCACGCTCGAGCATCACGACTTCGGCGTCTGCAGCCTGGTTCTTGAAGTCTTGGGACTCCAGCTTCAGGTTCAGCCAGAGCTTCGGCCACAGCAACAGGTGCTTGTCGATGGGACACCCTATGGTCATGAAGCCGCGCACCGATTTGATCCAGTCAGTCGATATCTTCGTGTTCCTGTCGTCAGGGCGTTCCATGGTATTGGATGACAGCGCCTGAAGCATCGCAATGAACGCGATCGCCGTGCCTTCGCTGTGGGCAACGATATGGATTTCCGGATCGCCTTTAAAGTCCGGGTTGTCCTTGTGAAACCGTAGGAGAATTTGTTGGATCACGTCGTGAAAGCGAAAGACGATCGTGCTCCGGTAATACTCGAAGTCGGTCACCAGTTGCACGTCGCCGTAATAGTCTCGCAGCAACGGCCCGAGTTTGAATTCGAACACACCCATCTTCTTCGTCACGGTCAACAGGTTCTCTATGACGTCAACGGCTTCGACGATTTCATCGATAACGCCCGCCGCAAGTGAAAATGACTCGGGTGTGAGCAGCGCGGGCCTTCCGTGGCGTTTGGCCTCCCGTTCGACGTTTTCATAAAGATCCCGCGCGCGTCCCGCCACCGTCTCGCCCCACGCCTTGACTTCCTCGAGCGTGTCACCCTGTTTGACCACGTCGCGCGGAATATCGGCCCAATAAACTTCGGCGAATCCGATGCGCGAGAGTTCATCATCTCTGGGTACGTCGAGGCGGCTGACACGCACTTCACCGACACCGCAGATATTGAAGAATCCGAGTGGCAGCACGGGCAGCGGAGGCTCATTGCGCGCACCGAAGCGGCGCACGGCGGCGCGTATCGTGGTGCTTCGTGGCTGACGGCCGACACCGTGAATCGCCACCACGATCTTATCGAGCGGCGGAAGCCCTTGAGCGCCTGCGGTCTGCGTGAAGACGCTGCTGCCGGTGTCTTGCGCAGCCGTGACCGAAGACGTCATTTTCTCGTTCTCCCTGGCATGCCCGGCAAAAAGCATCGAGCGGCCATTCCTTCGTATCGAGCTTATGATAGGAGCACAAATCTGTGTTTTGCAAATGACTAATCTAGTTGCAATCAGCCAGTGACGTGGGCTGTCCGAAGTTAGCGAACGATGTTTCTGGCAGTCGCTCTCAAAGCATTCAATGTCATTTGCAAACTCGCACGCGCTTGTGCAAATCTTGCGGGCACCCCTCGTCTTCATGTTGACGATGGCTGCGCTTCTTCGCGTATAGGTGAATCGTCTGCGAAGACGCAAGAGAGGCAAAAAATGACCGTCGACAGAAATATGATCTCGGGCGGCGGAATGTCACATTCGGCCGCTGCAAACGTGAATATCTCTTCACTGTCCATGGCGTCGTGCAATGTCGCGATTCGTTCAACAACGAGGCCACCATCGGGCGATGGTCGCTGACACCAGGACGGTTCTTCTGTGTTGGGCGAAATCGACCGCTCAAGCGCACGGAACAGCGCAACTCGATCGAAGCCAGTTCTCGATCGGGACCGTTCGAAGCGAAGAAGCTCGACAATGTCGATCTTTCTTCCTCCGGCTGCCCGATGAGCGCAATTCGATTCGTTATCGCCGATCGATGAAATTCGTTTCTACAGCGTGGAGCGCCTCCACATGAGCCGGTGCGAGATCGGCCTGACTCGTATTGCCAGGCTCATCGAGGCGGACCGTGTATAGAATGCCATCCTTACCGGAAACGAGCGCAATGCCGAGTTCCTCGATGAGCACAATGCCCGAGGCACCGAGATCCTGATCGCTCCACGTCTCGTCCATCGCCTCCATCCCGAGGCTCGCCAGGTAGGGGCCCACGCAAAAATTTGACGGCACGCGCCTGGGCAACCGGGCGGCGACTGCTTCGCCGCCCGGGTTCTTGCCCAGGCGCCCATCATCCGTCCATGGGTTCCACCACCCGGTCACCTCGGACTTGCCGTTCCCCCTGTTTGCGTACGGCGATATATTGCGAAGGCGCACCACGCTCTCGCCGAAATCGACGATGCCATCGAACTCTCCATTGCCCGTGACGATCCAGATGGAGCCGTCGCTTTGAACGGCGGCTCCCCACCCGCTCATCCAGATCCCTCCTCCGCTCCCACGCGCCGTCGAGCACCAGGCGGCCGTCTGTTTCCACGTGCGCGTGTCTACCGCAATCAGCCAGCCGCGCGCTTCTTCGTCGGTTTCGGCAACTGTGCCGAAAGGTACGAGCACCGTACCGTCGACCAGCGCAAGCACGGCGCGTTGCTTTCGCTCCCACGACTTGAACGGGAGCGAAAGCAAGTTGTGGCCGGGGTCGAACGTCACGCCCTCGAAAGCAATTGGGGCATGCGTGTGCTTACCCGTCGCGATATCGAGCGATGCGAGATAGTGCCGTCCATCGGCCCAGTTTCCATTTCCGCTCGACCAGTAGCACACGTAGAGGCGGTTCGTCGACAGATCGATGACGGGCGTCGACAGAATGCCGCAGAGCACGTTGATCGGGTGGTCGTCTATTGCTGGTGCGTCATTGATCGGCATGCCGAGATGGTGTCGTGCGTGCCGCGTCGTGCGAGTGAAGACACCGCTGAGATCCGGGGCCGCCGCATCGCGCGCGGTAAGCGCCGACATGCCCCATAGCATCTGCGCAGTTTTCAGATCGAGCGGCATCGCTCCATCGGGCACACGGAATACGGAGCCCGCTTCGATCCACGGCGATATCAGCACGGTCGGCACGCGCACCCCGAAACGCCTGAAATCGAATCCGAACTCGCCCGCTAGCGAGTCCGGCGGCACCTCGCTCGCGGGCGGCGGCACGTGGTCATAGCATCCGCAGACGTCATCAATCAGTTGCTCGCCGAGCGCGACGTCGTAGCTGGGATGCTGGCTGTTTCACGTCGAACCTCAGCTCGGCTCGAGGAAGCTGAATGCGGCCAGCGTGCCGTCCTGTGCAGCCGACTGGAAGTCACAGAACAGCACGACGATATGCTGGACCGACGTGAATGCCGCGTTCATGGCAATGCCCTCATTTCGATACCCGACACGGCGATGCTACTGACTGTTCTATCAACGGTTCAGTATGGCGTGCGGCTCGAACGTTTGCGATATCTGACGGCGCCGGTTATGGCCTTCTGCTCAGGCTTGACTCTTGCTTTGATCGCCTCGATATGCGCCTGCGCATTTCCATAGAACGACGCGAGATCTCCCTTCATGGCCGTTCGCGACGCATTGTCGAGATAAACCATATGGCCCGACGGATAATTATTGAACGTCAGATTGCTCTCGATCTGCGCGCTATCGAGCGGCATGTTCTGAAAATTGATCAGCGTCTGGAAGAATGGCGTCACCGCATCGTAGTATCCATTTGCAGAAAACACCCTCAGGTAAGGATTGACGGCCATCGCAGCAGCCAGGTCTCCAGCGGTATAGAGACCAGCGCCACCCCTTTGCGCTCCCGTTGGATCGACATGGCTGAAATCCCAGTTTTCGAAAGCCAGATCATTCAGGTCCATGAACGGCGAAACCGATGTGTATTGCAATTCGTCGTTGAGATACAGGTTCCACATCGCCGTATAGACGCCACTCACGGCCGCCATTGTCGGATCGTTCCCGCCGGAGTCGGGTGCGATGAACTCCGCAATGCCCGTGTCTTCGCCCGTCACGCGACCGTCATAAGCGCCGACGGCCAGCCCTTCGTCCAGCATCAGACTCGTCAGGAACGCCGAACCGTTTCCGATCGATGGATTGAGCTGCCAGTATTTCAGGACCATTGCCGGAATGCCGAGCATGTCGCTCATCGTCTGAAGGACGTCCGGTGCGACATTGGGGAAGGCGTTCAACGCATCCACATAGGGCCCGGCCGCGAATGCCTCCACTTGCTCCATGAAGCCGGGCAGATCCGCCGGAGCGGGTGACGTCGTTACTTTTTTGTGGAACCATGCATCGGCCGCATAGGTTGGCAAGGTGCCAATCGGGTTGCCTGCCTGCGAATAATCGAGAATCGAAGACTGCAGGACGATCCCGTTAAGATCGACGCCGTCCTCGTGCAGCATCCACGTGAGCACACAGGTACGTGGTGTCCCATATGACTCGCCAAACAGATACTTTGGAGAGTTCCACCTGTTGAACACCGTCAGATAACGCTTGATGAACTGCTTGATGCAGCCTGCATCCTCATCGACGCCCCAGAAATCCTTGTTGGTGTGTGGCTCGATCGCGGTCGAGTAGCCCGTGCCGACGGGATCGATGAACACGAGGTCCGTCAGATCAAGCAGACTGTCCGGATTGTTTTCGAGCGTGTACGGCGCCGGTGGCGTGAACTCCGGCATACTCGTTTTAATCCGCCTCGGTCCGAAGGAACCCAACAGCAAAAAAACCGACGACGAGCCCGGTCCGCCATTGTAGAAAAATGTCACAGGTCGCGTGGATGGCGTCGCATCGTCGGCGGTGAACGACACGTAGAACAGTTTCGCGCCTGACCGTGAGCTGTAGGTATCGGTCGTCACAAGGTGACCGGCTCGCGCCGTGTACGCAATCGACTTTCCATTGAGACTCAGCGTGTGGTGCGTGACCGCGGCATTCTCGGTGGCATCGCTGATCGAATCGTCTGGACCGTATCCGTAAGGGGTGGTGTCCGCCAGGGGTTCATCGGGAGAGACATCCTTCTTTGCAATTGTGCTCATCGCAGGTCTCCATATTCATTGCCGAGGTAAGTCGCATTGGGCCAGGAGCGAAAAACGGGCGCACGAACACATACCGGGTTACGACACGATCGCGCCGGAACCCTTTTCGTGCTTCATCCGTGACACGACGTGCGTTGAGCGATCCGAAGGGTTTCCCCCCCGATCGCGGCGATTCGAGAATCGCCGGTTTCGAAGTTGCCGGTCAGGTAAACGTGGGACGATCCGGATTTGATTTTTTTGAAGTTTTCTCTTCGGGAATGTCGCGAAGTATAGGAAATCGCGCGTCGATTCCAAGGGAATTATCGTTTGTCCGCGTTCTTATTCTTACAGGCACGCAAAGTACTCCGGGTTAGTTACATACCAACGACACTGAGGCGAGCGACAGGAGCGGCGCCACTCTCGCCGCGCTCGAAGCGATCAATGCCGGTCGTGAAGCGTCCATCAAGATCTGGAGTCCAAATATCTGATCAACGTAGTCGAGCACGACCATCGGGCGATCAAGCGACGCCCGCGGCTCATGCCAGGCTTCACGGATCTTGCTGGCTGGCATCGAACTGATGCACATGATCGCCAAAGGCCTCCACGCGCCCCGAAACTGCCTTAAGCGCTACTGTCGGAACAACGCCCACGTCGGACGGGTACTGTTGAAAAAAGTCGCCGCGAGGATTTTTTCAATTCGTTCGCGAGAAGATCGATATTGGTTCACGGAGAAAACCGACGAAGAAGAAGTTGAGGAGTCAGCTATTGGCCGTATAGAAGGCATTGTTGTCCCGGAGATGGACCAGATGAAGCAGTTCCGGGCGCACATGGCCGTTCTGCCGAAGAATTGCTGCAGTCCGCGCAAAAGGTCACTGACGAAAACGACCGCGACACCGGTATGTTTCGTCGGTCCCTTAACAATGTCGAAGCCGAGCGGGACAAAGCGCTGCGCATGATCGCCACGCTGGAGAAGCACTGAGAGGTCTTTTCAGCGTCGAGGTGGTGTCGGCACGAGTCCGCAACGAGCCGAGTGCGCTGGGCGGCATGCCGGACAATCCAGTGCGAGAAAAGACATGCACGAGCACAAATCAGAGAAGCTGCCTTTGGTTGCGCAGGCGCGCATCGCGCAGGCGCCCGAGTTGCGGTCGATTGAACCGCTCCGCGGCGATTCGGCGGAACTCCTGACTCTGCAACACACGCGAGGCAACCGGTTCGTGCAACGGGTTGTGGAGGAGCGCATCGCCGCTCGCGATTTCGATCAGAACATGCAGGACGCCGCGCAGGCCGGTGGGAACGCTGGCGCCAGCGATATCAAAGTGCAGGTCATCATCGGCCATACGACCGCGGCAGATGAAAACGAGGCGCGTCGAATGCTCACGCAAATCGATGACGCCGAGAAGATGGTCGAGAGGAATCCCGACGTCAGTTGGACAGCGGGCGACGCTTCGCCTATCGGCCCCATGAAAGGGTATCTCGTGGAGAACCATCAGGCCCGTTTCGTCCTGGAGCAATATTTGGCGGGCGTGAGCGAAACAGGGGACTTTCAGTCAGAGTATGCGACTTCGTACATACAGACGAAGAAGGATTACGGTGCGTTCATGGCCTTGTGGAGCGCATTCCAGGCCGGGGGCGGCGCGCTTGGGAAGGGCTTATCGAACAAACTCGCCGCGTTGTCCAAAGACCCGGAGTTCCTGCGCGCGCGCACTGCGATGGAGGCGGTGCGCAACAACCTGGTGGACGATCGCACCGGGATTGTAGGCGCGATTGGCGATAAGCAGAAAAAGAACGAGGAGCTCAACCAGGTGCTCTATGCGGTGGGAAAGATGGCGGCTCAGGCGGCGGCCAAGAGCAAGCAGACCGAACTCAATACGTTGAATGCGAACATCAAGAGTGCGGTTGATACGATCATGACGGTCGGAAAAATCGCCGCGACTGCGACCTCGGGAGTGCTTGCATTCGGTGAGGGTGGCCTCGACATGAATAAGCTCATCGAATCGAACCCCGAGATTGCGCCCGCCAACCCCGTGCCTGCCACGCCGTCACTGGCGCCACCGGACGTGTCCAAATTCGCCACACCGGGGACCGATCTCAATCCGCACGGTATCGCACAACCTGAAGACGGGCTTGGCAAACCCAACGACACGCGGTCGTATCTGATGCCGTCGCAGACCATCGATACGGCAAAAAGCCTGGGGGCGAAGGGTCTCAGCGCGCTCGGAGGTCCCGACAAAATGCTGACCGCGGCGATCACGATGCTGGAGCAAACCCAGATCGACCGTCTTCAGGCGGATATCGACGCGGCAAATGAGGACGGCAATCTCAAAGAGGCCGCCAGTGTGGCGAGCGACGTGAAAGCGAAGCGGCTCGCCTATGCAGGTGCGTTGCGGACGCTGTCCAACTACGTCATCAATCTGATGGCGCACAAGGCTCAGCTGGACGTCGACACCAATGCGATGATTGCCGCTGCGAAAACGCACGGCGTCGACAAGAGTCTGACAGGCGGTCTGCGGCTACTCAACGCGGGCGACAAGTTCCTCGCTCAGGTGGGTGTCACGATCGAGTTCGGCTTGAAGCAGCAGGCAAGTGGCAGCGACGCGCTGGCGAAGCGTACCAGCATCAACGCGGATCCTTCCGGCGCCGGCACGCCGCAAGGACCCGGCCAGCTTCATTATTGGACCGTTGACTACGACCGGCCCAGCAAGCGCTTTCTCGCGACCAAGCATGCAGTAACGCTCGCGGAGGGCGGCAAGGACAGCCTGGCGAACGGCGTAACCAGCAACAGCACTCAGTTTGACGTCGGCAAATCCGTGCAGGAGCTAAAGCAATGGGAGAACGATGTGCACGCGATACGCGACCGCGCGCAAAGCGCCATGAACCTGCAGCCCGACTCAGGAACCTCGAAGCAATGAAGCGCGCAAGCGATGGGGTTCAATGCATTTCAGCAATATGCGTGGCCGATCACACAATCGCGCTCCATTGGCGGGCTAAACAATGGACACTTGCGAAGTTGGTACCCGAACGACGATTCGTTTTGCGGCTCGATTTGATGCGAGATTCGATCGCATCAATCGTGAATTCGGTCCACGATATTTGCGAAGTCTGTCGGATTCGAGAACCAACCTATGTCTCCATTGCCATTGGCGGATTCAACCGGTCGATGCAACACAATGAAAGCCGCATGAGCGGTGGGAGTGTTGCAAATGAAACGGAGGCGCCGGATCGTGCCAGACCGTTTTGACACGGCGTTGGCCATTGCGGGAACAGATGCATCAGTCCGATGCCAGCCAGCAGGATCCGAGCACAGCGTAGAACTTGAACCCGAGCATGGACCGCGTGCGTCGCTTGATCGCCCGATGGTCGTGCTCGACCACGGTGTTGAGATATATGGACTGGCGGATCTTGATGGTCGCTTCACGATCGACATTGATCGCTTCGAGCGCAGCGAGATTGGCGGCGCTCCGGTCGATCGTCAAGGTGTTGGCTTCCCCGCTCTGATCGACCGCAATCCCGGGCTCGACCATCATCTGTTCAAGATGGCGCAGGCTCTGCGGATAGGCCACCGACCACCGCACGCACATCAGGATGACGTCGAGCGAATAGTGCAAGCGATTGAGCACCTTTGCAACGGCCGGATTCAGGTTCTGTTTCATTGATCAAAGTGTTCGCCTTCACGCGGCCAGCATAGCGGCTCGCCTTTTCGCGACAAGACCTCTCCAGGCCATAGGGCATTCGCGCCGTCTGGGCAAGCGACATCGATTGCCGACCCACGGCGCACAATGCTTAAATGCGGCGCCTGGCAAGGGAAATGTTGCTATGCACTGTGCAATCTGCGGATACGAGAACCTCACCGGAGCCAAATTCTGCGAAACGTGCGGAGCCATTCTGCCGCGCGCGTGTCCTCGCTGTGGCCACGAGGCGACGCCTTCCGCCAGATTCTGCAATGAGTGCGGCTCTCCCCTCCCCGAGGGGCCGGCCGCGTCATCTCCGCGTCCGCAGCCTGTTACAGAGCCACCCAGAGCGCCGGTTCATTACATGCCACACCATCTCGCCGAACGCATCCGCGCCGAGCAGGCGGCCATGGAAGCGAGAGGTGAGGCCGCCGGTGAACGCAAAACGGTTACGGCGCTGTTCGCCGACATGGCCGGTTCCACCGCGTTGATCCACGACATGGATCCGGAAGAGGCTCATCGACTGATCGAGCCCGTCACCGCCCTGATGATGGAAGCCGTGCACTACTACGAGGGCTACGTGGCCAAGTCGCTGGGCAACGGCATCCTCGCTTTGTTCGGCGCGCCCATCGCGCACGAAGGCCATCCGCAGCGCGCGCTCCTTGCGGCGCTGCGCATGCAGCAGGCGATGCACCGCCACAGCGATCGCATTGGCTCGCCATCAGGGTGCGAGATCGCTGGAATTGCGCGCGGCATTGAGCTTGGCCCGGCTTTGGCAGCGCAAGGGCAAAATCGCGGAGGCCCGGCAAGCGCTGTCCGAGGTTTATGGCGGGTTTAAGGAGGGTTTCGACACCACCGACTTGCAAGAGGCCAAGGAATTGCTTGACAAGGGATGGAAGCGCCGATCATTGATGACGAATTGTGGACACTGCTCGAACCGTTACTGCCGCCGCCCAAGCCCCGGCGCAAAGAGCATCCTGGTCGCCCACGCGTATCGGATCGGGCGGCATTGAATGGCATCCTGTTCGTGTTGAAAACCGGACTGCGATGGAACCACCTGCCGACCGTATTGGGCTTTGGCTCCGGCGCGACCTGCTGGCGACGACTGAACGACTGGCGCAAAGCAGGAGTATGGGATCGACTGCACGAACTGCTGCTCGACAAGTTGCGCGAGGCCGGGCAGATCGATCTTTCATACGCTGCCGTCGATTCCTCGTCGGTACGAGCTGTTGGGGCGGGCGAAAAACTGGCCCGAACCCCACGGATCGTTCGCGACCCGGTTCCAAGCACCACATCCTCGTAGACGCCAATGGCGTTCCCATCAGCGCCATCCTGACCGGCGCGAACCGCAACGACGTCACCCAGCTGCTGCCGCTCGTCGACGCGATTCCCCCGATCCGCGGCGCGCGCGGCCGACCACTTCAGAAACCCAAGGTCATTTATGCCGATCGTGGTTACGATTCCGATCCGCATCGTCAACGATTGCGCGAACGCGGCATCAAACCGGTGATCGCAAGGCGCCGCACTGAACATGGGAGTGATCTGGGCAAATTCCGTTGGGTCGTTGAACGGACTCACTTGTGGCTCCACAACTTCCGTCGTCTTCGCATACGCTTCGATCGTCGAGCTGACATTCACGAAGCATTCTTGAAATTCGGCTGCGCCCGCGTCTGCTGGAACAGCTTCAGGCGTACGGAGCAGCCTTTTTGAACTGACCTCTAAAAAAGCAGACTGCGCTTCGGGACGGACGCCACGTCCGGCTTCGATGAGGCAACACGACCGGCCATGCTGCTTGACGCTCTCCAAGCCGCTCACGATCGACCATTTACTGTCTGCCATCGACAGACTCGAAAGGTCTGCCTGCACTGCTCTGGCCCGACAGCCCCGATTTCCCTGGCATAGACGATCAAGCCGGATACCCCTTTGCGGCACGACATTTTCGGAACGTCTCCGCGCAAACCCACGCGCTACTGTCGGTGAACGTGCAGGTTCGTTCCGAATTTAATTCATAAAAGCCTTATAGGGCGCGGGTTCGAGGCACTTCGAGCGCTGGATTGTGATTCCTGTCGTCGTGGGTTCGAGTCCCATCAGCCACCCCACAGAATTCAAGCAAACGGCGTTGTGAGCAATCACAACGCCGTTTTTGTTTTGCTGACGGCCTTCTGCGTTTTCCACGATGTCTGTGCGGTTTTCCGCCCCGCAATCATCCCTTCCCGCCTTCTCCCGACTCTCAAAAACCGCTTGGCCAACAGGGCCGGTTCACCGGTCAGCCTTGCGGCGCGTACGTCTGAACGATTGTTTCTTCGTTGGGAATAGTAATTTCAGATTATCGGCACAAATTTTCAATAGTAGGGGTATACACTGGCTTCCATCGACGTTGCAGACACCTGGTTCACTGGCTCCTGCAACATCTTCCTGAAATGCTGTCGAAACGTTATCGGAGTCCTACCATGAAGACCAAGTTTATCGCCGCCCTGCTGGTTGCCGCTTCCGCCTCGATCGCTGCTCCCGCTTTCGCCAGCGGCTACGGTCCGGCACCGTACTACCGTCCGTCGGTTGGCGCGCCGGCTTCGCAACAAGGCCAGAACGCGCAGACCGTCGCTGCTGAACGCGCCAACGCGCAATCGAATGCATACGGCGGCGTGAATAGCGTGTCGACGCAATCGGGCACGCGCAGCGAACCCACGTCGGGTCCGCAATCGGTGTTCTTCGGCCACTAAGCCGCCAGCAGTACCGTCAGATCCGCTGCCTCTGAAAGCAGCGATCAAACTGGGCGCCGCGCATGCAGTATCGATGCCGGCGCCCAGTTGCATTTACGGCAGCCGTGGTACCCGGTACGTTGCCCGGCTAGCGTTCGGTTTGCAACCGTTGTCTCGTGCGCCTGCCGCTTCCTTGCCTCATCCGAACACGGCGTCCCCTTCCGTCGCGACGCGGCTATCCGCGTCTAACTCGCCAGCCCCGCATCGATCAATTCGCGCGCCGCGCGAAAAGCCGCCTCGGCGGCCGCATGCTCGGTGGACCACAAGCTATCGATATGCACGAGCTGCCAGTCGACCACCGTCGAATCGTCGCGCAGCACCCGGAAATGCGCCTTGACGCCGGTCAGTACCTGTTCCACCGCCACCTCGATGTCGTAGTCGCCATAGCGCGCCTGATAGTCGCCCATGTCGACGCCCTTCGGCTCCATGCTCGTCTCCGTGGTTTCGCTGATCGCGGGTAGCCGGACACGCGCGTCCAGCTGGCGTCGCGCTGGCCAATCACCTGCTCGCGACTCACCCGCGACGCGCCGCCTCGCTCTACACACCGGCCGTGCGGCCGGCCGCCGATCAGCGGATCAGTTGCAATCGCCGGAAAGATACTGCCGGCCGTTGCAGTTGATTTCGACCCCACCGCTGCCCGCTTCGGCAACCAGGTCGCATGCCAGCAACTCCGCCGCAACGGACTGCGCGACTTCGGGCGCCGTCTGTCCGACGCCGACGTCGTTCAGACGCCGCAACGCTTCGACCGCTTCAGGACTCAAGGACTTCGACATGGCCGTCTCCGTCGGAATGCTCAATTCATCGTAGCAAGTTTCATCGGCGGATGCAGGTGTGCGCCTGACGAGCCCGCTCCCCGGAGCGTCGAGCCTGGCAATTGGCGTCTGAAACCGGCGTGACCGTTAGGAGCACGCCTCAACGCGCCAGCAGCGGCCCCGGAACGCGGCCTGCTACTAGCTAATCGTGCACACAGCCGCGTGTCTGCAGACGGCACGTGACATCGAAGGAGAACGACATGAAGCGAGGCAATTGGGCCACGTTGACGGCCACCGCCGCCGCGCTGGCGGCGCTCTTCGCGAGCGGCGCGAGCGCCGTCGCGCAGACGGCGCCCAGCGCGCCGCCGGACAGCCATGCGCCGATGGCCAAACCGCCCGAGGCGGCATCGGGCGCCGGCAGTTCGAGCAACCCGGACAACATGCCGATCAAGCGGCCGGCGAAGCCAACCAACGACCACATGTCGCACGAGCCGCCCGCCAGCGGCGCAAACGCGAAATAGCCGTTGCGCATGCCGCTCGCATTGGCGGAGCGTCATCAAAGCCGCGCGATCGACACCTCGGTCGACTTCACGAGCGCGACCACCTCCGAGCCGACTTTCAGTTCGAGTTCGTCGACCGAGCGCGTCGTGATCACCGACGTGACGATACCGAACGGCGTCTCTACGTCGACCTCGGACACCACCGAGCCGCGGATGATTTCCTTGACCTTGCCTTTGAACTGATTGCGCACGTTGATGGCGGAAATGCTCATTTCAGATCACTCCACAGAAGCAGTTGATAACGGATCGGATCGATTTGCCAGGAAAACTCAGACGGCCCAGCGCACTTCGGTCGGCCGCGTGAGACGACCGGGTTCGGGCAAGCCATACGGGTCATAGGGCTGATACGCGCGATGCGCCAGCGTGTCGTCGTTCGGCGCGTTTCTCAGCACGCGTTGCAGCACGTGGTCTTCGAGTGCGGCGAAGCCCGCCGACGCCCGCGCGCGCGGACGTGCGAGCGCGACCGGCTGATCGAGCGCGATGCGGCCTTCCTCGATCAGCAGAATCCGCTCGCCGAGCGCGACGGCTTCGTGCACGTCATGCGTGACGAGCAGCGCGGTGAAGCGATGCTCGCGCCACAGCCTTTCGATCAGCGTGTGCATTTCGATGCGCGTCAACGCATCGAGCGCGCCGAGCGGCTCGTCGAGCAGCAGCAATTGCGGACGACGCACGAGCGCCCGCGCGAGCGCGACGCGCTGCCGCTGACCGCCCGATAGTTGCGCGGGCCAGTCGTTCGCGCGTTCGAGCAGGCCGACTTCGGCGAGCACCGCGCGCGCATCGTCGCGCGCGCCACGGCCGAGGCCGAGCATCACGTTTTGCAGCACGCTTTTCCACGGCAGCAGACGCGCATCCTGAAACATGATGCGGGTGTCGAGCGGACCGCCGTTCCCGGCGCGCTTTTCGAGCACACCCGAGCTGGCTTCTTCGAGACCCGCGACGAGCCGCAGCAAGGTCGACTTGCCGCAACCGCTGCGGCCGACGATCGCGACGAAGCTGCCCCGCTCGATCGACAGATCGAAGCCCGACAGCACCTCGCGCTCGCCATAGCGCTTGCCGACGCCGCGCAATTGCACCGCGTAGTCGCTCGCGGGGCGCGCGTCGCTGCGGGCCAGGGCGGTGGCGGGTTGCAAGCTCGGTTGCGAGCCGCAATGCGCCACCGCCGCCCCGTCCCGCTCAACCAGCGCAGCCTCGTTCGCGTCGTGATCCGCGAGCCGCGGCTGCGCGAGTTCGGTCTCGAGATCGCTGCCCGCGATACCGCCGAACGTCGTCGATAGCGTCGTTGCGCTCATGCTTTTGCTCCTCGCTGATAGGCCGGATGCCAGCGCAGCGACACGCGCTCGAGGCTCTTCGCGAGCATGTCCGCGAGTTTGCCGAGCGCCGCGTACAGCAGAATGCCGACCACCACCACATCGGTTTGCAGGAATTCGCGCGCGTTCATCGTCATGTAGCCGATGCCCGATTGCGCGGAAATGGTCTCGGCGACGATCAGCGTGACCCACATCAGACCGAACGCGAAACGCACGCCGACCAGAATCGACGGCAGCGCACCCGGCAGAATCACGTGGCGGTACAGTGCGAAACCTTTGACGCCATAGCTGCGCGCCATCTCGGTCAGGTTCGCGTCGACCGAACGGATGCCGTGAAACGTGTTCACATAGACCGGGAAGAACACGCCGAGCGCGACGAGGAACACCTTCGCTTGTTCCTCGATGCCGAACCACAGGATCACGAGCGGAATCATCGCGAGCGCGGGAATGTTGCGGATCATCTGTACGGTCGAATCGAGCACGATTTCCGCGGGTTTGAAGAGACCCGTCGCCAGTCCGAGCACCAGACCGATGCCGCCGCCGATCCCGAAGCCCGACACCGCGCGCCAGCTGCTGACCTTCACGTCGGCCCACATTTCGCCGGACTGGATCAGCGACCATGCGGCCTTCACGACCGCGAGCGGCTCGGGCAGCACGCGCGTCGACAGCGCTCCGCTGCGCGCGGCGATTTCCCACGCGAGCAGGATCGCGATCGGCGCGAGCCACGGCAGCAGGTGCGCGCCGAAACGGCGCAGCGCGGCAGCGCGCGCCGTGGACGCGGGCTGCGGGGTTACCGCCGTTCCCGCGCCCAAAGTGGTGTCACTCATGTTGGCTTTTCTCCTTGCCTGTCGATCGTCGTGCGCGTGTCGCGCAAGCCGCGCGACCCACGCTATGCGCGCACTCAACTCGCGCTCGCCGCCTTCGGCAGATAGCTCGTGCCGACGATTTCGCCGAACGGCCCCGACAACGGCCCGTTGGCAACCTTGCTGAAGCGTTGCGGCAGCAGCGGAAACACGAGTTCGGCGAAGCGGTAGGATTCCTCGAGATGCGGATAGCCCGACAGGATGAACGTCTCGATGCCGAGCGCCGCGTACTCCTTCATACGCGCGGCCACCTGCTCCGGACTGCCGACCAGCGCGGTGCCCGCGCCGCCGCGCACGAGCCCCACGCCCGCCCACAGGTTCGGATAGACTTCGAGTTGCTCGCGCCCGCCGCGCCTGCCGCCGTGCAGCGCGGCCATACGGCGCTGCCCTTCCGAATCCATCTTCGCGAACGACGCCTGCGCACGCGCGACCGTGTCGTCGTCGAGCTTGCTGATCAGTTTGTCGGCCGCGGCCCACGCTTCCTCCTCGGTCTCGCGCACGATCACGTGCAGACGGATCCCGAAGCGAATCTGCCGGCCGCGCGCCGCGGCGCGTGCGCGAATGTCGGCGATCTTCTTCGCGACCGCTTCGGGCGGCTCGCCCCACGTCAGATAGGTGTCGATGTGCTCGGCCGCGATATCGTGCGCGGCCGCCGACGAGCCGCCGAACCACAGCGGCGGATGCGGGTTTTGCACCGGCGGATATAGCGCCTTGCCGCCCTTCGACCGCAAATGCTTGCCGTCGAAATCGATCGCTTCGTTGCTGTGCGACGCGGCGAGCAGCTTGCGCCAGATATGCAGGAATTCGTCGGTGATTTCATAGCGCGTGTCGTGATCGACGAACACGCCGTCGCCGGCCAGTTCGGCCGCGTCGCCGCCCGTCACCACGTTGATCAACAGACGCCCGTTCGACAGCCGGTCGAACGTCGCCGCCATACGCGCGGCGAGTCCCGGCGACGACAGCCCCGGGCGAATCGCGACGAGGAACTTCAGCCGCTGCGTCACGGGAATCAGGCTCGACGCGACGACCCAGGCGTCCTCGCACGAGCGGCCGGTCGGCAGCAGCACGCCCTCGTAGCCGAGCGTGTCGGCGGCGACGGCGATCTGCCGGAAGTAGTCGTAGTCGGCTGCGCGTGCGCCTTGGGACGTACCGAGATAGCGGCTGTCGCCGTGAGTCGGAATGAACCAGAACACATTCATGTTGTTACTCCTGTCTGTCCCTGACGTAATAAAAACGGTGAGCGCGAGCGCCGGCCGCGCGCATCGAGCCGGCAACCGGCAAGGCGCTGCGACGCGTTGAAGGATTGAGAAACGGACGATGGACTCAGGCCATCGGCAACTGCGTCAAATCGATGAAGGCTATGCGCCTGGCGGACGACACCGCGAACACGACCGCGCGTGAGCCCTGCGACAACGGAGATTCGGTGTGAGGCTCGACATTGCGACGGCTTTCCTCGACCAACGTGCGCGTGATGCGCTCGATTTATCGGATGACGGCGACACCCGAGCCGTCTGCATGAGGAAACAGTCTATGGAGCGGTCCGCGGCTTTTGAACGATTTTATTGAGCTTAGGATTTCCGCTTTCGTGATTAGCCCGGTTCTACCGCATACGGTTGTTGCGCTTTATACACGCGGCCCCGGCCGCCCAACCCCGGTCGATATAATGGCGCTCGTTTCCAATCACCCGGTACAGGTCTTGCGAGTCGCCTGTACGTTGCCGGTGCAATGCATGCAAAAAATTATTCTGCCGTTCGTCGCCGGTTTTCTGGCTTCTTTGTTCTTTCGCGAATCGACGCTGGCGCTGATGCACGCTGCCGGCATGATCGACCCCAGCGGTTTTTCGACCGCGCCGTTTTTGCCGCTCGGCCTGCCTGAGTTCATCGCGAACGCAATCTGGAGCGCGTGCTGGGCCGTGCTGATGGCCTGGCTGCTGCGCGTTGCGCCGCATCGGCGCGCGCCGTGGGTACCCGCGTTCGTGTTCGGCGGCATCGTGCTGACGGCGGCGAGCGTGTTCGTCGTCGATCCGCTGCGCGGCATCTGGCCGAGCGGCAACATGCTGCCGCGCCTCGCGGTGGGCTTCACGGCGAACGCGATGTGGGGCTGGGGTGCGCTCGTGTTCATGCGCGCGTTCATGGCGAGCGAGGCAGAGGAATAAGCGCGGCTAACATGAATTCGCGCAACGCGTAGATTCGCGCGGACGGGTTCGCGAGGCCGCGCGTTCACCCGCGCAGAGCGCCCAGCGGGTGCTCGTTCGCCGGCCACGGGCTGTCGAACATCTGCTCCACATCGGCCCGGTTGACGTCCTCGATGCGCGCGAAACGCCAGCACGGCGCGTTGTCCTTATCGATGATGCGTGCGCGAATGCCTTCCACCGTATCGCCGCGCAGAAAGCTCGAGCGCGTCAGATCGAGATCAGTGCGCAGCACGTCGGCCATCGACCCTTCCGCGCGCGTGACCACTTCGAGCGAGACCGCCATCGACAGCGGCGAGCGCTCGCGCAGCACCGCGATCGTCTGCTCGGCCCACTCCGCCGCGTCGCCACCGCGCTCGCGTTCCTGTTCGAGCGACTTGAGTATCCGCGCGACGTCGGGCAGCGCGAAATGCCGGTCGATCAACGTCCGCGCCTTCGCGAGCGCGCTCTCCTCGGGCCGCGGCGCGACCTGATACGCGAGCGTCTCGCGCTCGACGCACGCAACCACATCAGCACCGCGCTCGAACGGTTCGCGGCTCAACCTATCGACGAGCGCGGGCAACGCCGCGTCGTCGATGTAGGCATCGGCGAGGCCCGCGTACAGCGCGTCGGCCGCGCCGATCGTCGCGCCGGTCACCGCCAGATAGCGGCCGATCGCGCCGGGCGTGCGCGCGAGAAACCAGCTCGCGCCGACATCCGGAAAGAGGCCGATACGGGTTTCGGGCATCGCCATCTTCGTCGATTGCGTGACGACGCGCAGGCCGCCGGTGCGATGTGCGCCCTGCGAAATGCCCATGCCGCCGCCCATCACGATGCCGTTCATCAACGCGATATACGGCTTCGGATACACGAAGATCGCGTGATTGAGCCGGTATTCCTCGCTGAAGAACGTATCGCGCGCCTCCTGGTCGCCGGTTTGCGCCGCTTCGTACATGAAGCGGATGTCGCCGCCCGCGCAGAACGCGCGCTCGTGCCGGCTGCGCACGACGACGGCCAGCACCTCGGGGTTCTCGCGCCACTGGTCGAGCGCCGCGTGGATCGCGCGGATCATGCCGGTCGACAGCGCGTTCAGCGCTTTCGGCCGCTCCAGTTCGATGAGACCGATGCGGTTGGCTACGTGGGTCGCGATTTCGTCGCTAGTGGCGGGCAAGGCGGACGTGGACATGGAGAACTGGGCGCGGCGGCGCGGCATGAGGTGGAACCGAACGTTATCACGGGCCTGCCGCTTTGCGTTTGGTGGGGAGCTCGGGGGCCGGGTCCGTGGAGCCGGCCGACTTGGCGTGGCGCCGCGCGACGGTTTTTTTGCCGCGGACTGCGGCGCTGTTCGATGCGCCCGCCGCCACGGCCTGCGGCACACCGAGCCATGCGTCGAGCGTCACGCCGACGAGCGTCTCGAGCGGCGCGCTCGGAAACACCGGGCACGTGAGATTCAGCGCGACGATGCCATGCAGACTCGCCCACAACGCCTCGGCCCAGATGGCCGGCTCCATCGATGCGACCGACGCCGACAGACGCCCCGCTGCTCGCAACTCGTCGAGCGCGTCGATCATGATGTGCAGCGCGGCCTCGTCGGGGTCGTCGTCGGCAACGCCGCCGGCGGCGTTGCCCAGGGAGGCGGTCGAACCAGCGGTCCCGGCGTTCGCGCTTGTGTCGCCCGTGTTGCCGTCGTGTTTGCCAGTGCCAACCCCGCCCCTGAGTGCCGCGCCGGTATAGCTCGGGTCCTCCATGAAAATCAGCCGGTACGTTTCAGGATGCTCGACGCCAAACGCGACGTACGCGCGCCCGAGCGCCTTCAGCCGTTCGGCGGGGTCCGCGATCCGCACGAGCGGCACGAAGGTCGCGAGCAACTGCGCGTAGCCTTCGGCGCACAAGGCCCGCGCGATGTCGTCGCGACTCGCGAAATGCAGATACAACGTGGCGGGCGAATATTCGATCGCGTCAGCGATCTTGCGCATCGACAGCGCGGCAAAGCCCTCGCCCACGACGATGCGCCGCGCGGCATCGAGGATGCGTTCGCGCAGTGCCTGCTTCTGGCGGTTTTTTCGTTCGGCGATTCCCATGACTCGCAATTTTCAGATTGACAAACTGAAAAGTCAATTTAAACTGAACATCGTTTACTGAACAATGTTCATTAAATTTTCATATGTCAAATCGAGCAGCCACGAGCGCGCGACGATGTCGCGCCGCCATCTGAGGGAGTCGTCATGCAAACCACGGGAAAGGTCGGTTTATTCGGTGCAGCGGGCGCTGCGGGTCAAAGTATCGCGACGGCGCTTGGCGCGGCGGGCCGCGATTACCGGGTGGTCGGCCGCTCGCGCGAGGTATTGCAACGGACTTTCGGTGACGACCCGCACGCGGAGATCGTCACCTGGAACCCCGACGACCCCGCCTCGATCCGCGCCGCGGCCGCCGGTCTGCAGACCGTGATCTACCTCGTCGGCGTGCCCTACGACCAGTTCGCCCAGCACCCGCGGTTGATGGAGAAAACGCTGGCTGGCGTGACGGCCGCCGGTGTCGAGCGCTTCATTCTGATCGGCACCGTGTATCCGTATGGCCGCGCGCGCGGCAACCCGGTCCGCGAAGATCATCCGCGCGAGCCGCACACGTTCAAGGGCCGCATGCGGCTTGAACAGGAAAAGCTCGTGCTGGCCGCGCATGGCCAGAAAGGTTTCGAAACGCTGGTATTGCGACTGCCCGATTTCTACGGACCGGGGGTCGAGCGCAGCCTGTTGCACGGTGTCTTCGTTGGCGCCGCTACCGGCAAGCGCGCGCAGGTGCTCGGTCCCGTCGACGTACCGCACGAATTCATCTATCTGCCGGATGTCGGTCCCGTGGTCGAACGACTTACGCGCACGCCCGAAGCCTACGGCCGCTGGTGGCATCTCGCGGGCGCCGGCACGATCACGCAGCGCGAGGTGGCTCGCGAGGCCTACGCGCTCGCGGGCTCCGGGCCGAAGCTGATGGTGGCCGGCAAGGGCATGCTGCGCGTGCTCGGGTTATTCAATCCGCTGATGCGCGAGTTGGTCGAGATGAACTATCTGATGACCGAGCCGGTCGTGCTCGATGATTCGGCGCTGGCGACGTTGATCGGGCCGCTCAGGAAGACGTCGTATCAGGAAGGGATCAGGCGGTGCTTCGAAGCGGCGCGCGAGGTAGTGCCGGCACGCGACATGAATTAGCGGCAAGGCGTTGGCGATGCGTAGGTGAAATGAAAACCGCAGAGATGGACCTGCACCCGGCCTCTGGCGCCAACGGTCCGTCGGCAGGTCCGCTTAGCCTGCCATCTGCCCCGGCGGAAAGTGGCCACTCTTGAGCAGCACGGGTGTGCCGTTACTGATCTGCAGATGCTCACGCGCAACGGCCTCGATGCGCGGCCGGCCCGCATCGAACGCGCGCAGCCAGCCGTCGAGGTCCTCGCTGTAAGCGCCGAAATGATCCTCGAGCGCTTCCACCGAGATCGCGCACGGCACCGGCTCACCGTCCACCAGCGCGGAAAACACGACGGTCAGGTTGGAGTCGCGGTAAGCAGGCGCGTCTTCGGGAAAACGGATTTTCATGGTCGCCTCGTCAGAAGTTGGCGGCGGGAACGTAGCTTGCGCGGAAGGCCCTGCGCGCCGCCGATCCTCGCAAGTCCCGCTATGGTACTCGCGCCGCCGGATCACGGTCCAGCGCGCGCGAGCGCCTGATTCAGGGCATCGCGCGCTGCCTTGGCGAGCCCATCGGCGGGCCCTTTGCACGGAAATCGCCGACACGCTCACGGCCCATCCAGCAATCGGTCGACATACTCGCGGGCCGCCCGTTCGACGAACGCGAGCGCCTCTTCTTCACTGTCGAAGCGTTGCCGGTCGCCGAGCTCGAGCAGCGTTTCCATCCGGTGCGGATCGTCCGGGCCGAGCTCGGCGAGGCTGACCGTGCCGACGTAAGTACCGTCCGCTTTGGTGTGCGCGTCGCCCGACGGGCCCGACGTGCTGCCCCCTGGCACGAGGCGAGCGGCGGCGCTGATGTAATAGCCGCGATAAGGGCCACTGACCCGTTCAGCCATCTTCGTCCTCCTGTTGCGGTTGCAGAGCTGGCGCCAGTCGCAACGGCGCCGCCCTGATGCTTCAGCATGCGGCGCGCCGCTGCACTGGGTGTGTGCGGGCGGCCCGTCCCATAACGATAAGGCGCGTTGCAGCGCGATAAGTTCTGCTCGCGAGACGCGCCCCCCGCGCCGCGCCAAAAGAGCCGCGCCGAAGAGCCGCGCCGCACTTCAGCCGCGCGCGCTGGTCGAACGGTCCATACCGGCATGCTCCATGCCGTCGCACGGTACCTGTTACGACGCCATTTCGAGGCCAGCGAGCGCAATATGGGAAAATATTTTCTGCAGGATCATGAACTGCCCGAGCCGGATGCGGCGAACCGCTGGTTCGAGTACGCCGAAAGTCACGGCATCGACATCCCGAAAGCGATCGGCATCTGGGAAGACGCAGCCACTGAAGAAGGCGCGGAAGCCCGGCGGCTCCTCAACGCGGCGGGCATCACGGTCGAAATGACCTGAGCCGTGACGCGCGCCCTCGCGCTCCACAGCGGCCGACCCGGCCCGGCAGCCCCCCTCTATCTGAATGAAAGGACACAACACGATGCAATTCACGACGCAACCGCGACGCGCCGGCCGATTCCACCGCCTCCGATCCAGCGCCGCGCTTGCCCTCGTGCGTCGCGCGTCGCTGTCGGCCGCCTTGCCCGCCGCGCTGCTGCTCGCCGCGGGACTGGGCGGCTGCGCGTCGTCGAACACGACCACGCTGATCAATCTGCCCAACGGCCAGACCGGCTTCGCGGTCAACTGCAGCGGCGCCGACGCCGGCTCGAGTTGGGCCTCGTGCTACGTGCAAGCGGGTAAGGCCTGCGGCGCGACCGGCTACGACATCGTGTCGAAGGACAACGACGAAGGCGGCACCGCCGGCGGCAGCGTCACGAACGTGGCGTCGGCGAACGTGAAGGGCCGCTCGATGATCGTGCGCTGCAAGTAAGTCGATTTACGTGCCTGGCGGCAATCGCGGCGGCTGGCGCGGGCGCTCAATGCGCCTGCATCTTCGAAAAGAGATTCAACACCGCGACGCCAGCGACGATCAATCCCAGCCCGATGATCGCCGGCACGTCGGGTACCTGCCGGTACAGCACTAGCGCGACCAGCGTGATCAGCACGATGCCCGCGCCGGACCAGATCGCGTAGACGATGCCAACTGGAATGCTTCGGAGCGTCAACGACAGGCAATAGAACGCGATGCCGTAGCCGAGCACGACGACCATCGACGGCAGCAGCCGTGAAAAGCCGTCCGAGGCCCGCATCGCGGAAGTCGCGATCACTTCGGCGACGATCGCGATCGCGAGCAGCGCATACGGGGGTACGCGCATTGCGTCAGTTTTTCGCGAGCGCGAGCTTGCCGTAGTCGTGACCGAGATGCGCGCACAGCGCTTCGACCACGAGTTCATGATCGGCGCGCTGCGGCAGACCGGACACCGTGATCGAACCGATCACGCCCGCCCCTTCCACCGCCAGCGGAAACGCGCCGCCGTGCGATGCGTACTCGGTGGCCGGCAGTCCGTGCTTGTCGGCGAGCGTCGCGCCCGCGAGCTGCATTTTCAGACCGATCGCGTACGAGCTACGGCGAAATTGCGCGACGGTGTTGCCCTTGCGGCGCGCCCAGTCGACATTGTCGGGCGTCGCGCCGTCGAGCAGGCTGAAGAATAGCGGCTGGCCGAACGTGCGCACGTCGATCGCAGCGGCAATGCCGCGCGCTTTCGCGACTTCGTGCAGATACGCGCCGACTTGCCACGCGCGGTCGGCATCGAAGCGGGGAAACACGAGGGTTTTTTCCTGAATGGCGATGACCTGCAGGTCGTGAGCGATATCCATGGGGTTCAGAACGGGTCGGGGCATCAGAGTCAAAGGGGCCGCCGTCGTGAAGATCCGGCGAGCCGCGTGGAGAATCTGAATTCTAGCGCAGCGTCCGCGCACGGCTTTCCAGAGCCTTTCCGATAGGCGACGTCGCGCGGGCAGAGCGAAGCGCAATGAAGCCAATTCTTACATGGCTATTGCGCTGGTCGTATGGCTGGTCTATAATCTTTTCTTCGACGGACGCGGGGTGGAGCAGTCTGGCAGCTCGTCGGGCTCATAACCCGAAGGTCGTAGGTTCAAATCCTACCCCCGCAACCAACCGAAATCATTGAAGGGTTACAACGCATTGGCGTGTAACCCTTTTTTGTTTTTGTGGCCTTGGTCTGGCGATCCCCTTGACCGCCCCACCCTCAGGCGAAAAAAACGCGTCAACTGAATGATGCGCCAAGCTACGGGGCAATGTACAAGAGAGAAAAGATGACTGCGGTGGACGCGACGGCCTCCATCGCAACCATCAGGACCGATGCCATCAGCGCATCCAAAAATCGACTGTCAATCAATGTCAGACACGACGGCGCTCGCCGCCTTGGACGTCGTCTCGCGCAGCCCCTGTCGGCGCCTCAGTAATCCCTCGCCCCGGTGATAAACTCCTATCACCCTTTCTCGTCCCCTTTCCAATGAAATTCTGTTCTGTCTGCGGCCACGGCGTCAGTCTGAGCATTCCGCCGGGCGACAATCGCGAGCGCTTCGTATGCGGCAGTTGCGGCACCGTGCATTATCAGAATCCGCGTAACGTGGTCGGCACCGTTCCCGTGTGGGACGACAAGGTGCTGCTGTGCCGTCGCGCGATCGAGCCGCGCTACGGTTACTGGACACTGCCCGCCGGCTTCATGGAAATGGGAGAAACGACGGCCGAAGCCGCCTCGCGGGAAACGCTCGAGGAAGCCGGCGCCCGCGTCGAGGTGCAGAACCTGTTTTCGCTGCTGAATGTGCCGCACGTGCATCAGGTGCATCTGTTCTACATGGCGCGGCTGCTCGATCTCGACGTCGTCGCCGGCGAGGAAAGCCTCGAAGTGAAGCTGTTCGAGGAGCACGAGATTCCGTGGGACGAGATCGCGTTTCCGACCGTCGGCCAGACGCTGCGCTTTTTTTTCGCCGACCGCGCGGCCGGCAGTTTCGGCCTGCATACCGGCGACATCTTCCGCTCCCTGCGCGAAGGCTGAGCGGCGCGCATGGTTCCCTGGCTCGGAGCTGACGACCCGTTTCCGCCCGTCGAGCGCGCGCTCGGCGCCGCGAGCGGCGCGCCCGGTCTGCTGGCGGCAAGCGGCGATCTGCTGCCGTCGCGCCTCATCGACGCGTATCGGCGCGGCATCTTCCCGTGGTATTCGGACGGCCAGCCGGTGTTGTGGTGGAGCCCCGATCCGCGCATGATCCTGCGCCCCGCCGAGTTCAAGGTGTCGCCATCGCTGCGCAAGACGCTCAAGCGCGTGTTGCGCGACGACGCGTGGGAAATCCGCGTCGATCACGATTTCGCCGCCGTGATGCGCGCCTGCGCGCAGGCGCCGCGCCACGGTCAGCGCGGCACGTGGATCACCGCCGACGTCGTCGAAGCCTATTCGTCGCTGCACCGCCTGGGCGACGCGCACAGCATCGAAACCTGGCTCGAGGGCAAGCGTGTAGCGGGATTGTATGGCGTGTCGCTCGGGCGGATGTTCTTCGGCGAATCGATGTACACCGACGTCACCGACGGCTCGAAAATGGCGCTGGCCGCGCTGGTCGGCCACTTGCGACGTCACGAAATAGAAATGATAGACTGCCAGCAGAACACGTCGCATCTGGCGTCGCTCGGCGGCCGCGAGATAGCGCGCAAGGCGTTTGTCGCGCATGTTCGCGCGTCTGTCGGCGCGCCGGCCATTCCGTGGCGCTTCGACAAGACCGCCCTGCTCGACATCCTCGCGCGGGCGGCGTAGGAAAAATCAGGCCGAATCCGGTCCGCCGCCCATCGAATAGCGGCATCAACCGCCGGGCGTGCCGGGTTTGCATTACCAGAGACGCTTCGAGAGCTGCCAACGTGACTCACCCCAACGAGCTGCCTCTTTCTCCGCTTTCCGCGCTGCAATTTTATGCAACGGCGCCCTATCCCTGCAGTTACCTGGACGGCCGCATCGCGCGCTCGCAGGTCGCCACACCCAGTCACCTGATCAATTCGGACGTCTACACCGACCTCGTCAAGGCAGGCTTCCGGCGCTCGGGCGTGTTCACGTATCGCCCGTATTGCGACGGCTGCCGCGCGTGCGTGCCGGTGCGCGTGCCGGTCGAGCGTTTTCAGCCGAACCGCACGCAGCGGCGTGTATGGAGAAAGCACGGCGACCTGATCGCGACCGTCGCGCCGCTGCACTACGACGAGGAGCATTACGCGCTGTATATGCGCTACCAGTCGGCGCGCCACGCGGGCGGCGGCATGGATCGCGACAGCCGCGACCAGTACGAGCAGTTCCTGCTGCAAAGCCGGATCAACTCGCGGCTCGTCGAGTTTCGTGAGCCAGCGCCGCTGCAGCCCGATGGGCGACCTGACGGGCGACCTGATGCGCGGGGCGCGCTGCGCATGATCAGCATGATCGATATCCTCGGCGACGGGTTGTCGTCGGTGTACACGTTCTTCGAGCCGAGCCTGCCGCACGCGAGCTTCGGCACCTACAACATCTTCTGGCAGATCGAGCAGGCGCGCAGCCTGAACCTGCCGTACGTGTATCTCGGCTACTGGATTCGCGAAAGCCCGAAAATGGCGTACAAGGCGAATTTCCGGCCGCTCGAAGGCTTGATCGACGGCGCGTGGCGCGTGCTCGATCCGGCCAGCATCGACCTGCCGCCGGTCGATTTCGCGATGCATGGACGACGCGGGCCGCTCAGGCCGTAGTCGAGGCGCCGTCCGTCGAGTCGTTGCCGGGTCCTGCTCGTCGCCAGCAACGGCCCACCAGTCTCATCAAAGCCCAAAGCCGGTAAAATAGCGGGTTCCCATTTTCCGGCCGTCCGGCTTCATCCCGTGCTCAGCTCCCTTTATCCGCTCGTTCGCGCCCAACTCTTTCGCATGGACGCGGAAGACGCTCACCATCTGACTTTGCGCATGCTCGGCGCCGCCGGTCGCACCGGCCTCGCCGGCGCGCTCGCGTCGCGCGTGCCGGATTCGCCGCGCACCCTGATGGGCCTGACGTTCCGAAACCCGGTCGGACTCGCGGCGGGCCTCGACAAAGACGGCGCGTGCATCGACGGTCTGGCGGCGCTCGGCTTCGGCTTCATCGAAGTGGGCACCGTGACGCCGCGCGCGCAGCCGGGCAATCCGCGTCCGCGCATGTTCCGGCTGCCGCAGGCGAACGCGGTGATCAACCGGATGGGCTTTAACAACGCCGGCGTCGACCAGTTCGTGAAGAACGTCCAGGCCGCGCGCTATCGCGGCATCCTCGGTCTTAATATCGGCAAGAACGCCGACACGCCGATCGAGCGCGCCGCTGAAGACTATCTGTACTGCCTCGAGCGCGTGTACCCGTTCGCGAGCTACGTGACGGTCAATATCTCGTCGCCGAATACGAAGAACCTGCGCCAGCTGCAGGGCGCCGACGAACTCGACGCGCTGCTCGCCGCGCTGAAGGACAAGCAGCAAAGACTCGCCGACATGCACGGCAAGCTCGTGCCGCTCGCACTGAAGATCGCGCCCGACCTCGACGACGAGCAGATCAAGTCGATCGCCGACACCTTGCTGCGCCACAAATTCGAAGGCGTCATCGCGACCAACACTACGCTGTCGCGCACCGCCGTCGCCGGCATGCGGCATGCTGACGAAGCCGGCGGCCTGTCGGGCAAGCCGGTGTTCGACGCGTCGAACGAGGTGATCCGCAAGCTGCGCGCCGAAGTCGGCGAGGCGGTGCCGATCATCGGCGTCGGCGGCATTTTCTCGGGCGACGATGCGCGCGCGAAGCTCGCGGCCGGCGCGTCGCTGGTGCAGCTTTATACTGGTTTCATCTACCGCGGTCCGGCGCTCGTCGCCGAATGCGCGCAGGCGTTGCGCTAGGCATCCGCGTCGCCGCATATAGACATAAACAAACGGTATTTAGGTTGCGATAGGCTTGTTTGCTATGCTCTCGACCGTCAAAACATCAGACGTACAAGGAACACGATGAAATTCGGCCTGCTGAAGAAGCTCCTCGCCACCGCGCTGATCGGCGCGTCGCTGAGCGCCGTTACCGCGCACGCGGAAGACCTGCTCGACCAGGTCAAGCAGCGCGGCACGCTGCGTATCGGTCTCGAAGGCACCTTCCCGCCGTTCAACTCGAAAGCGCCGTCGGGCGAGCTGGTCGGCTATGACGTCGACATCGCCAAGGCGGTCGCGGCCAGGCTCGGCGTGAAGCCCGAGTTCGTCACGACCGAGTGGAGCGGCATCATCGCCGGTCTGCAGGCGGGCAAGTTCGATGTGATCGTCAACCAGGTCGGCATCACCGACGCCCGCAAGCAGACGCTCGACTTCTCGCCGGCGTACACGTACTCGGCGGCGCAACTGATCCAGCGCAAGAACGACACGCGCCAGTTCACCTCGCTCGAAGACCTGAAGGGCAAGAAACTCGGCGTCGGTCTCGGCACGAACTACATGGACATGGCGAAGGCAGTGCCGGGCATCGACGTGAAGACCTACCCGGGCGCACCCGAATACCTGCGTGATCTGGCCGCCGGCCGGCTCGACGCGGCGTTGAACGACCGTCTGATGCTCGCGTACCTGCTGAAGAACTCGAACCTGCCGCTGCGCACCGGCGCGAACGTCGGCCCGGGCAACCCGTCGGGCATTCCGTTCAGAAAGGGCAACCCGAAGTTCGCGCAGGCGATCGACGACGCAATGACCCAGCTCGAAGCGGACGGCACCTTCACGAAGATCTCGGACAAGTGGTTCGGCATCGACGTCAGCAAGCCGATCAAGTAACACGCGTGGAGTCGAACGAAGGGCGGCATCGATCACGATGCCGCCCTTCGCGCTTTTTGCGGCCCACGCGAGCTGCGGGAGCCGCGGGAGCCGAACCGCGCGCCGCGTATACCCCAAGCCGCATCGCGCGGCCCGCGCCTGAGCGCGCGCCAAAGTTTATGATGTGCGCTTTGTGCGTCAATAAGAACACTGCCCATGTCCATCACATCCCTGCTGCTCCAATCGGTGCCGGTGCTCGCACAAGGCGCGCTGCTGACGATCAAGTTCGCGATCCTGTCGATGATCTTCGGCCTGATCGGCGGTGCCATGCTCGCGCTGATGGGCATCAGCCACAGCCGTCCGCTGAACTGGATCGCGCGCGTCTATGTGAGCGTGATGCGCGGCACGCCGCTGCTCGTGCAGATCTTCGTGATTTACTACGGTCTGCCGAGCTTCGGCATTTCGCTCGATCCGACGCCGGCCGGCGTGATCGCGCTGTCGGCGAACGTCGCCGCGTATCTGTCCGAGAGCATGCGCGGCGCGATTCTGGGCATCCACCAGGGCCAGTGGCTCGCCTCGTACAGCCTCGGGCTGTCGCGGCGTCAGACGCTGCGCTACGTGATCGCGCCGCAGGCGCTGCGCATCGCGGTGCCGAGTCTGTCGAACAGCCTGATCAGCCTGATCAAGGACACCTCGCTCGTGTCCGTCATCACGGTGACCGAGTTGCTGCGCAGCGCGCAGGAAATCATCGCGTCGACCTACCAGCCGCTGCCGCTTTATCTTGCGGCCGCGGCCGTGTACTGGGTGCTGTGTCAAGTGCTCGAGTGGGCACAGCGCTGGTACGAGCGGCGGCTGTCGCTGCCGACGCGGCACTGAGCGCCGCCCACTCCCTTTCGTTGCCCCCAGCGGCTCATTCCCCAGCGAACTTGAGCCCCAACGCCGCGCGCGCCGCATCGGCCATCGCAATCATCTGTCGCGACGTGTCGTGCGGCATCAGCGGACTCTCCAGCACACCCGCGCGGATCAGCTCGCAAAAGTGCGCGGTCTCGTAGTTCAAGCCGCCGCCTTCGAACGGTTCGTCGAGTTCGACGACGCGGCCATCCGCATAACGGATCGTCGCGCGCGACGGGTTCCACCACGGCTCGTGCAGCGTCACGTGACCGCCTTGGGCCATCAGCAGCGCATCGCCCTTGCCATGCAGATCGAGCCCGCAGAATAGCTGCGCGATACCGCCGCGCTCGTGCTGGCTGTTCAGACTCGCGAACGTATCGACGCCGGTCGCGCCAAGCCGGCCGAAGGTCTGCACGTCGCGTGGCGCGCCGAGCCAGTCGACCGCGAGAAACATCTCGTAGATGCCGATATCGAGCAGCGCGCCGCCCGCATGCTCGAACGACAGCGACGGATGATCGGCCGGCACGCCCGGCACCGAGCAGCCCGCGCGCACGAGCCCGACCTCGCCGATCGGCTCGGCCGCGAGGTGCTCGCGCAACCTTCTGTAGAGCGGATAGAACGGCGGCTTCATCGCTTCCATGAAGAGCCGTTGCGAAGCGCGCGCGGAGTCGAGCACGCGCTCGAGCTGCGGACGATTGATACACGCGGGTTTCTCGCACAGCACGTGCAGCCCCGCTTGCAACGCGGCGATCGCATAGTCGGCGTGACTGTCCTGCAGCGTCGCGATATAGAGCGCGTCGATGCCGCTCGCGAGCAGCGTGTCGATACTGTCGCAGACGGCGCCGCCGAATTCATCGGCGAACGCCTGGGCCGGTTCCACGCGACGCGACCACAGCGCCGCGAGCCGCGTCCGCGGCACGAACGCGAGCCCTTGCGCGAAGCGGCGCGCAATCCGGCCGGTGCCGACGATCCCCCAGCGGATCTCGCGCGATGAAGCGGTGTCCTGCGCTGCCCGATCGGTCGGTTGGGTGCTGGCTGCGTGCGGTGCCGCTGTCGTATCTGTCATCGTGTGTGCAAAGGTCCATGCGGTTCGGAACAGCCGCTATTGTCACCGATGCCGCTTGCGAACGCGGCGAACCCGGCCGATCGACCCATCCGGCATCACTGCCGCGCACCGACCTTCGACACCCCACCCCGCCGCTCCCGCCGGACATTGACAGATACGCTCAGCCCGCGCTCGCAATCACGCTCAAACCCGCGCCGGCGGCTCCGCGGAAAACCGCCCGCCGACCTCCTCGGCCGCGTAATCGATCATCGCGAGCGCAGCGATCTCGGCCTCCTTCGGATCGCGCCGCTCGATCGCTTCGATGACGCGTTGATGCGATGCGATCGCACTCTCCCACAGCCCTTCCCGGTCGTGCACGACCGGATTGAGGGTCGACAGCGCGCCGCGAATGATCGCCGCCATCTGCTTAAAGAACTGGTTGCCGCTCGCGATCACGATGCGCGTATGGAACAGCTCGTCGGCTTCCTGATAGCCGGCCTCGCCCGGACGGATCATGCGAAACGCCTCGAACGCCTCGCGAATCGCCGCGACTTCCGCGGCACTGCCGCGCGCGGCCGCCTGCGCCGACGCGCGCGGTTCGATCAGCATGCGAAACTCGATCACGTCACGCAGAAACATCGGATCGGGCTTTGCACGGAAACGCCAATTGACGACGTCCTCGTCGATCATGCGCCAGTCGCTCATCGGCCGGATGCGCGTGCCGATCTTCGGCCGCACGTCGAGCATGTCGCGCGCGAGCAGCATCGATAGCGCCTCGCGCATCACGGTGCGGCTCACATCGAATTCCTTCGACAGCACATCCTGCGGCGGCAGAATCGCGCCGTATTTTTCCTCGACGATGCCGCTGACCAGCCCGTCCATGACTTTGCTCACCAACGAGCGATCCTTGTTTGCGTGTTCCATGACATATCCCCGAAGCGGTGTTGACCCCGCGTGGCCTGTTGATTGAAGGGCCCGTACGTATCTGTTATGCCAATAGAATCGTTTTTCGATACGTTGCAAGCTTCGAAACGGATGCGCCAGTGGGACACTTCCTGACAGGGTTATCCCTCTGAAGATTTGTTTCGTTCGTGTAACGCCATCTGTTTCGCCAGGCACAAAGCTCGCTCGTCAAAGCGTGCCTGCGTTGTGGGGTTTGAATTGTGCGCATTCGCACGTTGGCGTGATGAAATTGTCTGATTTGCACGGACGTGGTCGGACGCCTGCGTGTTCCGGCGAACAAAGATCGGCTCCTGCGCCTCCGACAGCACGCTGACGCCGAACAGCTCGGCGTCCATCAGCCGTGCAAGCGCACGATGTCGTCTTCGCCGGGATCGCCGTCCGAATGCACCTCGATAATTTCCAGCGGCGTCTTGCCAGCATTTTCGAGCCGATGCCTGACGCCCAGCGGAATCAACGTCGACTGATTCTCCGACAGCAGGAAGCGCTCGTCGCCGTCCTTGCTCGACGCGTCCCACACCGAGTCCCAGGCGCCGCGGTCCGACCAGCCCGCGTCGAGCGGCACCGTCACGCCGACGAGACGCGCGTCGGTGCCGATGCGCTCCATCACCGCATAGTCGACCGAGTCGGACGGACACGCGGCGAACGCGTCGCGCGCGAGATGCAGCGCGCCGGCCTCGTCGATGCTCGCGCCTGCGAATGCGTCCTTGCAGGCCGCCGCGATCAGCGGACGGCACAGGCCGATCGCGTCGAGCCACACCGACGCGCGCACCACGAACATGCCACTGTTCCACCAGTACTCGCCCGACGCGAAGTAGCGCTCGGCCAGCTCGGCATCGGGCTTCTCGACGAAACGCTCAATCGTCCGCGCGCCCCGGTTTCCCAAGGCCGCGGCGGTGCGGATATAGCTGTAGCCGGTCGCCGCGCGCTGCGGCGGCACGCCGAGCGTGACGATCGCGCCCCGCGAAGCATGCGCGAGCGCTTCGTTGAGCGCCGCGCCGAACGCCGCTTGATCGTCGATCGGATGATCGGCGGGCAGCGCGACCAGCATCGGATCGTCGCCGGCCGCGGCCGACGCGCGCGCGGCGAGCGCCGCGACAGTCAGCGCCGGAGCGGTGTTGCGCGCCATCGGTTCGAGCAGTATGCGCACCGGCTTGCGGTACTGCTCGACGCGCTCGAGCGTCGGCAGCCGCAGTTCCTCGCAGCAGACCACCAGCGGCGCGGCGGGCGGCGTGGTGCGGGCCGCGTCGGGCGCGGCCGGGTCGAACGCATCGTCGAGCCGGCGCAGCGTCGCTTCGAGCAGCGACTGGTCGCCCATCAGCCCGCTCCGCTGCTTCGGATTGCGTTCGCGCGACAGCGGCCACAGCCTCGCACCGGAGCCGCTCGCGAGAATCACCGGTTGCACGGTCAGTTCGCGCAGCGCGGCGGCGGTCCCAGCCTGCGGCGCGGGCGAATTACCTGGTTCTACCATTCGATTCATTTGCGATCCTGTCGAATCCAGATCCTGTTCACGGGCCGACATGACGCCAGCAAGTGCCTCGTGGTCGCAAGCGTGTTCAGTCGTATGCGCGCGACACACACTGCGGCTTGGGCGCCCCTGTCTGTCCGCGTGCTCCCTATGCTTCTCCGAACGGACGCAACGCCCCCGCTGCGCGATGTTCATCGTGCCTGTGCAGCTCGCCGTCGAGCGCCGCGCTGTCGGGCTGACGCAGCTTCGTGAAGCCGCCGCGATAGACGTTCTCGACGTACGACATGATGTTTTCCTGCGCCACCGACGACAGGATCGCGTGATCGGTGTGCTTGCAGAAGGCCACGTGAATGCGCGTGAAGCGCGCGAGCCGCGTGCCGCGCACGCCGAAGTAGCGCTCGAGCTCCTCGACGCCTTCGTCCAGCACACCGAACACCAGGTGCGTGTCGACGCCCCGTGCTTCCAGGTTCGCGAACAGATGCCGCTCGTCACGCGCGCCGAATTCGAGGCCACACAGTTGCTCGATCCGGTCGGCCAGCGTTTCGCCGGTCCGCGCGAGCTGGCGTACCACCAGCTCGCGCACGAGGCCCCAGCCGCCCGTCTCGCCCTTGAGCACGCGCAGCCATTTGCCCGGCTGCTTCATCGAGCGCATGTAGTTGCGCGTCGAGCCGAACGCGGACACCGGGATCATCGGCTTGCCGTGTTCGTCGCAGACGTTACGCCATCTGAACTTCTGCACGTTGACGATCACCGCGCCCACCACCGCCGCTTCGCGCATCGCCGCATGCAGGCCGGTGTAGGCGCCCGAGCAGATGCCGAGCAGCAGCGCGCCCGCATGACCGCGCGCGGCAAGCCAGCGCGACGCGTACGCGGCGTCGCCGACACTCGACTGAGAGTACAGCGCGTCGAGGCTCAACGTGTCGCACGACGGCATGCTGTCGCCGACACCACGGACGTCGATGCGCAGCGACGCGATCCCCTGGCGTGCGAGACGCCGCGCGAAATGTACGCCGAAACGCCCATTGCCGATCCGCGACACCGCGCCGGTATTGAGCAGCAGCACCGCCGGGGCGCGCGCCGCCGCGGCGCCGTCGGGCCGGCAGTAGATGCCGAACACCTTGCCCTCGTTCAGCCACACCGGCGTCTCGTGCAGCCTCGGCTCGACATAGTGGCCGCCCGCCGGCTCTTCGCCTCGCTCAGGCACGCGCGCCACCGTTTGGGCCGTTTGCGCGTTCCCCGCCAGCAGCCAGTTCTCGATGGTCTCGAACGCGGCGTGCGGTATTTCGCTTTCGAGCGGCTCCATCATGAAGCGGCTGTATTCGTCGAACGGGTGACGCTCGAGCTCGACGCCATGTTCGCTGTAATGCGCGGCGAGCGCACCGGCGCGAGCCGGGTTCAGTGAATCGAGCAGCAGCACGCGCGCGGCCGGCCGGCTCGTCGCGCGATACAGATCCGCCGCGTGCAGGCTTTGCAGCGTGTCGCGATACATGCGAAAGCCATACGCTTCGACGAACTCGTCGGTATCGGGCTCGACCACGCAATCCATCGCGGCCGGATCGTTCAACCACTGCCGGTAATGCGCGCGCAATTCGCGCTGGTAAGTCTTGCCCGACAGCACCGGCGACATCAGCACGAGACCGTGCACATCGCCAAGTTCCTGCGCGGCAAGCGCGGCCAGCATGCCGCCGAGACGCAGACCACACACGCTGACACGCTCGACGCCGGTCGCCTCGAGCAGTTGCGCGACCGCCTGCTTCACGCTGTCGATCCACGCGCGCCACAGGCCGGCGTCGGTCGGGTCGCCGGCTGAATCGCCGGTCGCCGGGTAGTCGAAGCGCAGCACTGGCATGCCGCGCGCGGCGAGGCGCTCGGCGAGCCGGCGCATGCCGCGATACGTGCACAGCGTGTCGTAGCCAAACGGGGAACACATCACAACGCCATCCGGGCCGTTCGCTGGATGCAACCAGCCGAATTTGCCGTCGAAGACGATGGGTCTCACGGTCCGCTCCTTACTCTTCCTTTTCAAATGATTACAACAAAGGTGCTCTCGCGCATATGTGCGTCGCGCCACATTAGTTTGGGTTCCGAATCGCGCTGCGCTGGCGTGTGTCGATGAGCGTGCTGTGCAGTGCAGCATGCCCCGCGCGTGGACCGACGCGCGGCGGATCACGTCGCTCATGCGCTGTGGTCGATGCCGGCGGCTGCGTGCAGCGTGCCGCGAGCATTACGTGATGGAGACGGCGCGGGCGCGCTTAGGAATGCTCCGCAATGCGGTGCGCGCGGCCGGCTCGTGGCCAACCACCGCGCTACCCTATGAGCTTTGCCATTTAACCCCCTCCCGATCGCGGCTATCTGTACGGCCACCCACACAGTCACGCGGCGCCCGGGGGCAAGATGCAAGACCTGCGACGCGTTGATGCCGCTGCGTATGTCCGCGCGGCCCTTCTCACCGGCCCGGCAATGGAACATGGAACGAAGCATCGTCAGGAACATCTTCATCAACCTTGCCGGCGCCGTCGCGCCGACCTTCGTTTCCCTCGTGACCGTGCCCACCTACATTCATCTGCTGGGCGCCGAGCGTTACGGGGTGATCAATCTGGTGTGGGCGCTGATCGGCTACTTCAGCGTCCTCGATCTGGGCACCAGTCTGGCGACCGAAAACCAGATCGCCAAGGCTCGCGCGGCCAGCGACGATTCGATCGAACCGATCTTCTGGAGTGCGTGGTTCATGAATCTCGGTACCGGCATCATCGGCGGCGCGCTGATCTATGCCGGAGCCATTGTCTACATCAGCTACGGCGTGAAAATCGAGCCGACGTTCCAGCATGAAGTGATGGCGAGCCTGCCGTGGATCGCGGTCGCTGTGCCGATCGCGAACGTGACCTGGGTGTTCGCGGGCGCGATTACCGGCGTCGAGTGCTTCACGAGCTACAACATCAACCAGACGCTCGGCACCGCGCTGTTCCAGTTGCTGCCGATCGCGGCGGTCCTCTGCTTTTCGCCGTCACTGGCGATTGCGATTCCAGCCGCCGTGATCGCGCGTTTCGTCGGCGGCCTGATGCTGGGCGTGGCCGCCATTCGCGCGCTCGGCATTCGCCGTATCCGGATGCCGCAATGGCGCTTGATGATCGGGCTGTTCCGCAACGGCCGCTGGCTGCTGATGTTTTCCGGCGCCAACATGATCGCGTCGACGCTCGACCGCGTGTTCATCGGCGGACTGCTCGGCGCGCGCTTCGTCACTTACTACGCGACGCCGCAAAACCTGATCAATCGATTGAACCTGCTGCCGCTCGCGATGGTGCGCACCCTGTTTCCGCGACTGTCGGCGGCGTCGCGCGAGGATGCGGATGCGCTCGCGCACAACGCGCTCGCGTTTCTCAATGGAGCATTTACGCCATGCGTGATCATCGCGCTGTTCGCCCTGAAGCCGTTTTTGCTGCTGTGGCTCGGACCGCAGCTCGCCACCGCGGCGCCGGTCGCGAGCGTGCTGATCCTCGGCGTGTGGCTGAGCGGCCAGTCGAGCATCCTCGGCAGCCTGTTGCAGGCGCAGACTCATCCCGTGGCAGTGGCGAGCGTCAGCTGGCTTCAGTTGCCGTTCTTTACCGGCGCGTTATGGTGCGGCATCCACTGGTTCGGCATCATGGGCGCCGCGGTCGTCGTCGTGCTGAAGGTGCTGCTCGATTACTCGGTGCTGCTCGCGTTCTCACGGCTGCATGCATGGACGATCGTGCGCAACATGCTCGCGCATCTCACGTTTCTGCTCGTCGCGCTCGCGCTCGCAGATTCGATCAGCGCGTTGCTGCTAACGATCGTCGTCGCGCTCGCGTTGAGCGCGGCGAACTTCGGCATGTCGCTGCGCGGGTCGAGCGAGTTGCGCGACGCGCTTTACAGGCTCTGGCTGCGTTGCGCGCCGTCGTCCGGACGGGCACAAGGCTGAGTCCCGGCGCGCGCAATCAATGACGCCGGTCCACCGCTCGTTCACGGTCGGGACCTGAATGCCAAGGCTGAAAACACGTACCCAGCCGACGCGGCATCACAACAGTTCGAACGTATTGACGAACGATGCGCCGTCGCGCTCGCGGCGCCTCAGACCGAAGCGCGCCTGAGCGCCGCGCACCTGACGCGTGAGACCGATGAACGGCATACCGTGTTCGAGGTACGGTCCCTCCGTCTTGCGAAAGCCGAACTGCTCGTAGAACCCGCGCAAGCCAAGCGGTGCGCTCACGCGCGTGGCGCGGCCCGGCCAGCGTTGGGCGACCGCTTCGAGCACACGCTCGATCAGCATCTCGGCGGTGCCGTCGCCGCGCCGCAGCGGACTCGTCAGCACCTTGTCGATCGTCACTTCCGGATCTTCGGAATCGCCGGGCTGCACCCGCGCATAGGCGAGCACCGGCATCGGCCGCGCCATGTCTTCGACCGCGAACACATGCAAGGCCTGCTCGTCGCGACCGTCCGCGTCGAGGCACACATGCGACTGCTCGACGACGAATACCGCACTGCGCGCACGCAGCACGACATACAACTCACGTGCAGATAGCTGATCGAACTCCAGCGTTTTCCAGTTCATCACGCCCCCGGCTGTCAAAATTTTCGGCGGGCCCGGCGATGCCTGCCGTGCACGACGGCAGGCCGATCCATGACGGTCCCTCATCATCGACTACACGGTAACGTGCGCTAAAGATGTGCTTCCGTGCGCCATCGCACTGACGCTCGGGGTTGACGATCCTTAAATACGAGCCAACGAAGCGCAGCCTTGCCACGTTCGCCCGGTAGCGCAGATGGCTTCACGCAGGCCCGCCTGCAACACTGCACTGCACCATCGCGAACGCACGCCGCGGTCTTCGCACCGCACGAAACTACACACGAAAATCAGGTGCCGACGTCATTCGACCTCGGCACCCATCGGCAGACCTTTGACCATAAGGGGAGCACTGCATGAAAACTGCATTGAGACGCATCCTGTCCGAATCCGCACGCCTGGATGTCCCGGTGGAAAGCCTCGCCGACGACGCCGATCTCTATGCTGCCGGACTCTCATCGCTCGCGACCGTGCATCTGATGCTTGCCATGGAAGACGAATTCAACGTCGAAATTCCTGACCGTATGCTGACGCGCCGTCTGTTCTCGAGCATCGACTCGATGGCCGCCGCGATGACGGAGTTGCAGCAGGCCAAGGCGGCAGCATGAGTGCGCCGCTGCTGGATCAGGCCGCCGCAGCGGCCTGCGGGGCGGCCTCGAACTCGACTACTGACGCCCGGACCGGCGACGGCCAGGGCGCTGCCGCCGGGACGCTGAGCGCGCTCGATACCGGTCCCGAATGGCGTGCTGCAGCGCATCGTTGCGCGGCGATCGCCGCGCAGTACGCGGACGCCGTGGACCGCGAGGCGCGCTATCCGGTCGAGGCGTTCGACGCGCTCAAGGCCGAGCGTTTGCTGTCGGCGATGGTGCCGACCGCTTTCGGCGGCGCGGGCCTGTCGCTTGCCGATATCGGTGCGATCTGCGAAACGCTGGCGCAGGGCTGCGCATCGACCGCGATGATCTATGCGATGCATCAGATCCAGGTCGCGTGCATCGACTCTCATCGCGGCGCCTCCGCCTGGCAAGCGAGCCTGCTTGCACAACTGGCCGAGCAGCAATGGCTGCTCGCGTCGGCGACGTCGGAAGAGACGATCGGCGGCAACATGCGCACGAGCGCGTGCTCGGTGGAGCTCGATGGTGCGCGTTTTCGGATCGAGAAGCTCGCACCGACGATCTCGTACGGCGCGCACGCCGACGGCATCCTCGTGACCGCGCGGCGCACCGCCGACGCGGCCGCGTCCGACCAGGTGCTGATCGTCGCGCTGCGCGCCGATACGCAGCTCGAGCGGCGTGGCGGCTGGGACGCGATGGGCATGCGCGGCACCTGCAGCGAGGGCTTCCGGCTGGTCGCGACGGGACTGGCCGAACAGATCCTCGCGACGCCGTTCGCCGACATCGCCGATCAGACCATGCTGCCCGTGTCGCACACGCTGTGGGCGTCGGTATGGACCGGCATCGCCGTCGACGCGGTCAATCGCGCGAAAGCGTTCTTCCGCGCGCAGGCGCGCGCGAAGCCCGGCACGATGCCGCCGGCGGGCCTGCGGCTCGCCGAAGCGGTCGGGCTGCTGCAGATGATGCAGGCGCGTCTATCGGTCGCGCTGGAGGCCGCGCGCGCCGCGCATCAGGCACGCGAGGGCGCGACCCAGGCGGACGCCCCGCTCGCGGCGATGCTCGGTTTCGCGTCGGACATGAACACGCTCAAAACCAGCATTTCGACCACCGCGCTGCAGGTCGTACAGGAAGTGCTGATGATCTGCGGCATGGCGGGCTACAAGAACGGCACGCCCTATAGCGTCGGCCGCCATCTGCGCGACCTGCACTCGGCGCCCTTGATGATCAATAACGACCGTATCGCGCAGAACACCGCGAGTCTGCTGCTCGCGCAACGTCCTGCCACGCCGGGGAGACCCTGAATGAAGCTGATGACCGATACCGCCGCTATCGCCGCGGCCGCCGCCGCCGCGGACGTGGGGCCTTCGCTCACGCTGCGCGACGAGATGCTGGCCGCCGGCCTGCTGATCGATACCGGTGAAAACGGACTGTATGGCCGCAGCCAGGTTTTCGAGGACGTGATCGAGCGACTGAACCTCGCGATTACGCAGCTGGGTAAAGATCAGCAAGCCGAAGTATTGCGTTTTCCGCCCGCGATGCGCCGCACCGACTTCGAGGATAGTGAATACCTGAAGAGCTTTCCGAACCTCGCGGGCACCATCCATTCGTTTCGCGGCGACGACATGGGCCACCACCGTCTGCTGCGCGCGCTCGACGATGCGATGGCCGACAGCGACGACGACCGCGGCGACGCGTGGCTCGCGCAACAGAAACCGACGCGCGTCGTGCTGACGCCGGCCGCCTGCTATCCGATCTATCCGGTGATGGCGCGGCGCGGCGCGCTGCCCGCCGACGGCCGCACCGTCGACGTGCTGTCGTACTGCTTCCGTCATGAGCCGTCGCTCGATCCGGGCCGCATGCAGATGTTCCGTCAACGGGAATACGTGCGTCTCGGCAACCCCGAGCAGGTGATGGCGTTCCGGCAGATGTGGATCGAGCGCGGCTCGCTGCTTGTGAAGCTGCTAGGCTTGCCGGTCGAAGTCGATCTCGCGAACGATCCGTTCTTCGGCCGCGGCGGCAAGATCGTCGCCGATAGTCAGCGCGCGCAAGCGCTCAAGTTCGAGTTGCTGATCGCGCTCGCCGATCCGCGCGGCAAGACGGCCTGCCTGTCGTTCAACTATCACATGGACCACTTCGGCGCGATCTGGAAGATCGCCTGCGAAGACGGCGCGACCGCGCATACGGGCTGTGTCGGCTTCGGCATGGAACGCATCACGCTCGCGCTGTTCCGTCATCATGGGCTCGACGTCGACGCGTGGCCCGACGACGTGCGCGCGCTGCTGTGGGGCGATACCGAGACCCGCGTCGCCGATGCGCTGCAGGCAACGCAGGCGACGCCAACGGCGACCGTCGCCGGGGGAGCGCGCATGAATCCATCGCCGACTTCGGCGCTTGCCGGCGCGCTCGCCAACTCGTCGCTGCCGCGACGCGCAGGCGATCCGCCGACGCGTCAGCAGACCCACGCGGTGCCCGGTGCCGGCACGCAGTTGCGCGAGCACGTAGCGCACGCGCTGCATCAGGGCGAACGCGTGTGGCAGGAGACCAACTGCTATGTCGATCTGTGGATCGAGCTGCTGCACGGCTTCAGGCTCGATCCGCGCGCGGCGCTCGCGTTCACGGTCACGCAGGATTTCGAAGGCGATCAGTTCACGTTCTTCAAGTTTCCGCTCGATGATCTCGAACGTCTGTATGGCACCCAGGTGCAGGAGCTGGCGATCTACGACTCGCTCGAAGAACGCGTGCTCGCGCAGACGCTGCGCGGCCACACCGTGCTCGTCGAGGTCGACGGCTACTATCTCCCCGATACGCGCGCGACCTCGTATCGCCGCGAGCATCCGAAGACCACGATCGGCATCGACTTCGTCGACACCGCCGCGCGCCGCCTCGGCTATTTCCACAACACCGGTTACCACCGGCTCGAGGGCGACGACTACGACGGCGTGTTTCGCAAGCTGCCGCATTTCACCGCGCAGCCCGATCTGCTGTTTCCCTATGTCGAGTTCGCCAAGCAGGCGCGGCCCGCGCTCGAAGGCACCGCGCTCGCGGAGGCGTCGGCGGAACTGCTGTGCGCGCATCTGGAACGGCGTCCGTTGACCAATCCGATTTCGCAATGGCGTGCCGCGTTTCCCGCGCATCTCGATACGCTGTTCGAGCGCGACGAGGCGTACTTCCATCTGTACTCGTTCAATCTGATGCGGCAGCTCGGCGCGAACTTCGAGTTCATGTCGAAGTATCTGCAGTGGCTGTCCGCGCAAGGCTTCGAGATCCCGCCGACGATACCGGCTGCCGCGCAAAGCATCGCGTCGGAGTCGATGGTGATGCAGTTCCGGCTCATTCGCGCGATCGCGCGCGGCCGTCGCGATACCTGCGAAGACTGCTTCGACGTGCTTGAAAGCGCTTATGAAAAAACGCTGCCACCGCTGGCCGCTCTGGTGCGCTAATACGGTGATGCGTGGTTGCGCGCACTTCGTGCCGCGCGGTTTTTCCGGGAATTGACCGTGGACGTATCGACACTCGATCCGCCCGCTGACGAGGGCGATGCTGGCCGTGCGCGCGCGACCGGCGCGATCGCGCAAGTGCATGATGCAGGCACTGCCCGCGCCGCGCCCTCGCTATGGCCGCAACGGCTCGACACCGGCTGGGCCTGTCTGAGCACCGCGCCGCACGCCTATGAGTCGCCGGCCGATCTGCCCGCGCAAGGCTGGCTCGCCGCGCAGGTGCCCGGCACCGTCGCGAGCGCGCGGCTCGCCGCCGGTCTGCTCGATGTCGATCACCCGCCACCGCTCGCATTCGACGATCACTGGTATCGCGTCACGCTGATCGGTACGGGGCGGCGCCGCTTGCGTTTTCATGGACTCGCGACGCTCGCGCAAGTGTGGCTCGACGATGTGAAGCGGCTCGATTCCGCATCGATGTTCATCGCCCATGATCTGGATATCGACCTGGATGGCCGCGCGACGCTCGTGCTGTGCTTTCGCTCACTGACGCCAGCGTTGGCGGCCAAACGCTCGCGTGCGCGCTGGCGGCCGCGGCTCGTGTCGCCGCCGACGCTTCGCAATGTGCGCACCACGCTGCTCGGCCATATGCCCGGCTGGTGTCCGTCGATTCAGACGGTCGGCCCGTGGCGTCCGATCGAAATGCTCGGCGACGCGCCGCACGCATTCGACACGATTGATCTGACCAGCCGGCTCGAGCAAGAGGATGGGGTTGTTTCGTTGACTTTACGTTTCGTACGCCCCCACGACGTCGCGGCCTGCCGCGCGACACTTTCTTGCGGCGACCATGTTTCGTCTTTGCAATGGCACGATGCATATACACTCACCGGCGACGTGCGCGTGCCCCACGCGAAACGCTGGTGGCCGCATACGCATGGAGAGCCCACTTTATATCCTCTGGCGTTGCAGCTCGTCGACGGCAACGTGATCTCTCAGTCTCTGGGCTCGATCGGCTTTCGTCGTATCGAAGTGGACCGCGGCGCCGATGCTGCGGGTTTCGCCTTGCGCGTGAATGAAGTGCCCGTATTCTGTCGCGGCGCGTGCTGGACCAGCGCCGATCTCGTCACGCTAGCAGGCACCGAAACGCAATTGCGCCATACGTTCGAGCTCGCGCGCGCCGCTGGCATGAACATGCTGCGCGTCGGCGGCACGATGCTCTATGAGTCCGATCTGTTTTATGCGCTCGCCGACGAGTACGGCCTGTTGATCTGGCAGGACTTCGCGCTGGCGAATTTCGACTACCCGAACGATGCCGCGTTCAGCGCATTGATCGAGCGCGAAGCGAGCCAGTTCCTGAGCCGCACGCGTCGCTTTGCCTCGCTCACGGTGCTGTGCGGCGGCAGCGAAGTCGACCAGCAGGCGGCGATGTTCGGACTGCCCGCGGCGCAGCGCGCGCAAGCGTTGTTCACCGAGCTGCTGCCCGCGCTCGTCGCGCGCGAACGTGAGGACGTGCCCTATGTCAGCAATTCGCCATCGGGCGGCGCGTGGCCGTTCTCGACGAACGAGGGCGTCACGCACTACTACGGCGTCGGCGCGTATCAGCGCCCGCTCGCCGACGTGCGCCGCGCGCAGGTGCGCTTCGCGGCCGAATGCCTGGCATTCGCCAACGTCCCCGACGAGGCGACGCTGCACGACGCGCTCGGCACGATCCACACGCACGATCCGCGCTGGAAAGCCGCCGTGCCGCGCGATCCTGGCGCAGGCTGGGATTTCGACGACGTGCGCGATCATTATTTGCAGGCGCTTTACGGCGTCGAGCCGACGCGCTTGCGCTATGAAGATGCGGCGCGTTATCTCGATCTGTCGCGCGCGGTGGTTGCCGAGCTGATCGGCGACGTGTTCGCCGAGTGGCGGCGCGCGGGCTCGTCGTGCGGCGGCGGCCTCGTGTGGCAGTTGCAGGATCTGCGCGCGGGCGCGGGCTGGGGCGTGATCGACGCGACGGGACGGCCGAAAAGCGCGCTGCACGGCTTCGCGCAGACACTGCAGCCATTGCAGATCACGCTCACCGACGAAGGCCTGAACGGCCTCGATATTCATCTGATCAACGAGCGCGCGCAAACGTTTTGCGGCGAACTCGAGCTGGTCTGTCTGCGCGACGGCAGCGTGAAGCTCACGTCCGCGCGACGCGCGCTGACGCTTGCCCCGCGCAGCCTGCAACGCATCAGTGCGGCCGCGCATCTGGGCCAGTTCTTCGATTTCACGCATGCGTACCGCTTCGGCCCACGCGCGCACGATGTCACGATTGCAACGCTCTACGATGCCGCGAATGGCGAGATCGTGTCCGAAGCGTTTCATCTGCCCGAGCGTAGCGTGCACACGCGTGATGACCTCGGTATGACCGTCGAGGTCGAACGTCATGGCGACGGCAGCGGCTGGCAGCTTGCGATCGAAACAAAGCGCTTTGCGCGCTTCGTTCATATCATTGACCCCTGTTATCGCGCGGCGCGCGACTGGTTCCATCTCGCGCCGAACCGGCGCTGTATCGTGCCGCTGCATGCGCTCGAACCGCTGCTGCCGACCGCCTTCGCGGCGTCGCCGCAAGAACTCGTTGCACCTGCATCAAACGCGGCCTTTAAAGTGGATGAAACATGCGGGACACCCCAGGGAGAAGTCCGCGCAATCAATGCGCTATCCGCCATCTTCTACGGCTAGTGGTCATTCCGAACTAGTCGCACGTACGCGAAGCGCCCGAAAGCTCGCTTCGCAGGTCTCGAACTGTCTGCCCGGCTCGCTCACTGTTGGCTCGAACGCGACTGTTGCCTGTTCTGAAAGGCCTTACGTGCGACAGCGCACGCACTCCATTTAACACTTCTGAATCATTTCCGGCACTTCACGAAGAGCGCTTCAAAACGTGCATGCGGCGCCAGGTTCAAATCTGAGACAGCTTCGACAGCCCCCTGTTTTTGGCCGTGAAGCCTTTGATATCAAGGGATTCGCCCAAACCCAAAGCTTTCATACGATGCATTCCCCATCCGGCAGGGGTGTGCAGAACTGAAACAAAAAGCCGCTTTTACTCTCCCGACGCGCTCCGGGTTTCTTCGCTGCGCCGCATCAGCAGGCGTTTTCCCTAACGTTGGCACGGTCCTCGCTACTACCTCCACGCAACAGAGTGTCACCGCACACGAGCGCAACAACAGAGGCGGTGGCAGACAGGCCTAAAACGGGGCCGATGCTGTTCATCCAGGCTGCCCGCCGGGCAGCCCACTGCCGAGGATGCGGGCATCGGATCAAATAAACGGAGAGAGTCGCGCGAAGCGCGACTTTCATGCGAGGACCGATCATGTTGACACTTCAATCCGATTTGCACGGTAACCATCTGCTGGGCGCAATGCCGTCGCACGAATGGCAGGCACTAGCTCCCCACCTCGAACTGGTTCATCTGCGCACCGAGCAACTGCTATGCGACTCGGGTCAACGGATCCATCATGTGTACTTCCCCACCACCGCGATCATCTCGATGCTCTCGACGATGGAAGACGGCAGCTCCGTCGAGATCGCCGCGGTCGGCCGCGAAGGCATGACCGGCGTGCCGGTCCTCACGGGCGGCGAAACCATGCCCAACCGCGTACAGGTGCAATGCGCGGGCTTCGCCTACCGGATGAGCGCGCAGGCGCTCAAGCAGCAGTTCGCGCGGTCCGACTTTCTGCGCCGCCTGATGCTGCTGTATATGCACGCTCTTCTGACCCAGGTCGCGCAGACCGCCGCGTGCAACCGCCATCACTCGCTCAACAAGCAACTGTGCCGCTGGCTGCTGATCGAGGTGGACCGCGTGGCGTCGAACGATCTGACCGTCACGCAGCAGCTGATTGCCGACATGCTCGGCGTGCGCCGCGAAGGCATCACCGAAGCGGCCGGCAAGCTGCACGACGAAGGCCTGATTCATCATAGCCGCGGTCATATCAAGGTGCTCGACCGCAAGGGCCTCGAAGCCCGCGCGTGCGAATGCTACGGCCTCGTGAAACGCGAATTCGATCGACTTCTGCCGCGACTGCGCCAGGCCGAGACCGTCGAATAAGCGGCACGCGGCTCGATGACCGGGGTCGATTTTCCTATGTTCAGGATTACTGCTCGATGTCTCGACGCACTGTTCGTGATTGCGGGCGGTCTGCTCGCCCACTGGATGCGCTTTTCCGCACCGATCGCGTTCGCCGATACCGAGCGTCTTCTGATCGCGTTCAAGTGTGTGCTGGTTCTGTTGCTGTTTCCGGGCTTCGGAGTCTATGAGACGTGGCGCGGCAAGGCGCTCGCGCCGGTGCTCGCGCGAATCGCCGCCGCGTGGCTCACGGTGGTCGCGACCGCGCTCCTGCTCGCGTTCACGCTGCATCGCACGGATGCGGTGTCGCGCCTGTGGCTCGGCTACTCGACGCTGATCTCCGGCGCGTTGATCATCGCGACACGCTGCATCATGCACGTGGTGCTGCGCTTCGTACGTCGCCGCGGCATGAACGCGCGCACCGTCGCGATCGTCGGCGCACCGGGGTTTGCGCGCACGCTGCTCGCGCATCTCGAGCATGCGCCGCAAGCGGGCTTCAAACCGGTGTGCGTGTTCGACACCAGCGTGCAAGGCCACGACGCGTATGGCGCGCGTCTGACCCGCCTACCCGTGCTGACGGATCTGGAAGCGTTCGCGACGAAGGTGCGCAATGACCGCGTGAACGAAGTGTGGCTCGCGTTGCCGCTTTCCGAGGAACACACGATCTACCGCTTCACGCGCACCTTCAGACACGACTTCGTCAATCTGCGCTTCATTCCCGACGTGCGCAGTCTGTCGCTGTTCAATCATGCGATCGTCGATGTCGTCGGTTTGCCGACGCTGAATCTGAGCGCGACGCCATTCTCGTCGCCGCAGATGTGGCCCAAGCTGATGTTCGACCGCCTGTTCGCCGTGCTCGCGCTCATCGTGCTCGCGCCGGTGTTCGCCGTGCTTGCGATCGGCATCAAGCTCACGTCGCCGGGGCCGGTGTTTTTCCGGCAGATCCGCAAGGGCGTCGACGGCCAGCCGTTCGGCATCTACAAGTTCCGCTCGATGACCGTGCACGAGGAAGAGCACGGCCAGATCACGCAGGCGACCCGCAACGACTCGCGCGTGACGAAGCTCGGCAGCTTCATGCGCCGCACGAGTCTCGACGAGCTGCCGCAGTTTCTGAACGTGCTGCGCGGTCAGATGTCGGTGGTGGGTCCGCGTCCGCATGCGGTCGAACATGATGACCTGTACAAGGACCAGGTATACGGCTACATGCACCGTTACCGCATCAAGCCCGGCATCACCGGCTGGGCCCAGGTCAACGGCTATCGCGGCGCGACCACCAAGGTCGAGAAGATGGAAGCGCGCGTGAAGTTCGATCTCTTCTATATCCAGAACTGGTCGTTCTGGTTCGACATGAAGATCGTCTTCATCACGATTTTCAAGGGCTTTGTTGGCCGCAACGCGTTCTGACCATGCCATCGAGGCAATCGCATCCGGGAGTGTCGGTCATCGTGCCGGCACTGCGGCGCATGCGAAGTGCGGGTACTGAAGGCGGCGCGCTGAAGGATCGCCGGAATGCGCCTGCGTTCCATTCGAGAAAAATACCCAACCGGGCAACAACGCGTGCACGCCGCTGCGAATAGAAGCGCCAACGCCGGCGGCCCGCTCGACAGCCGCCGTGGTTGACGCAAGATGAGCAGCCGCGACGGACCACGTCATGGACGGGTCCGCCGCGCGGCACCGCCTCTACAGGAACGCGCTGACATCGGTCTGAAACCGTACCGCGAGCGCCTTGGCGACTTTCTTGCTGATCGCGCGGCGCCCCGCGAGAATATCGCTGACCACGGTCGGCGACGCGATGCCGGCCAGATCCTTCTGCTTGAGACCATGCGTGATCAGCAGATGGCGCAGGACCTCGCGCGGCTCCGCTTTTGGAATCGTCAGGTTGCGCGCTTGCCAATGACCGACCAGTTCCGTCACGATCGCGTGCAGATCGGCGAGCGGATCGTTGTCGTTGCCGCTTAGATGATCGGACAGCGAATTGGCGACTCGCACCATCTGGTGATAATCCTCTTCGGTGCGAATCGGCGTGATCGGCAACTGGCTCTTCAGCGCAGCCCACGTTGCGGAGATGTCGGGAAAGGGTCCCGGAAGGCGATCGGCATTCATGAGTTTTAATTCGTCCTCGTCCAAAAGCCGTCGGCGCGTTAATCGGTGACGCGCGAATGACGACTGCCTGTTGTAGTGAATCGCCGTGACACGCCGAATTGCCGGCACGGCGAACTTCGCAGTGAGGAAATTCAGCGATCACGATAGCGAACGTCTGCTTCAGGTCGTTATGGCCACGCGAGTCATGCCGCGCCAGCGAATATCTCGCCCATAGCGCGTGGCGCGCACCCCGATGTCGTTTTTTGAAGTCCAATACTGCTTGCTTGACAATGACCCGCCGCGGCTGGCCTTGCACGCGCGGCGCCTATCGCGCGATACGCGATACGCGCTGCCGACACAAAGCGCGAAGCGGACGCGCCCACACCAAGAGCCGCCCGGACGCGTTGGTCAGAACGGCTCGTTACTGCCCGTTGCGAAATCACTGCATGACGACGAAAACCTCTTTCTCTCCTATCGAAAACTCCACGAGGCGAGAACAGCGAAAGACCCTCACCTCATTGCCTCCACCCGCTTTTCGGCGCCGTGTCTCTGGCGATGCCGAGTTCCCGGGTCGCGAGATCGGGCTGCGCCCACCTCACCTGCTCCCCCAGCTCCATCGCCGGCAGACCCTGAGCGACCGCCGCAATCGTGCGCGTGACCTCGGCCATGAACGCCCGTCGGAACACCTGAGCCGAAAACCGCTCGGCATTCGCGCGACAGGCCGCCGGCGTGATGTACGCGCTCAACCGCTCGAAGCGGTCGATCGCGTCGAGCATTGACACCGCCGTCTGACGCGCAAAGAAAACGCCGGTCGGGTGCGGGTCGCCGACCGGCACTACCGTTTCGAGCGCCCCGCCCCTGGCGAACGCAATGACCGGCGTGCCGCAGGCCTGCGCTTCGAGCGGCACGATGCCGAAATCTTCCTCGGCGGCGCACACGAAGGCTCGCGCACGCGCCAGATACTCCTTCAGTATGCCGAATGGCTGATAGCCGAGGACCGTCACGTTCGGTCCTGCCTTCGCGCGGATCGACGCCATCTGCGGCCCGTCGCCGATCGCGATCAGCTTGCGCTGCGGCGTGGCGTTGAACGTCTCGACGATCAGATCGATGCGTTGGTGCGGCACCATCCGCGACACGGTCAGATAGAAATCGTCTTTTTCGGTGCGCAGTTCGAATTCGTTCACGTCGACGGGCGGCGGAATCACCGCGGCATCGCGCCGATAGGTTTTCATCATGCGCCGCGCGACCGATTGCGAATTCGCGATCAGACGATCGACACCATTCGTCGACTGCGCGTCCCAGCCGCGCAGGTAATGCAGCAATACCCGCGCGGCCCACGACTTCGGCCCGCGCAGCAGATTCGCTTCGCGCAGATACTGATACTGCAGATCCCACGCATATCGCATCAGCGAGTGCACGTAACTGATGTGCGTCTGATGAGGGCCGACCAATACGCCCTTCGCGACTGCGCAAGAACTGGTGATGATCAGGTCATAGCTCGACAGATCGAACCGTTCGACGGCGAGCGGCATCAAGGGCAAATAGGCGCGATAACGGCTGCGCGCAAACGGCAGGCCTTGAATGAACGACGTGGTGACCGGCTTACCGGCAAGCGGCGTGCGATCCTCGAGAAAATCGACGACGCTGAAAACGTCGGCGTCGGGAAAGCACTCGATGATCTGCCCGAGCACTTTCTCGGCGCCGCCGGGAGCGACCAGCCAATCGTGCACGATCGCCACTTTCATATCCCGTCCTATCTGTCACGAATCGCCACCTGGCCTCAGAGAAGAGTGTATGTGCCACGTTCCTGACTGTGCGTGCGCGTGCCCACATTCGACGTGCGACAGTACGCGACTAATTCGGAGAGTCCGTTCGCGTCTGCAAAAACACGGCTTCATTCCGGCGCTTTCGTATCTGCACTACGCCTGACGTATCGCCCCACGCCTGCTCGCCAGTCCAGCCCACACCTTTACGATCGGAGCGCTGCGCGAGCGACGGGCGAGCGACCTCGACAGCCGCCGTGCCTCGCGTGCCGTTTGGCGATCTGAGCAGTCAGTTGGGAGGGCCGGGTTCGGCCCTGGGGGAATTCGCCGTGCGCTGCACGGCGCGCGACGCAGTGGTGCTGCTGTCGGACGGTCCGTTGCGCGTGCGCTTCGAAGCGCCTGGCGCGCGGATGATCGGCGACGCGCGCGTGTCGGGGGTGCGCGCGATTGCCGCCGCGGCGGGCGGTATAAGCGGGATCGTGCGGCACGACCGCAACAAAAAACGCGTGTGAACCGTTGGAGCGGCTCACACGCGTCAGAGCGAACAGAAACGCAATTCGCTTAATTCTGGCCGTACGTGATCGTTTGCACGCCGGTGTCCGTGCCGAGCAGGCACAGACTCGCGCCGCGGCCCGCGAACAGGCCGACCGTGACGACGCCGGGCCATGCGTTGATATGCGCCTCGAGCGTGCGCGGGTCGCTGATCCTCAAGCCCTTCACGTCGATGATCTCGTTGCCGTTGTCGGTGATGAACGGCACACCCTCTTTCGTCACACGCACGACGGGCACGCCGCCGAGCGCCGTCACGCGCCGGCCGATCGCGGTGCGCGCCATCGGCACGACTTCGATTGGCAGCGGGAAATGGCCCAGCGTCTCGACGACCTTGCTCGCATCCGCGATGCAGACGAAAACTTCCGACACCGACGCGACGATCTTCTCGCGCGTGAGCGCGCCGCCGCCGCCCTTGATCATCGCGCCGCTGTGATCGATTTCGTCGGCGCCGTCGACGTACACCGGCAGCGAGTCGATCTCATTCAGGTCGAGCACCTTGAAGCCGTGCGATTGCAGACGCGCGGTGGTGGCGAGCGAACTCGACACCGCGCCGCGATAGCGGGATTTGGTGGCGGCCAGCGCGTCGATGAAGCAGTTCGCGGTGGAGCCCGTGCCGACGCCGATCACCGAGCCTTGCGGCACGTTGGCATTCACGTAATCGGCGGCGGCCTGGCCGACCAGTTGCTTGAGTTCGTCTTGAGTCATGGGAGAGGCGGGGAAAGCGTGAAAAACCCGTAGTTTACCGGAGTGGCGCGGAGAAGGCCGGGTTTGGGTGGCTTTGTGCCGCGGACCACGCTTGTTTGCCGGACACGATTGGACACGTTGAGACACAGGAATCATCCATCGCCATCACGAATTGATCGGCGAAATTGATCTATTCATGAATGCGCACCCGATGGACCTTGATCCCGCTTTCGAAAGGGAATACGACACTGGCTTTTGCGCCAAATGTGGGGCTACACCAAAGTGCCTCCTGCGCAAATAGCTGTATTTTCCGCACTCAAAACAAAACGCCCGGAACCACCACCGCGCTCCGGGCGCAAACAATCGGCCAACAATAAGAACGACGACACCAAAACTACTTCTTCACCGCCCGCTGCCGCACAGCCTCGAACAGACACACTCCGCTAGCCACGGATACATTCAAACTCTCCACCGTCCCCGCCATCGGAATGTTCATGACGACATCGCAGGTTTCACGCGTCAGGCGTCGCATGCCCTCGCCTTCGGCCCCCATCACGAGCGCCACCGGCCCGTCGAGTTCCGTTTCGTAGACACTCTTTTGCGCGTCGTCGGCCGTGCCGACCACCCAGACACCCGCGTCCTTCAGTTCGCGCAGCGCGCGCGCCAGATTCGTGACCGTGATGTACGGGACCGTGTCGGCCGCGCCGCTCGCGACTTTCGCGGCGGTCGCGTTCAGTCCCACCGCGCGATCGCGCGGCGCGATCACCGCGTGGGCGCCGGCCGCGTCGGCGACGCGCAGGCAGGCGCCGAGATTGTGCGGATCGGTCACGCCGTCGAGCACGAGGATCAGCGGCGAGCCGCTGATGCCGTCGAGCAGTTCGGCGAGATTCTGCGCAAGCGGCAGATCGCCCGCGCGCGCGACCACGCCCTGATGACGTTCCGTGCGCGCGAGGCCCCACAGACGCGTTTCGTCGGCGGCGATCAGACGCACGCCCGCGTCCTTCGCGGCCTGCAGGAATTCGGTCATACGACGGTCCTTGCGCGTCGCGTCGTAATAGACATCCTCGACCGTCGACGCATCGTGCCGGATACGCGCGGTCACTGCGTGGAAACCGTATAAGACCTTATGACGAGCCATGACTGAACAACCTTTGATGGGGCGCGCATTCAACGCGCGCCACTGTGATGAATATGAAACCAAAAGGCAGACCGCGCGCAACCGGCACGTGCTCACGTGCCCGCTGCGCGCGGTCCCGGCGCTGTGAAAGCCTCAGCGCTTCTTGCGTGCCTGCTTCGACGCCGCCTTGGTCGCGACACCGTGCTTCCTCGCCACGCGCGCTTCCTTGACCGCCGCGCTCTGCGCGGGCGCGGCCTTCTTGCGCCGCGGACCCGGCACCGACGCGCCACTTTCCACCGGCGGCATCACGCGCACGCGCGGGCCAGCGCCTTCTCCCTTGTCCGCCGCGATGCCACGTGCCGCAGGCGGCTTGATCGGCGTATCGCGCACAAGGCGGAAGTCGATCTTGCGCGCGTCGAGATCGACGCGGCTCACCTGCACGCGCACGCGATCCGACAGCCGGTAGCGAATGCCGGTGCGCTCGCCGCGCAGCTCGTTCTTGATCTCGTCATACTGGAAGTAGTCGGAGCCGAGTTCGGTCACATGCACGAGGCCTTCGATGAACAGAGAATCGAGCTGCACGAAAATACCAAACGACGTGACGCCGTTGACCATGCCGCCATACTCTTCGCCGAGCTTGTCGCGCATGAAATAGCACTTGAGCCACGCTTCGACATCGCGCGATGCTTCGTCCGCGCGGCGCTCGTTCGCCGAGCAGTGCAGCCCAAGTTCTTCCCAGATCGCCACGTTGTTCGCGCGCCCGCGGGCGCCCCGCTTTTCCTCGTCGGCCTGTTGCATCGCGCGGGCGCGCGGCGACAGTGCGGTATTGAGCTCGACGCCGTGCGGCGGCTGCGGCTGATACTTACGGCCCTGCAGGATCGCGTAGATCGCGCGATGCGTGAGCAGGTCGGGGTAACGGCGGATCGGGCTCGTGAAGTGCGCGTAGGCCTCGTAGGCGAGGCCAAAGTGGCCGATGTTGTCGGGGCTGTAGACCGCCTGCTGCATCGAGCGCAGCAGCATCGTCTGCAGCATCGAGGCGTCGGGCCGGTCGCGGATCTGCGCCATCAGTGCGGCGTAGTCGCTCGCGTGCGGCGTGTCGCCGCCGCCGAGCGTCAGGCCCATGCCGCGCAGGAAGGTACGCAGGTTCTCGAGCTTTTCCGCGCTCGGGCCCGCATGCACGCGGAACAGGCCCGGATGCTTGTTGCGCTTGAGGAAGTCCGCCGCGCACACGTTCGCGGCCAGCATGCATTCCTCGATCAGCTTGTGCGCATCGTTGCGCGTGCGCGGCACGATCTGCTCGATCTTGCCCTGCGCGTTGCAGACGATGTACGTCTCCGTCGTATCGAAGTCGATCGCGCCGCGCTTCTGACGCGCCGCGAACAGCGCCTTGTAGACGCCATACAGATTCTGCAGTTGCGGCAGCAACGCGGCGCGGCGGGTCGCTTCCGGGCCTTTGGTGTTTTTCAGCACCGCGGCGACTTCGGTGTAGGTGAGCCGCGCGGCCGAATGCATGACGCCCGGATAGAACTGATACGCCTTCACGTCGCCACGCGCGGTGACGATCATGTCGCACACGAGCACGCAGCGGTCGACTTGCGGATTCAGCGAGCACAGTCCGTTCGACAGCTTCTCCGGCAGCATCGGGATCACGCGGCGCGGGAAATACACCGACGTGCTGCGCTCGATCGCGTCGGTATCGAGCCCGCTTTGCGCAAGCACGTAATGCGACACGTCCGCGATCGCGACGATCAGGCGGAAGCCGTCGCCGCGGCCCACCTGCACAGGCTCGCAATAGACGGCGTCGTCGAAGTCGCGCGCGTCCTCGCCGTCGATCGTGACGAGCGGCACGTCGCGCAGATCGACGCGATGGCGAATGTCGGCCGGGCGCACTTCGTCGGGCAGCTTCGCCGCTTCGGCCAGCGCGGCCTCGCCGAACTCGTGCGGCACGCCGTATTTGCGCACCGCGATTTCGATTTCCATGCCGGGGTCGTCGATATCGCCCAGCACTTCGACCACGCGGCCGAGCGGCTGCGAATGACGGCTCGGAAAATCGGTCAGCTCGACCACCACGACCTGGCCAACTTTCGCCTTGCGGGTGTTCTGCGTGATCAGGATGTCGTGGCCGATGCGCTTGTCTTCGGGCGCGACGATCAGCGCGCCGTTCTCGTTGAGCAGACGGCCGATCACGCGCTTGTTCGCGCGGTCGGTGACTTCGACGATGTGCCCTTCGGGCCGCCCACGCCGGTCATAGCCGACGATGCGCGCGAGCACGCGGTCGTTGTGCATGACCTTCTGCATCTCGCCGTTGGGCAGGAACAGGTCGTCCTGGCCGTCGTCGCGAATCAGGAAACCGTAGCCGTCGCGATGGCCCTGGACGCGGCCCGCGACGAAGTTCGACGGATGGGTCAGTTGATAGAGATTGCGCTGATCGAGCCGGATCTGGCCGTCGCGCTCCATTGCGCCGAGACGCTTGAAAAATCCTTCGCGCTCCTGGCGCTTGATCGACAGGGCTTCGGCGATGTCGTTCGCGGCAAGCGGCATTTCGCTCGTGCGCAGCACGCCGAGGATTTCTTCGCGGCTTGGAATCGGATACGGAAATTTGCTCAAGGGCTTGTCGATGATTTTTTCTCGTTGCATGGACGTCGGTCGGCAATGTGATCCGGCCTGCAAGGCGTTTGCGTAATGCGCGCAGTCGCGCTCGGCTGCATCTGCACGGCGGCTGCGCTGGCTCGGTCATTGCACCTGCTGCTTTCTGCTCTTCTGCTCCACTGCGATTTGCACCGGAAACTGCCTGGGTCCGGCTCGTTCGACGCCAGCCGACGCGCGTCTGCCTGATCGCAAGTGACACTCGCGTCGGGACGCCGGATGTGCATCGTGCCAACGAACTACTGCGAGGCATTCTAACACCCGTGTCGGGCGCCACGCGGGCCTGCGGCGGTGGTTGGGACGCATAGTGCGCCGGGCTCGCCGCGAGGTTGAATCGCGTTCGGCAAATCGCTTGACAGGTCGGAATCTGTCGCTATAATTGCGGTCTTTGCTGTTCATCACCTGCCCAGGTGGCGAAATTGGTAGACGCACTAGGTTCAGGTCCTAGCGGTGGCAACACTGTGGAGGTTCGAGTCCTCTCTTGGGCACCAGATTCAAAAGTAGAGCCGCCTTTTGGCGGCTCTCTTTTTTTGTAAGGCCTGGTAGTCGAAATCGTTGTTTGTGTTTCGATTGCCGGATCAGCAGGACGGTGGTTCAGTAGCGATTGCATTACTTCGCTGCGCGTTCAACCGAGCGGATGAGAAAAGCAAGTTTGTTTGAAGCAGGAATTGACAAACTTAATCATCTTGCTAAAATAGCGGTCTAGCTTGAAGACGTGCCCAGGTGGCGGAATTGGTAGACGCACTAGGTTCAGGTCCTAGCGGTGGCAACACCGTGGAGGTTCGAGTCCTCTCTTGGGCACCATAAAAATAGATCCAGATCAATTAGTTGATGACGTTTGTGAAAAAGCCCGCTTTGCGGGCTTTAATGAGATGGTCAGCCTGACCGAAACAGCCTGACCGAAACAGCCTGACCGAAACAGCCTGACCGAAACAGCCTGACCGAAACAGCCCGATCGGCTTACGCTGATCGGGCTGTTTCCTTATGGGAGATCGTCATGGACACCATCTCGTTGATTGGAATCGATCTTGGCAAGCATTGCTTTCACCTGCACGCACAG
>NZ_VZQN01000031.1:0-101276 GCF_014397645.1 Paraburkholderia sp. 31.1
GGACCGACACCGTGTCTCCCACCGTTTCGAAATGATCAAGGACTAGCACGATGTTTACAGGAATCGTCGCGGCAGTGGGCTCGCGAGCGCGCCCGCGCGCGGCAGCGTCGTCGAATCCGACGCCGCGCCGGCCGGCGCCGGGTGTTCCGCCCGGCCCTCACACCGACTACCCATTCACCCCCGACTGCCCGCCCGCACGCGGCCGGCGTCGTCAACGTCTACTGCAAGCTAATGGCCCAATACGTTTTCACCATGAACCGGGTCGGCAAAATCGTGCCGCCCAAGCGCCAGATCCTGAAAGACATTTCGCTTTCGTTCTTCCCCGGCGCGAAGATCGGCCTGCTCGGCCTGAACGGCTCGGGCAAGTCGACCCTGATCCGCATCATGGCCGGTGTGGACACGGAGATCGAAGGCGAAGCGACACCGATGCCGAACCTGAACATCGGCTATCTGCCGCAGGAGCCGCAACTCGATCCGCAGAAAACCGTGCGTGAAGCGGTCGAGGAAGGCCTCGGCGACGTGTTCAACGCGCAAAAGAAGCTCGACGAAATCTACGCGGCCTACGCCGAGCCGGACGCCGACTTCGACGCGCTGGCCGCCGAGCAGGCGAAGTACGAAGCGATCCTCGCAACGACCGACGGCAGCGCCGAGCAGCAGATCGAAATCGCCGCCGACGCACTGCGCCTGCCGGCATGGGACGCCAAGATCGAGCATCTGTCGGGCGGCGAAAAGCGCCGCGTCGCGCTGTGCAAGCTGCTGCTGCAAAAGCCCGACATGCTGCTGCTCGACGAGCCGACCAACCACCTCGACGCGGAATCGGTCGAATGGCTCGAGCAGTTCCTGACGCGCTTCCCGGGCACCGTGGTCGCCGTCACACACGATCGCTACTTCCTCGACAACGCCGCCGAGTGGATTCTCGAACTCGACCGCGGTCACGGCATTCCGTGGAAGGGCAACTACAGCAGCTGGCTCGATCAGAAGGAAGAGCGTCTGAAGCAGGAAGAAGCGTCGGAGTCCGCGCGCCAGAAGGCGATCAAGAAGGAACTCGAGTGGGTGCGCCAGAACCCGAAGGGCCGCCAGGCGAAGTCGAAGGCGCGTATCGCGCGCTTCGAGGAGCTGAACAGCCAGGACTACCAGAAGCGCAACGAAACGCAGGAAATCTTCATTCCGGTCGGCGACCGCCTCGGCAATGAAGTGATCGAGTTCAAGAACGTCAGCAAGTCGTACGGCGACCGGCTGCTGCTCGATAACGTCAGCTTCAAGATCCCGGCCGGCGCGATCGTCGGCATCATCGGTCCGAACGGCGCCGGCAAGTCGACGCTGTTCCGTATGCTGACCGGCCGCGAGCAACCCGATTCGGGCGAAATCGTGCAGGGTCCGACCGTCAAGCTCGCGTACGTGGACCAGAGCCGCGAAGCGCTCGCAGGCACCAAGACCGTGTTCGAGGAAATCTCGGGCGGCGCGGACGTGCTGACGGTCGGCAAGTACGAAACACCATCGCGCGCGTATATCGGCCGCTTCAATTTCAAGGGCGGCGACCAGCAGAAGATCGTCGGCAATCTGTCCGGCGGCGAGCGCGGTCGTCTGCATCTGGCGAAGACGCTGATCGCGGGCGGCAACGTTCTGCTGCTCGACGAACCGTCGAACGACCTCGACGTCGAAACGCTGCGCGCGCTCGAAGACGCGCTGCTCGAATTCGCGGGCTCGGTGCTCGTGATTTCGCACGATCGCTGGTTCCTCGATCGCATCGCGACGCATATCCTCGCGTTCGAAGGCGACTCGCAAGTCACGTTCTTCGACGGCAACTACCAGGAATACGAAGCGGACAAGCGCGCGCGTCTCGGCGAAGAAGGCGCGCGGCCGAAGCGCCTGCGCTACAAGCCGATCTCGCGTTAAGAAGCGGGCGGACGACGGCCCGTCTGGCGCGATGCCGGACGGGCCGCGGGGCATGCGCGTTGCTAACCGTCGCTAGATGGAGGCGCGCGTGAAAGTCTCGCGCACGCGACAGACGGTCAACACAGCGCCGCGCGACGCGGCGACGAGGAGACAGGCATGGCGATGTCGAAGGGCAGGCGTTGGATCGTCATCGTGGGCGGAACGCTTTTGGCGTTGGTTCTGATCGCGATCGGCGCGATGCAATTCGCGCAACAGGAAGTCAAGAATCGCGTCAGCGCGGCGCTCGGGCCGCTCGGCAGCGCCGACAGTATCGAGGTCGGCCTCACCTCGGTACACCTCACCCACGTCGTGCTAAAAGCGCCGCCTGACTGGCCAGCGGGTGAACCGCTACGCGCCGACGAAATCACGATCACCCCGGACGTGCGCGATCTGATCGCGCGGCGCATGCATATCCGCGAGGTCGTCGTGCGCGGCTTCGACATGGCCGTGTTACGCACGAAGGACGGCTCGCTGAATCTGCTGCCGAACCTGCGCGAATCGCTGAACCGCGGCGATCAGCCGGGCAACGCCGGCACGGCGCCGCCGATCCCGCGCGAAAAGCTGGTCGACCATATCCGCTTCGAACACGGCAACTTCCATTTCTACGACATGACTGTCGGGCCGCCGCCGTTCAAGGTCACGGTCAGCAACGCGAACGCGAGCGTCGACCATCTGCATCTGCCGGCGCTTACCGAACCGACCCATGTCAGCGTTCGCGGCTCGATGAAGGGGCCGGCGCATACGGGCACCGTGACGTTCGACGGCTGGATCAAAATCGCCAGCCGCGATTCGCAGACGACGAGCACGCTGCACGGCGTCGATATTGCGATGCTCGATCAGTATCTGCTGAAGAAGGCCGGCACGCGCGCGCAGGTGACGGGCGGCACCGTCGATCTGACGATCGAATCGACGGTGCGGAACTATCATCTCCATGCGCCCGGCACGGTGACGGTCCACAATCTGCAGCTCGCCGAATCCGACAATCCGCTCGAGACGTTCATGTCGATTCCGACCCACGCCGCCGTCGCCGCGCTGAAGACGCATAACGGCAATATCACGCTGCATTTCGTGCTCGACGGCGATCTGCGCGATCCGAAGTTCTCGGTGCGCGAAGGGATCCTCGCGCGCATCGGCGCGGGGTTTGCGCAGGCGCTCGGGGTCAGCGTCGAAGGCGTCGCGAAGGGTGCGGGCGAGACCGTCAAGGGTCTCGGTAATGCGCTGAAGAATCTGCTGGGGCAGTAGCGGCGGCGGTCAGCTCAAACCGGCAAGCCCAACTCGCGCAGCTTGGCTTCCGTTTGCGCGGCGCTCGTGTGATGCACGCCGTGCCAGCCGAGCGCCTTCGCGGCTTCGGCGTTCTTCGCGTTGTCGTCGATGAAGACGAGTTCGGCCGTCTCGACACCGGGCATTTGCAGTTCGATGCGCCGGCGCATCTCCGCGAAGATCGCCGGGTCGGGCTTCACGAGCTTCACGCGCCCCGACACGACGACGTCGCGAAACCGCCGCAGCACCGGATAGTGCTCCCACGCGTACGGAAACGTCTCGGCCGACCAGTTGGTCAGCCCGAAGAGCGGCACCTCGGCCGCTTCGAGCTTTTCCATCAGCGCGATGCCGTCGTCGAGCACACCCGCCACCATCTGGTGCCAGCGCTCATAGAACGCGCGGATCAGCGGTTCGTGATCGGGAAACCGCGCGATCAGCTCGTCGGTGGCTTCGACGATCGGCTGGCCGCCATCCTGGCGGATCACCCAGTCCATCGAGCAGACGTGCGTGAGGAACCAGCGGCGCTCGAGTTCGTCGGGAATCAGCTCGCGGTACAGGTACTCGGGACTCCAGTCGATCAGCACGCCGCCGAAATCGAACACCACTGCCTTGATCGCCATGCACCACGCTCCTTTGGAAGGTCGCCGCTATGCTCAGATGGGTTGCGTGCGCAGTTCCAGCCACGCTTTCGCGTCGCCCGATACATGCGGCGCGAGGCGCGCGCGCACCGTCTCGTGATACGCGTTGAGCCACGCGCGCTCGTCGTCGCGCAGCAGCGACAGCTCGATGCAGCGCGCGTCGATCGGGCACAGCGTCAGCGTTTCGAACTTCAGGAAGTCGCCGAATTCGGTTTTTTCCGCGGCCACGTTCAGCACGAGGTTTTCGATTCGCACGCCCCACTTGCCCGACCGATACAGACCCGGCTCGTTCGACGTGATCATGCCCTCCTCCATCGCGGTCCACGGTTCGGCCGGTGCGTAGTGCGAGATCACCTGCGGGCCTTCGTGCACGTTCAGGAAGTAGCCGACCCCGTGACCGGTGCCGTGGCCATAGTCGGCGCCGGCCTGCCAGATCGGCGCGCGCGCGATCGCGTCGAGCATCGGCGAGCGGATGCCGCGCGGGAATTGCGCGCGTGACAGCGCGATCATGCCCTTCAGCACGACGGTGAAATCGCGGCGCTGTTCGCTGCTCGGCGTGCCGACCGGGACGACGCGTGTAATGTCGGTCGTGCCGCTCAGATACTGGCCGCCCGAATCGATCAGCAGCAGGCCATTGCCTTCGATCACCGCATGCGACTCCTCGGTCGCGCGATAGTGCGGCATCGCGCCGTTCGCATTGAAGCCCGCGATCGTCGCGAAGCTCAGCGACACGAAGCCGGGACGGCGGGCGCGAGCTGCCGTCAGACGCTCGTCGATCGTCAGCTCGGTGATGCGCTCGCGGCCGAGCGCGCTTTCGAACCACGCGAAGAATTCGGCGAGCGCGGCGCCGTCCTGCTCCATCGTCTCACGCACGTGCGCGGCATCGGCGGCGGTCTTGCACGACTTCAGGAAAGTGGACGGATTGACCGCCTCGACCACCTTGACCGACGACGGCACCGCCTGCAGCGAGCCGTACGTGATGCGGCGCGGATCGATCAGCAGTGTGCTGCCGGCTGGCAGCGCAGCAAGCGCGGCGGCGGTTTTCGCGTACGGCTCGACGCTGATGCCGTCGCGCGCGAGCACTTCGGCGAGCGCCGGCGATACCTTGCCGTCGGCGATAAATAACGACGCCCGATCCACGCCGATCAGCGCGTGCGCGACGAACACCGGGTTGTAGCTGACGTCGGCGCCGCGCAGATTCAGCAGCCAGGCGAGGTCGTCGAGCGTCGAGATGAAGTGCCACTGCGCGCCTTTCTCGACCATCGCGCGACGCACCTGCGCAAGCTTGTCCGCACGTGTGACGCCCGCTTGCGGCGCGGCGTGCTCGAAGACGGCGTCGGCGGGCAGCGCCGGGCGCTGCGCCCAGATCGCGTCGAACAGGTCGAGGTCGGTGCGCAATTGCACGCCGCGCGCGTTCAGTGCGGCGCTCAACGCGCGCGCGGCCGCGACGCCCAGCACCGCGCCGTCCACACCGACCGTGCCGCCGCTCGCGACGTTCTGCGCGAGCCATTCGAAATGCGGCGTCGTGAGCTGGCCGCCGGTCATCTTCATCAGCTCGACACCGCTGCCGGCGAGCTGCGCACTCGCCTGCTCCCAGTAGCGGCTGTCGGTCCAGACGCCGGCGAAATCGGCGGTGACGATCAGCGTGCCGGCCGAGCCGGTGAAGCCCGACAGCCACTGGCGGCCTTGCCAGCGCCCTGGCAGATACTCGGACAGATGCGGATCCGCCGACGGCACGAGGTAAGCGGCAATGCCCTCGCGCGCCATCGCGGCGCGCAGGCTCGCGAGTCGCTCGGGAATGGAGGAGGTTTCGGGAAGTCGGGCGTTCATGGAGTTACCTGCAAGGATTCATCGACGGATTGACCGGCGCGTTGATTGACGCGACAAGAGGCCGACCGTCACGGCGACGGCGACGAGCGCGACGGCGGTGCATACCGGCCATTCGAGCATGTCGCCGTCATGGAAGAAACTTGTCACATTGCCGGCCATCCGCGCGACGCTCGTGCCGAGCACACCGGCCAACAGCGCGGCCCACCAGCGGGCGCGGCTCGCGCGGCGCTGCGGATGCAACCACCAGCCCGCGAGGCCGATCACCGCGCCGAGTACGAGAATGCCTGGCCAACCCATCAGGCGTCGACTCCAGACTGGGCGCTCAAACATGGCAAGATCAATTTCGGATTCGTCTCATAGGCGAAAGGAGCCGCCAACGCTAGCATTTTTGCCTCCTCAACTATACAAGTTCAGCACGGCGCTTTCCGCATAGCGGTTGAGTTTAGGGATCGGGGTGTGCTTAGGCAAGTTGTAAGTCTGACGAAAACGCCTCATGCTTCGCCCGTTGCCAGGCTGACGCAGCGCCATGCGCATCGCCCTTATCGAACCCGACGTGCAACACGCCAAACTGGTCGACCGGCTCATTTTCGCCGGCGGCCACGCGTGCCAGCACTTCACCACTAGCGCCACCTTCCTGCAGCGCGCTACCGACGAATTTTTCGACCTGTTGATCACCGAAAGTTGGGCCGGCGACCATTGCGCCGAAGACGTGATCCCGCGCGCGCGCTCCATTCTGCCGGGCCTGCCCATCATGATGCTGCTGAGCGCACCGCGCGAATGCCAGATCGTCGCCGCGCTGCATGCCGGCGCCGACGACTGTCTCAGCAAGCCAGTGCGCGGCCCCGAAATGCTCGCGCGTGTCGAGGCGCTGCAGCGCCGTGCGGGCCTGCGGCGGCCGCCCAACCGTCGACGCGACGTGATCGGCGGCTATACGTTCGACGCGGCGAATTTGGCCGTGACATTCCGCGACCTGACCGTGATCCTGACGCCGAAGGAATTCCGCCTCGCGCTGGTGCTGTTCAACAATCTCGCGCGGCCGGTGTCGCGCGCGCATATTCTCGAAACCGTGTGGGCCCGCCGCCGTGACGTAAATTCGCGCACCATCGACACCCACGCGTCGCGCGTGCGCAGCAAGTTGCAACTGCGCCCGGAGCTTGGTTACACGCTGACGCCGGTCTATGGTTACGGTTACCAGCTCGACGCGATCCCGCCGGAGAGCCTGACAGGCGCGAACTGACGCATGCGGGATATATGGCGGGCAGAATGTGAGTATCGTGGAAACGCTATAATATATGGCTGAACGATAGCTCCCCCAAATGCAGCTTCTAACGATCGGAATCAACCATCACACTGCGCCTGTCGCCTTGCGCGAACGCGTGGCGTTTCCGCTCGAACAGATAAAGCCCGCTCTGGATACGTTCAAAGGCATCTGGCTGGGCCACATGGCCCCCAACGCGCCCGAGGCGGCAATTCTGTCCACCTGCAACCGCACCGAACTCTACTGCGCGACCGACGACCTCGCCGCGCGCGAAGCCTCGGTGCAGTGGCTGTCGAAGTACCACAACCTCCCGATCGATGAACTCGCGCCGCACGTCTATGCGCTGCCGCAGTCCGAAGCCGTGCGCCATGCGTTCCGCGTCGCGTCGGGGCTCGATTCGATGGTGCTCGGCGAAACGCAGATCGTCGGACAAATGAAGGACGCGGTGCGCACCGCCTCCGAAGCCGGCGCCCTCGGCACCTACCTGAATCAGCTATTCCAGCGCACCTTCGCCGTCGCGAAGGAAGTGCGCAGCACCACCGAGATCGGCGCGCAGTCGGTGTCGATGGCCGCCGCCGCGGTACGCCTCGCCCAACGCATTTTCGACAAGATCGCGAACCAGCGCGTGCTGTTCATCGGTGCTGGCGAAATGATCGAGCTTTGCGCGACGCACTTCGCGGCGCAGCATCCGCGGGAACTCGTCGTCGCGAACCGAACCGCCGAGCGCGGCATGCGGCTCGCCGAGCGCTTCAACGGCCGCGCCATTCCGCTCTCCGAGCTCCCCGCGCGGATGCACGAATTCGACATCATCGTGTCGTGCACGGCGTCCACGTTGCCGATCATCGGTCTTGGCGCGGTCGAGCGCGCGGTCAAGGCGCGCCGTCACCGGCCGATTTTCATGGTCGACCTCGCGGTGCCGCGTGACATCGAACCCGAAGCCGGCCAGCTCGAAGACGTGTTCCTGTACACCGTCGACGACCTCGGTGCGATCGTCCGCGAAGGCAATGCGTCGCGCCAGGCCGCGGTCGCGCAGGCCGAAGCGATCATCGAAACGCGCGTACAGACCTTCATGCAGTGGCTTGATGCGCGCAGCATCGTGCCGGTGATCCGCCACATGCACACGCAGGCCGACACGCTGCGCCGCGCAGAGGTCGAACGCGCGCAGAAAATGCTCGCGCGCGGCGACGATCCGGCCGCAGTCCTCGAGGCACTGTCGCAATCGCTCACCAACAAGCTGATCCATGGTCCTACGCACGCGCTGAATCGCGCGAGCACCGACAACCGCGACAAGCTGATCGAGCTGATGAGCGGCTTCTACAAACACCCCGGCTCTACCGAGCGTTAGCGGCGCAGTGCTCGCCGCACCCCCGCGCGCCACCGCCGTGGGCTCGCAAAGTGCTTCCGCCCCGGGCATTGCCCGTTCCCCTGGCCGCATCCATTCCGGAGTCCGCTCCGCTACCCGCCCGATGAAAACGAGCATGCAACGCAAGCTCGACCAGCTGACCACCCGGCTGGCCGAACTGAACGACCTGTTGAGCCGCGAGGACACCACCGCCAACCTCGACCAGTACCGCAAGCTGACGCGCGAACACGCGGAGCTCGACCCGGTCGTCGAGCATTACGGGCTGTGGCGCCAGGCGCAGAACGACGCCGCCACCGCGCAGGAACTGCTCGCCGACGCGTCGATGCGCGATTTCGCCGAAGAGGAAATCCGCGCAGCACGCGATCGTATGGAGACGCTCGGCGTCGAACTGCAGAAAATGCTGCTGCCGAAAGACCCGAACGACGAGCGCAACATTTTCCTCGAAATCCGCGCGGGCACCGGCGGCGACGAATCCGCACTGTTCGCGGGCGATCTGCTGCGCATGTATCTGCGCTATGCCGAGCGCAACCGCTGGCAGGTCGAGATGATGTCGGCGAGCGAATCGGACCTCGGGGGCTATCGCGAAGTGATCGTGCGAATTGCCGGCGATGCCGCGTATTCGAAGCTGAAGTTCGAGTCGGGCGGGCATCGCGTGCAGCGCGTGCCGGCCACCGAAACGCAGGGCCGCATCCATACCTCGGCGTGCACGGTCGCGGTGATGCCGGAAGCGGACGAGATCGGCGAAGTCGAGATCAATCCGGCCGATCTGCGTATCGACACGTTCCGCGCGTCGGGCGCGGGCGGCCAGCACATCAACAAGACCGACTCGGCGGTGCGCGTCACGCACTTGCCGACGGGCATCGTCGTCGAATGTCAGGACGACCGCTCGCAGCACAAGAACAAGGATCGCGCGCTGAAGGTGCTCGCCGCGCGCATCAAGGACAAGCAGGCGCACGAGCAGCAGGCGAAGGAAGCGGCGACGCGCAAGAACCTGATCGGCTCGGGCGACCGTTCGGAGCGCATCCGCACGTACAACTTCCCGCAGGGGCGCCTCACCGATCACCGCATCAACCTGACGCTGTATCGCCTCGACGCGATCATGGACGGCGATCTCGAAGAACTGATCGCGGCGCTCGTCAGCGAGCATCAGGCCGAACTGCTGGCTTCGCTCGGCGACGCGGACTAACGCCCCGACAATGACCGACGCCTCCCCGGCTCCGCTCGACCCCACCGCTCTGCCCCCCACGGCCGAGGCGCTAATGCGCGCATCGCGGCTGCCGCCGCTCGAAGCGCGGATTCTGCTCACGCATGCGCTCGGTTGGCGGCGCACGCAGCTGATCACGCGCGGCGAGGAGCCGCTCGAACGCGCAAGCGTCGAGCGTTATCGCACGCTCGAGGCGCGGCGCCTGGCCGGCGAGCCGGTCGCGCAGCTCGTCGGTGCGCGCGAGTTCTTCGGGCTCGAATTCGAAGTGACGCCGCACGTGCTGATTCCGCGTCCTGAGACCGAGCTGCTGGTGGAGACCGCGCTCGCGGCGATCGAACCTCGGCCGCGCCCACGTGTGCTCGATCTCGGCACCGGGACCGGCGCAATCGCGGTGGCGATCGCGTCGATGCGGCCCGACGCGCAGGTCTGGGCGCTCGACCGCTCGGCCGACGCGCTCGCCGTCGCCGCGCGCAACGGCGCGCGCCTGCTCGACGTGAAACGCCCGGGGGGCGCCGTCGTTTTCCTGCCCAGCGACTGGTACGGCTCGCTCGACGCCGCGTTGCGCTTCGATGCGATCGTCAGCAATCCACCGTATATCGCGAGCGGCGACCCGCATCTGCGTGAGGGCGATCTGCGCTTCGAGCCGCGCGGCGCGCTCACCGACGAGGCCGACGGCCTCAGCGCGATCCGCGCGATCGTCGCCGGCGCCCCCGAGCGTCTAGCCGCCGACGGCACGGTTTGGATCGAACATGGCTACGACCAGGCCGAAGCCGTGCGCGCATTGTTGAGCGAACGCGGTTTTGCCGAGGTCCGCTCGGCGCGCGATCTCGCCGGCATCGAGCGGATCAGCGGCGGCGTGCTGCGCGCCGCTGCGGCCTGAGCGCGGTCGCCGAGGCTAAAACCCCAGGCGCGACGTGGCTGCGGCCGCCCGTAGCGAAATCCGCTATCATTTCAGCCTATTCCCATCCTTTATCGGAACCGCAAGGTCAGTCATGGATACGCAACAACGCATCAAGCAAATCGTCGACGGCAACAACGTCGTTCTCTTCATGAAGGGCACGGCCCAGTTCCCGATGTGCGGTTTTTCCGGCCGCGCCATCCAGATCCTGAAGGCGTGCGGTGCCGGTGAAATCAAGACCGTCAACGTGCTCGAAGACGACGAAATCCGTCAGGGCATCAAGGTGTTCTCGAACTGGCCGACCATTCCGCAGCTGTACGTGAAGGGGGAATTCATCGGCGGCTCGGACATCATGATGGAGATGTACGAATCGGGCGAACTGCAGCAGCTGTTCGCCGCGGCCTGAGCGTTCTACGCTTCGTTCGCTTCATCAGGCGCCGCAAGCCATGCAGCAAGCACGCACCGCGGTGCCTCGCCGGCTGATCGTCGCGATCACCGGCGCCAGCGGCGCCATCTACGGCATCCGGCTGCTCGAGACGCTGCGGCGGCTCGGCGGCGTCGAGAGCCACCTGCTGATTTCGAGCGCGGGTTGGCTCAACATCCAGCATGAACTCGAGTTGGGCAAGGAAGACGTGCATCCGCTCGCGGATGTCGTCCATTCGGTGCGCGATGTCGGCGCGAGCATCGCGTCCGGCTCGTTCGCGACCGACGGCATGATCGTCGCGCCCTGCTCGATGAAAACACTCGCGAGCATCGCGCACGGTTTCGCCGACAACCTGATCACCCGCGCCGCCGACGTCACACTGAAGGAGCGTCGCCGTCTCGTGCTGCTGGTGCGCGAAACGCCGTTCAATCTCGCGCATCTGCGCAATATGACGGCCGTCACCGAAATGGGCGGGGTGATCTTCCCGCCGCTGCCCGCGTTCTATAACCGGCCTGCTTCGATCGACGAGATGGTCGACCACACTGTCGCACGCGTGCTCGATCTGTTTGCGCTGGGGCCGGCGTTGTCGCCGGCGTGGGAAGGATTGCGGGGCGCGCAGGATTAACCGCGACAACGCGGATTAACAACGGCCGCGACGCAATCAATTCCCGCCGAGCCCATTTATCAAGCTGGCGTGCGGACCTATATTGGTAGCAACCCAATTTCTCCGTGCCGTGCTTACCCGGCCGCGTTGCTGTCATGAACCGCTTACCGTCGCTTTTCCTGTCTCACGGCGCACCCACGTTGCCGATCGATCCGTCGATGCCGTCCGCCGAGTTCGGCGCGCTCGGCACGCAATTGCCGCGTCCCGAGGCAATCCTGATGTTGTCGGCGCACTGGGGCACCGCGCAGCCACTCGCGAGCATCGCGACGGCGCCTGAAACCATCCACGATTTTTATGGTTTTCCGCGCCAGCTCTATGAAATCCAATATCCGGCGCCGGGCGCGCCCGACATCGCACGGAGCGCCGCCGCGCTGCTCGGCGCGAGCGGCATCGTCGCGGACGTGCAGCCGCACGGACTCGACCACGGCGCATGGGTGCCGATGCTGCTGATGTTTCCGCGAGCGGACGTGCCGATCGCGCAACTGTCGATCCAACCGCACAAGGACGCCGCGCATCATTTCCGCGTCGGCCGCGCGCTGCGCGCGCTAAAAGACGAAGGCGTGATGGTGATCGGCTCCGGCCAGATCACCCATAACCTGCGCGCCGCCGATTTCTCCGCGCGCCCGGAAGACGCCGATCCGCGTGTGGCCGAATTCACCGACTGGTTCGAGGACAAACTCGTCGCGCGCGATATCGACGCGCTGCTCGACTATCGCCGCCAGGCGCCGCACGCGGTGTTGATGCATCCGACCGACGAGCATCTGTTGCCGGTATTCGCCGCGCTCGGTGCCGCCGACGACGACTATTCGCTCGCGATCCAGTCGCTCGGCACCTACCAACGCTCGCTCGCGATGACGAACTACGTGTTCGGGACCGCATGATCCGGCGCGGGGTCGCGCACAAAGCTCAACAAAAAGCCCGCCTGATCATCGATCGGGCGGGCTTTTTATCGGCCCCGAAAGACCCGCGTCGAGCGGATCTTCGGTTTCGACCGGCGCTCAATGCGCGCCGACAACTTCGAGCACTTCGTCGTGCACGAGCCGCTCGTCCAGATACTCCGAACGATAGCCGCTGTTCACGCCCCAGAAGTAGAACACCAACGCGAAGGCGATCACGACGAGCATGTCCCAGCCGTAAGGCAGAATGCCGAAGCCGCCAAACTCCTTGCTGCCGATCAGCGACAGGATCGCCATGATCGGCAGATACGCGACCAGCCACCAGGCGGCCTTCAGGTCACGGCCCCAGCCCTCGAAGCCCGACTTCGCCTGGAAGTAGAAATACACCGGCAGCGCGACGACCATCAGCAGAATGATTTCGCCGGTCAGGGGCCACCTCGCCCAGTACAGGATCAGCGACGCGCAGACGAACGCGAACGGCGCGATCACCTTCATGCCGGCGATGTGCAGCGGGCGCTCGAGATCGGTTGCCGCGCGGCGCAGTGCCATCAGGCTGATCGGGCCGGTCAGGTACGAGATCACGGTCGCGACCGAAATCACCGCCGCGAGCGAACTCCAGCCGCGGAAGAAGAACAGGAAGATGAACGAGACGAGCAGGTTGAACCACATCGCGTTGCGCGGAACGCCATAGAACGGGTGCACGTTACCGAACATCTTCGGCATCGTGTTGTTGCGCTCCATCGCGTAGATCATGCGCGAGGTGGTTGCCATGTAGGTCGTACCGGTGCCGCTCGGGCTCACGAACGCGTCGACGTACAGCAGGATCGCCAGCCAGTTCAGGTTCAGCGCAATCGCCAGTTCCGCGAACGGCGAAGCAAAGCTGAAGTGGCTCCAGCCCTTCATCACGTCGGCCGGATTCACGGCGCCGATGTATGCGATCTGCAGCAACACGTAGATCACGAGCGCGAGCAGGATCGAGCCGATCACCGCGAACGGCACGCTCCTGGCCGGATTTCGCGCTTCACCGGCCAGGTTGATCGGGCTCTGGAAACCGTTGAATGCGAACACGATGCCGCTCGTCGCGACCGCGGTCAGCACCGCCGACCAGCCGTACGGCGCGAACGTGGTCGTCTGACCAAAGTTCTCGGTGTGGACGCCTGTCATCATCAGGCCGACGATCGTTGCGCCCGGGATCAGGAACTTGAAGATCGTGATCGCCGAGTTGGCGCGCGCGAACAGCTTGACGCCCCAGTAGTTGAGCAGGAAATAGATGATGACGAGCCCGGCGGACAACAGCAGGCCGTTGGTCGTCAACGACCCGTCGACGAACAGCGCATGCGCCCAGGGATAGGGCCAGGTACTCATATATTGGATCGATGCTTCGGCCTCGATCGGGATCACCGACACGATCGCGATCCAGTTGGCCCACGCGCTGATGAAACCGACCAGCGCGCCGTGCGAGTAGCGCGCATAGCGCACCATCCCGCCAGATTCCGGAAACATCGCGCCAAGTTCCGCGTAGGTCAGCGCAATCGCGAGAATCACGACCGCACCGATGATCCATGCGCAAATCGCAGCCGGACCGGCAATTTTTGCAGCCTTCCACGCGCCGAACAGCCAACCCGAACCGATGATCGAGCCCAGACCGGTCAGCATCAGCGCGAATGGCCCGATGTTCCGTTGTATAGAACTTTTCAAGTCTTCTCCTAAATCAGAACCATGTCGGCACCGCGTGACATCGCTTGTGGCGTTGGGGACGGGGTGGCGCGCATGTAAGCGCGTCCAGATGCGGAATAGGTGCAACCGACGCGCGGCGCGTAGTTTAACGGTTGCACCGTGTTACTGCAGCGAAACCGCAGCCGAACCAAGGGTTCTCCCTAGCAAAAAGTTGTCCCCCTGCGCAAGCTTTGTAAGAAAATTTCGGATCAGTCCGGCAAAGTTTCGTCTAGACTGTTGACCTTCGTCCGAATTCGCCGTATAACGTTCGGGCAGGATTTCAAGTGGCGAGTGAAGTGGTTCTTTCGTAGTTCGCCCATCAACGGTACTCCGGTTGGTCCCATTACCCCCTTCCTTGATTTTCATGCACCCCGGGCTTCGGCCTTATTCACCATTTTTAGGAAAAAGTAATATGGAAACCGGTACCGTCAAGTGGTTCAACGACGCTAAGGGCTTTGGCTTCATCACTCCGGACGGCGGCGGTGAAGATCTGTTCGCGCATTTCTCGGAAATTCGCACTGAAGGCTTCAAGACGCTCCAAGAAAACCAGAAGGTCACGTTTGAAGTGAAGACGGGCCCGAAGGGCAAGCAAGCGGCTAACATCAAGCCGGTGTAAGCTCCGCGCTTCCTTCTGGACGCAAAAAAACCCCGCCTCGGCGGGGTTTTTTATTACGGCGGCCAATCTGAATGCGCCGATTAACTTCGCGTTACTTCGCAATCCGCGGCGGATTATTTGTTGATTATTCGGGATTATCCGAATACACGCCGCGCATGAATACCGAGGCCGGTCGCCACGCTCGCGAGACGATCGCCGAATACCGCTTGCGCGTCTGGAAACGCCGCGGCCAACGCGCCCGACAGAAACGCGAGGCCGGTCGACCCGCCGGTGAAATAGATCGCGTCGACATCGCGCGGCGCGACGCCCGCCGCCTGCACCGTATCGCGCGCGGCCTGCACGATGCGTCGCGTTTCTTCCTCGCCTGCTTTGACGAGCTGCGCTTCGTCGAACGCGAGACGCAGATCCTCTTCCACCTGCTCGAGATCGATCACGGTCTCGCCGCCCGCCGCCACGCCGATCTTCGCCTCTTCCGCGTGGGCGGCGAGCGCGTGCCCGAAACGCTGCTCGACCACGCGCATCAGCCGGTCGTGGTGCTTCGTCTCCGTGAAAAGGTGCCGCATCAGCGCGAGTTCGCTGACGCGCTTTGGCGTGTAGACGGTGTTGATCAGGTGCCAGGTCGCGAGATCGAAATAAATCCGGTTCGGGATTTCGCGCCCTTGCGGATCGAGCGACTGGTAGCCGAGTTCGCGCAGTATCGTGGCGAGTTCGACGCGGCGGTCGAAGTCCGTACCCGCGACGTGCACGCCGTGGTGCGCGAGCACATCGTCCTTGCGCTCGACGCGCTTCATCCGTTCCGGCCCCACTCGCACGAGCGAAAAGTCCGACGTACCGCCGCCGATGTCCGCCACAAGCACGAGCCCCTCGGCGCTCAGGTGCGATTCGTAGTCGAACGCAGCCGCGATCGGTTCATACTGAAAGTGGATGTCGCGCAAGCCGGCCGTGCGCGCAGCGGCTTCGAGCTGTTGCTGCGCCATCTGGTCGGCGCGCGGGTCGTCGTCGACGAAGAACACCGGGCGGCCCAGCACCGCGCAGTCGATCGCGCCGCCGGCGCTCGCCTCGGCCGCGCGCTTCAGGTGAGTCAGGAACGTCGCGATCACGTCGGTGTACTTGATCGCACTGCCGTCGCCGAGATCGGTCGTATTCTCGGCGAGCGGCGAGCCGAGAATGCTTTTCATCGAGCGCATCAGCCGGCCGTCGAAACCGTCGATGTAAGCAGCGAGCGCCGCGCGCCCGAATTCGCTGGTGTGTTCGTCGGTATTGAAGAAGACCGCGGTGGGCAGCGTCGTGTACGCGCCTTCGACCGGCGCCAGCTTCAGCTGCGGGCCGATCGGAACCGCGACGGCCGAATTGGAAGTACCGAAGTCAATCGCGCAATAGTTCATGGCAGGAATGGCCGCTCACGGCTGGCGCGCAAAGAAAGGGGAGCGGCTTTGTATCACGAAAACTCCGGCAGCATCAACTGAAGCTGCCGGGACGGCCGCAAGATCGATTGAAATCATGGCGCGGAATGGATCTTGCTGCGTCCGACCGGATATGCCGCCCCATTTCGCCATCGAGGAGACTTCGCGTCATGAGCGTGCCGCCCGCCGCCGCCGTCGATGACCAGCACGCCACGCTGATCGAAACCGATCTGCCGTCGCGGCTAGACCGTCTGCCGTGGGGCCGCTTTCATACGCTGATCGTGGTTGCGCTCGGCGTGACGTGGCTGCTCGACGGCCTTGAGGTGACGCTCGCCGGCGCGGTCGCGAGCGCGCTGAAAACCAGCCCGGCGCTGCGCTTTTCGAATGCCGAGGTCGGCCTCGCGGGCAGCGCATACATTGCCGGCGCGGTGCTCGGTGCGCTCGGTTTCGGCTGGCTGACCGACCGTCTCGGCCGCCGCAAGCTGTTTTTCATCACGCTGACGCTGTATCTGGCCGCGACCGCGGCGACCGCGCTGTCGTGGAATCTGATGAGCTTCATGCTGTTCCGCTTCCTGACCGGCGCGGGTATCGGCGGCGAATACACGGCGATCAACTCGACGATCCAGGAATTCACGCCGGCACGCGTGCGCGGCTGGACCGACCTCGGCATCAACGGCACGTTCTGGGTGGGCGCGGGGCTCGGCGCCGCGGGCTCGCTGGTGCTGCTCGATCCGCACCTGCTGCCTTCCGACTGGGGCTGGCGCGCGTGTTTTTTCATCGGCGCGCTGCTCGCGCTGGTGATCCTGCCGATGCGCATCTGGATACCCGAAAGCCCGCGCTGGCTACTCACGCACGGCGACGAGCGCGACGCCCGCACGATCGTCGAGGGCATCGAGACGCGTTTTCGCGACGCCGGTCACACGCTCGCCGACGACGCCCTCACGCGGCTGCGGCTGCGCGCGCGCGACCATACGCCGTTGCGCGAGGTGTTCCACACGCTGTTCAACGTGCACCGGCGCCGCGCGCTGGTCGGTCTCACGATGATGACCGCGCAGGCATTCTTCTACAACGCGATCTTTTTCACCTACGCGCTCGTCCTCACCGACTTCTATCACGTGCCGGGCGACGACATCGGCTGGTATCTGCTGCCTTTCGCGCTCGGCAATTTCCTGGGGCCGCTCGTGCTCGGGCGGCTGTTCGACGTGATCGGCCGACGCAAGATGATCGCCGCGACCTACGCGATGTCGGCGATCCTGCTGACGCTGTCCGGCTATCTGTTCGAGCAGCAACTGCTGAGCGTCGTCACGCAGACGGTCGCCTGGATGGTCATTTTCTTCTTTGCGTCGGCGGCCGCGAGTTCCGCGTATCTGACCGTGAGCGAATCGTTTCCGCTCGAAATCCGCGCGCTCGCGATCGCGGTTTTCTATGCGTTCGGCACCGCGCTCGGCGGCATCATCGGGCCGGCGTTTTTCGGTCGGCTGATCGATACGCATCAGCGCAGCGAGGTGTTTTCGGGCTATCTGGTCGGCTCGGCGTTGATGCTCGCGGCGGCGCTCGTCGCGGCGATCTGGGGTGTCGACGCGGAGCGCAAGTCGCTCGAGCATGTGGCCGCGCCGCTGTCCAGCGTGACGGAGGGCGAGAACGGCATGGACGGCGCTGCATGAAAAACGCGCGGACCGTGCCGCGCGTGCCTGACTGCTTCGTTGCTCATCGACCGCTTTCTTCGCTTTACGCGAAATCGCGCGGCAAGCGCGGCGAATCCATCGCTCAGAACGCCTTCTTCCAGGCGCCGGCGTACGCGATATCCGCGAGCGCCGCGCGTTGACGCGGCGCCTTCTCGCGTTCGCGCAGGACCGGGTCCAGTTTGTCGATGTCGCCGTAATGGCCGAGCGAGATCATCGCGATCGGCTCGACGTCCTTTGGTAGTTCGAAGGTGGTACGGAACGCGTTCACGTCGAAGCCGCTCATCTGGTGCGCGGCGAGGCCGAGCGCGTGCGCTTGCAGCACCAGCGACATCGCCGCCGCGCCGGCGTCGTAGAACGCGCAGCGGTTTACCTCGCCCTTGTTGGTCAGTGTGTGCGCGGTCACCGCGATCAGCACCGGCGCGAGCGCATTCCAGCCCTGGTTGAACGGCACTAGCGTGGCGAAAGCCTTCTTGAACGCGACTTCGTCGACGCTGCGATCGAAGACCACAAAACGCCAAGGCTGCACGTTATATGAAGATGGCGCCCAGCGCGCCGCTTCGAGCACGGCGCGCAACTGATCGCGGCTCACCGGCTCGCTCGAATACGCGCGAGGGCTCCAGCGGCCTGCAATCAGCTCGTGAATGGCAACTTCGGTTGAGGCGGGTTTGGTGGCCATGCGCTTCTCTCGGTAGATATTCATGTTCTCCGGGCGGCTGCCCGAGGCCACATAGCATAACGGGCTTTCGGTGCGCGCTCCAAGTTGCGGCGCGGCGCTATGCGTGCTGGCTGAGAAAACGCGCACGGCCCCGTTATGGGGCCGTGCGTCGTTGCTTCGCTGACGGTGAATCCGCGCGGCTCGCGAGGGCGCCTCAGATTGCCTGCGGCGTCGGCACCTTGGCCGGGCGATTGATGCGCAGCACGATCACCGCGGCGATCAGACACAAGCCGCCGGAAATCATCGATGCGACCGTGTAGGTGCCAAGACTCGCGCGCAGCATGCCCGCGCCGAGCGCCGCGAACGCCGCGCCGAGCTGGTGGCCCGCGACCACCCAGCCGAACACGATCGGCGCCGATTCCTTGCCGTAGACGTCGGTCGCAAGACGCACGGTCGGCGGCACGGTGGCGATCCAGTCGAGACCGTAGAACACCGCGAACAGCGGCAGTCCGAAAAAGTCGATGCCGAACGCGTGCGGCAGATACATCAGCGACAGCCCCCGCAGCCCGTAATACCAGAACAGCAGCACGCGGCTATTGAAGCGGTCCGACAGCCAGCCCGACATCGTCGTGCCGAACAGGTCAAACACGCCCATCGCCGCGAGCAACGACGCGCCCTGCACTTCGGTCATCCCGTAGTCGCCGCACATTGCGATCAGATGGGTGCCGACATAGCCATTGGTGCTCGCGCCGCAAATGAAGAAGCTGAAGAACAGCAGCCAGAAGTCGCGCGTTTTGCTCGCCGACGCGAGCGTGCCGAATGCGATCGCGAGCGGATTCTGCCTGGTGACGGTCGTCGTGATGGGCGCGTCATGGGGTTCGCCGTACGGGCGCAGCTGCATGCTGGCCGGATGCTCGGGCAGCAGGAACGCGACGAGCGGAATCACGACGGCCGCCGCGAGCGCGACGACCCACACGACCTGACGCCAGCCGTAATGCTCGGCGATGGCCGCGAGCAGCGGCAGAAACACCAGCTGGCCGGTCGCCGAGCTGGCGGTCAGGATACCCATCACGAGACCGCGGCGCGTCGTGAACCAGCGCGTCACGACCGTCGCCGACAGCGACAGCGCCGCTACCCCGGTCGAGCCGCCGACCATCACGCCCCAGATCAGCACCATTTGCCACGGATGCGTCATCAGCGACGACAGCGCGACACCCGCGGCCATCGTGCCGAGCGCGCTCAGCAGCGTGGGGCGCACACCGAAGCGCTGCATCGCGGCGGCCGCGAACGGCCCCATCAACCCGTACAGCGCGATGTTCACCGAGATCGCGAGCGAAATCGTCGCGCGGCTCCAGCCGAATTGGTGCTCGAGCGGCACCATCATCACGCTCGGTGTCGCTCGCGTACCCGCCGCCGCGAGCAACACCAGGAACACCACGGCGACGGTCAACCAGCCGTAGTGGAAACGCCCGCCTATCAGTCGCGCAGCCCAGTTCATCGATTCTCCCATCGACGCGGCCCGGGTGGCGGCGTCGTTCGTATTTACGGCCTCGGTGAATGACTTGTGACAGATTGGTCACAATTGTGTTGCGATCTTAGTTACTGGTCGGTAACATGTCAAGGCGTCAATCTCATTCGGGTGACTTGCCATGTCCGACAGCGAAACCCCCAAGCCCGCCCCTACTCGTGCGCGGCGCGCGCGCGGCGCACAGACCGCCGGGCCGCAGGCGCAGCTGCATCTGCTGCGCGCGGCCAGCGAGTTGTTCTATCGCGAGGGCGTGCGCACGGTCGGCGTCGATGCGGTGGTCGAGCGCGCGGGCGTGAACAAGATGAGTCTGTACCGGCAGTTTTCGTCGAAGGACCAGCTCGTGATGGCGTATCTGGAGCAGAAGGACGAGCAGTTCTTCCGCTACGTCGAGAAGAGCTTCGCGAAGCATCCGGGCGAGCCGGCGAAGCAGCTTCAGCAGTATTTCGACGACCTCGCGGTGCGCGCCTCGGTCGACGATTACCGCGGCTGCCCGTTCGTGAACGTGTCGGTGGAGTTTTCGGATACCGCGCATCCGGCGCGGCAGTTCGTGTTCCGCAACAAGCGGCGCTTGATGGCGCGCCTCGTCGAACTGTCGACAGCGGCCGGCGCCGGCGATCCGCAAGCGCTGGCCGATGGGCTCGGTCTGCTGATCGAGGGCGTGTACGCGGCGAGCCAGACTTACGGGCCGGGCTGCGGGCCGATCCTCGCCGCGCCGAAAGTCGCCGCGCAGTTGATAGCGGCCGCTTGCGCGGAGAAGCCGGTTCGCTGAGCCAGTCCGTCAGCTGGGTCCTTTAGAATTGCGCGTTTTCCCGTCACATCCATCCGCCATGCCGTTGCCCGCCGAATCCCACGCTGCCGTTATCGCCGCGACCCGTCATTGGCTGACGGAGGCCGTGATCGGCCTGAACCTGTGTCCGTTCGCGAAGGCCGTGCATGTGAAGGGGCAGATTCGCTATGCGCTCAGCGAAGCAGACACGCTCGAAGCGGTGCTGACCGACCTGGAAGCCGAGCTGCAGACCCTCGTCGCCGCCGACCCCGCCGCCATCGACACGACGTTGCTGATCCTGCCGCGCGCGTTCGAGGACTTTCCCGGCTTCAACGACTGCCTGTTCTTCGCCGACCGGCTGGTCCAGCAACTGCGGCTCGAAGGCGTCATCCAGATCGCGAGCTTTCATCCGCATTACCAGTTCGAAGGCAGCGAGCCCGACGATATCGAAAACTACACGAACCGGGCGCCTTATCCGATCCTGCATCTGCTGCGCGAGGACAGCATCGAGCGGGCCGTGCAGGCCTTTCCCGACGCGGAAGAGATCTACGAGCGCAATCAGGAAACGCTGCGGCGCATTGGCCTCGCCGGCTGGGATGCGTTGATGAAGCGCTAAGTGAAGCGCCAGGTCGCGCCTCAGGCCGGCACGAAAAATCGCTCCTTCAGCGTATCGAGCCCGAGCGCGTCCAGCACTTCGCCGAGCCGCTCAGCGGGCCGGCGCCGCGGCAGGTCCTTGTACTGCGCGATGATCAACTCGTTTTTCATCGAGTGTTCCCAGCCGACCAACTCGGTCACGCTGACCTGATAACCATGCGCTTCGAGCTGCAGGCAGCGCAGCACGTTCGTGATCTGGCTGCCGAATTCGCGCGTGTGCAGCGGATGCCGCCAGATTTCCGTCAGCGCGGTCTTCAGAGCCTTGCCCTTGTTCTGCCGCAGCACGCCGGCTACCTCGGCCTGGCAGCACGGCACGACGACGATGTACTTCGCGTGCTTTTCGAGTGCGAAACGGATCGCGTCGTCGGTGGCGGTATTGCACGCGTGCAGCGCGGTCACGATGTCGATTTCGGCGGGCAGCCGCGTCGACGTGATCGACTCCGCCACCGACAGATTCAGAAACGACATCCCCTTGAAGCCGAGCCGAGCCGCCAGCTCTTCGGACTTCGTCACCAGCTCTTCGCGCGTTTCAATGCCGTAAATGTGCGAAGCCCCACCAGCGACGTCCTGAAACTCCTTGAAAAACAGGTCATACAGGATAAAACCGAGGTATGACTTGCCCGCGCCGTGATCGACGAGCGTCAGCGCCCCCTGCTGGTCCTTCAGGTCCTTGAGTAGCGGCTCGATGAACTGGAACAGATGGTAGACCTGCTTCAGCTTGCGACGGCTGTCCTGATTCATCTTGCCGTCGCGCGTGAGGATGTGGAGCTCTTTGAGCAGTTCGACGGACTGGTTGGGACGGATTTCGTGGGTTTTGCCGGACATCGTATGGGCCGCCATCAATTGCAGTGCGAACGTGCGACAGATGACGGAAAAAGAGAAAGGTTGCTGCCAGTTTACCCAAAGTGCGGCAATCCCAGCGAGTACGCCGTCCGGATCACGCGAGACAGGCGGTCCACCGGGAACACTTCCTGCTCGAAAGGCGCTGCGCGGAAGTGTCTCGAGAATGGCCGAAAACAGCTTGAGCGCCGGCTGAGCCTGCGGGTGCAAGCCGCGTCGCCGAAAACAGGAAGCTGTCCGGCCGTGCAACCGGACACGCGAACCGGATGCATTTGGGGAGAGCGGTCCCGCAACAAGGGGCGAACGTTACGTAACCAGCAGCGGCCGGCTTTGCAACGGGTCGCGCGCTCGGATGATCACAGAAGAGGCGGCAATGGATACGGTACCCAACGGAAATGTCGAACAGAAGTTTCAGGAAATGATGGCGAAGCTCACCGCCGCGCCGGCATGGTCGGAGAAACAGCAACTCGAACTGGAGATGGCTCGCGACATCTCCACGGAAATGCTGCGGCTCGCCGAGGTCATGCGTGACGGCAACGTCGACCTCGAGACCTGCCTGACGATGCTCAAGTACGCCAAGGTGCTCGACTTCGTGATGACGACGCTCGCGTCGCGACGCGACATCAAGCCGCAGACGTTGCGGGTGATCTTCAAGCTCGCCGGGCTGAAGGTCGATGAGGCGTATCCGGGTTAGCGCGTCGGCATGCTGGTTAGATTGGCTTGGTATCGCGTTTCTCGTGTCACCACAAGACTGCTGCAACACGCCCGCACGCGGCCGGCTGGATGCCGCTCGCGACGCGGGCTTCCACACTCCCCTTCCACGGGTGTCTCAAGCGTGCCGCGCCTCGACTGGCGGCGTTCCCTCATGAAATAGCGTCTTCAGCTGCTCGCGCAGCTCCGGCGAATCCGCGTGCTTGTGAACGCTGACGGCATGCTGGACCGCGGCTTCGAGCAGTTCGCCGTCGCTGTCGGCGGATAGCGCGACAGTGCAGTTCGTTTCGCTCGGAAACTCGCGACAGTCGATATATTTGCGGGTCATGGCAATCTCCTTGAACCAGACGATCGACTCTTCCATCGATGCATCAGGCGCTTCGCGTCGGCTGCCGGCGCGCGGCAGTGAAGCGCGCCGCAGCGGCTGCGTCGCAAGCGACGTGATGGGGGATTGACGCGAGGAACGACGCGAACGGCGTCCGATGGAAGATGTTTGAAAAGTATAGGTCGCGTGCGGCGCGGGCCAAGCGGTGAATGCGATGCGCAACGGCCGGGAGAAAGACTGAATCCAGTATTTTCCGGTCTGGGGCGATCGAGCCCGGTCGCCTGGCGAATAGCCGCCTATTTGCCAGTACCGAGCACAGTTCGACAGAGTTTGTCGGCGTTTGCCGCGGGCCGCGCGCGGTGTGACAATAGCGCCCTTCGCGCCGCATATCCGTTCGGTCACCGCGGCGCACCGCCTTTTTTCCCCGTTGATCCGCTGAACCGCATGTCATTCTCGCTCGATTCCGCCCGCGTCGCCGTGATCGGCGGCGGCCCCGCCGGCCTGATGGCCGCCGAGACGCTTGCCGGGCGCGGCGTGCAAGTCCACGTATATGACGCGATGCCGTCGGTCGGCCGCAAATTCCTGATGGCGGGCAAAGGCGGCATGAACATCACGCATTCGGAAGCCCTCGCACCGTTTCTCGAGCGCTACGGCTCGCGCCGCGAGCGCATCGCGCCGTTACTCGACGCGTTCGGTCCCGACGCGCTGCGCACATGGTTGCGCGAGTTGGGCGTCGAGACGTTCGTCGGCAGTTCGGGGCGCGTATTTCCGTCCGACATGAAGGCCGCGCCGATGCTGCGCGCGTGGCTGCATCGGCTGCGCGAAGCGGGTGTGCAGTTTCATATGCGTCACAAGTGGAGCGGCTGGGCGTCAACATCCGAAGACGGTGCCGCCCACGCGTTGCGCTTCGACACGCCCAACGGTGAGCAGACGATCAGCTGCGACGCGGTCGTGTTCGCGCTCGGCGGCGCCAGTTGGCCGCGTCTCGGCTCCGACGCCGCGTGGGTGCCGCTGATGACGTCGCGCGACGTGCCGGTGACGCCGCTGCGTCCCGCGAACTGCGGCTTCGACGCGGACTGGAGCCCGTATCTGCGCGAGCGTTTCGCGGGTCAGCCGATCAAGACGGTCGCGATTTCCGTCACCGGTGTAGACGGAAAAGTCCACAATCGACAAGGTGAAATACTTTTGACCGAAACGGGCCTCGAAGGGAGCCTGATTTACGCGTTGTCGGCGCCGATCCGCGAGCGGATTCTCGCCGGCGGCGAGGTCACGATCGCGCTGGATCTCGCGCCCGGCTTGCCGCTCGAGCGAATCGTGGAGGAAGTGACGCGGCCGCGCGGCTCACGCTCGATCGCGAGTCATCTGCACGGGCGAATCGGAATCGGCGGGGTCAAGCTGGCGTTGCTGCACGAGATTCTGTCGAAAGAAGCCTTCGCCGATGCACGCGGCCTCGCCCACGCGATCAAGGCGCTGCCGATGCGACTGCTGCGCGCGCGACCGATCGAGGAAGCGATCAGTACCGCGGGCGGAATCTCGTTCGAGGCGTTGGACGCGCATCTGATGATCGACCGGATGCCCGGCGCATTCTGCGCGGGCGAAATGCTCGATTGGGAGGCGCCGACCGGTGGTTATCTGCTGACCGCCTGCTTTGCCAGCGGGCTGGTCGCTGGCCGGGGCGCGTGCGCGTATCTGGAAGCGCACGGCACGTCGGCGTGACGCGCGCAGTCGACGTCACCGCGCCTTGAGCCGCCACAACGACGTGACCTCGGCCGCTCGCGCAACATACAACGGATCGTTCTGATCGCTGGCCTTCGGATGCCGTGGACGAATGTCCTCGCGTCCCACGACACTGAGCCCCGCGTGCTCGATCGCCGCGAGCAGCCACTCGCGCGTCCGCAGTCCAAGGTGCTCGGCGAAATCCGAAATGATCAGCCAGCCCTCGCCGCCCGGCGTCAGATGATCGGCGAGGCCGTTCAGGAAGCCGACCAGCATGCGGCTGTCCGGATCGTAGACCGCGTATTCGAGCGGCGACGCGGGCCGCGCCGGCACCCACGGCGGATTGCAGACGACGAGCGGTGCCCGACCGTCCGGAAACAGATCGGCCTGTACGATCTCGACCTGCTCGGCGCAACCAAGACGCGCGAGATTTTCACGAGCACACGCAAGCGCGCGCGCATCCTGGTCCGTCGCGACGATCTTGCGCACGCCGCGTTTGGCCAGCAGCGCGGCCAGCACGCCAGTGCCGGTGCCGATATCGAACGCGAGGTCCAGCGACGGCAGCGGCGTGCGCGCGACCAGATCGACGTACTCGCCGCGCACCGGTGAGAACACACCGTAGTGCGGATGGATGCGCTCGCCGAGCGCCGTAATCTCGACGCCCTTCTTGCGCCATTCGTGCGCGCCGATCAAACCGAGCAACTCGCGCAACGACACGACCGACGCGTCACCGCTCGCCGGTCCATAAGCTTCGATGCAGGCCTGCCGCACGTCGGGCGCGCGACGCAGCGGAATGACGTAGTCGGCATCGAGCGGAATCAGGATCATGCCGAGCGTGCGCGCGCGCTGCGACTGCGCCTGCCGATGCTGGTTGAACGCGTCGAGCGGTGTGGCTCCCTGCTTGCGCGGCTTGCGTTCGAGCCGGCGCGTGACGGCCTGCAGCAGTTGGCGCGCGTTCTGGAAGTCGCCGCGCCACAGCAGCGCGGTGCCTTCGCAGGCGAGGCGGTAGGCCGAATCGGCGGTGGTGCGGTCGTCGGCGACGACGACGCGCTTCGGCGGCGGCACGGCCGCTTCGGAACGCCAGCGTGCGGTGCGCGGGCCGTCGGCTTCTGGCCAGGTGAGAGTTGCGGGGCTGGTCATGGTGCAATGGAGTCGATGTGACGTCGCCCGCGACGTGGACCGCGGTAGCGGACCGGAATGTCCGGCGGCTGCCCGCCATCCCGGGCGACGCCCGAATAGTAACGTACCGCCGCCGTGCGGATTCGCGGCGCGGCATGAATGGGTGACGGTGATGAGGTGAGTCTAGACGCACCGAAAGTAGACAATCATGTCTACAATCGACAAGGTGAAAGAGATATCGTGGTTTTTGAGCCATCGCGCGGCTCACCTCACGCTGCCCTCGCACGTTTTGACGTGCGTGAAACCCTCGTCGCAAGCAAGCCTGGCCAAAGCTTCGGTGATCGGCATCAGCAACGATCCGGGCAATTTCCACCGAAAAAAGAAAAACCCCGCCAAAGCGTGTGCTTCGACGGGGTTTTCTAGCATTTCCAGTTACTGCTGATAAAGCAATCTGGTGCCGGCTGCAGGACTCGAACCCGCCACCTCATGATTACAAGTCAAGCGCTCTACCTGATGAGCTAAGCCGGCGTGAGGCCGTGATTCTACTTCATTTCACGATCTTAAGGCGAGCCCTTCCGCCGCCTTTCGAGCCATCGTCGTCGGGCTGCGGTTTGTCGTCGGCGTCGGTGGCCTCGGCAGGGTCGGCGGGGGCGGTTTCGACGGCGCGCGGAGCCGCCGGCGTGTCAGCTTCGTCCGCGGCATCCGCGCCCGAATCCTGAGCCTCGCCGCCCGCCGATTCGACTGGGAACGCCATACCCTGGCCGTTCTCGCGCGCGTAGATCGCAAGAATATTGGCGACCGGCACTTCGATCTTGTGGGACTTGCCGGAGAAGCGCGCGTTGAACTCGATCCACTCGTTGCCCATCTGCAGCTGGCTGGTCGCCTCGAAGCTGATGTTCAACACGATCTCGTTGTCGCGCACGAACTGACGTGGCACGCGCGTCTGATTGTCGACGCGGACCGCGATATGCGGTGTGTAGCCGTTATCCGTGCACCACTCGTAGAGCGCGCGCAACAGATAAGGCTTCGTGGAAATCTCTTGCATCAACAGTCCTCTTGCGGGCGCGGTCGCGCATCGAAGCGATGCGACGTCCGCGCTCCAAAGCCAAACTCAACGACGCATCACCTTTTCCGACGGCGTCAGCGCTTCGATATAAGCCGGGCGGCTGAAAATGCGCTCGGCGTACTTCATCAGCGGCGCGGCGTTCTTCGACAGCTCGATACCGTAGTGGTCAAGGCGCCAAAGCAGCGGTGCGATCGCGACGTCGAGCATCGAGAACTCTTCGCCGAGCATGTACTTGTTCTTCAGGAAGATCGGCGCGAGCTGCGTCAGGCGATCGCGGATCGCGAGGCGCGCCTTCTCGTGATTCTTCTCCGCTGCCTTGCCCTTCTCGTTTTCGAGCGTGCCGACGTGGACGAACAGCTCTTTCTCGAAGTTGAGCAGGAACAGGCGGGCACGCGCGCGCTGGACCGGATCGGCCGGCATCAGCTGCGGGTGCGGGAAGCGCTCGTCGATGTACTCGTTGATGATGTTCGATTCGTACAGAATCAGGTCCCGTTCGACGAGAATCGGCACCTGACCATACGGATTCATCACGGCGATGTCTTCCGGCTTGTTGAACAGGTCGACGTCGCGGATCTCGAAGTCCATGCCCTTTTCGAACAACACCAGCCGGCAACGCTGGGAGAACGGGCAAGTAGTGCCGGAATACAGAACCATCATGTTTACGTTTCCTCAAAAAGCTGAAGGGCCAGCGCGCGGAAAAACCGTTCAGCAGGTTTTTCCTGGCGCCGGCCCCACGCCATGTAGCGGCGTGATTATTTGATATGTTTCCAGTACGCGGCGTTCAGTCGCCAGGCGAAAAAGCTCAGGATACCGAGGAACAACAGCACCCACACGCCAAGTTGCCTGCGGGTTTGCTGCGTCGGTTCGGACATCCATGACAGGTACGACACGAGGTCGGCCACAGCAGAATCATAATCTACCGGCGACATCGTCCCCGGAGTCAGTTGCTGGAAGCCGAGGAATTTGTGTACTTTTTCGCCGGTTCTTTCGTCGGTTTCGTCGCCGAATTTCGCCGCACGCTGCCCCTGAAGCTGCCACAGCACGTGAGGCATGCTCACGTTTTGGTACACCAGATTGTTCCAGCCGGTCGGCCGCGTATCGTCGCGGTAAAAACTCCGCAGATACGTGTAAAGCCAGTCCGTGCCGCGCGCCCGCGCCTCCACCGACAGATCCGGCGGCGTCGCCCCAAACCACGCTTTCGCGTCCTCCGGGCGCATCGCCACGGTCATCGTGTTGCCGACCTTGTCGGTGGTGAACAGCAGGTTCGCCTGGATTTCGTTCGGCGTGATGCCGAGATCGGTCAGGCGGTTGTAGCGCATCAGGTTCGCGCTGTGGCAATTCAGGCAGTAGTTTACAAACAATTGCGCGCCGCGCTGCAAAGAAGCGAAATTGTTCGTGTTGTCCGGCGCGCGATCGAGCGGGAAATTCTCGTCCGCGTGAACCGGAGCGGCCAACAGCGCAAGCATGGTCGCGCCGACCAGCGCGCACATCGAAAGCAGTTTTTTCATCTTCATGTGCTCCTGGCTCGCGATTAGTGAGGCTTGAACCGCACCCGCTCGGGCGGCTGCTTGAACTTGCCAAGCCGGGTCCAGAAGGGCATGCCGAGGAAAAACGCGAAGTAGATCAGCGCGCAGATCTGGGCGATCAGCGTCGCGGCCGGCGATGGCGGCCGCGTGCCGAGGAAGCCGAGCGTCAGGAACGCAATCACGAAGATCCCGAAGAAAACCTTGTGGAAGAACGGCCGGTAGCGAATAGACCTGACCGGCGACCGGTCGAGCCACGGCAGGAAGAACAGCGAAATCACCGCGCTGCCCATCACCACGACGCCCCAGAACTTCGATTCGGTGAACACCATCGCGACGATCACCAGCACCGCAAGCACCGGCAGGCCGAGCTTCCACTTGCCGCGCGCGCGCACGAGCGCCAGCAATCCGAGTAGCGCGATGACGATCATCAGCACGATCTTGAATGGATCGGTAGTGGCGCGCAGCATCGCATAAAAGGCGGTGAAGTACCACACAGGCGCAATTTCCGGCGGCGTCTGCAGCGGATTCGCGGGGATGAAGTTGTTGGCTTCAAGGAAGTACCCACCCATTTCCGGCGCGAAGAAGATGATCGCCGCGAAGATCAGCAGGAAGATCGTTACGCCCATGAAGTCGTGCACCGAGTAGTACGGGTGGAACGGAATGCCGTCGAGCGGCACGCCATCCGGGCCCTTCTTCGCCTTGATCTCGATGCCGTCCGGGTTGTTCGAGCCGACTTCGTGCAGCGCGACGAGGTGCGCGATCACGAGGCCGATCAGCACCAGCGGAATCGCGATCACGTGGAACGCGAAGAAGCGGTTCAGCGTGACGTCGGACACGACGTAGTCGCCGCGAATCCACAGCGACAGATCCGGCCCGATGAACGGAATCGCCGAGAACAGGTTCACGATCACCTGCGCGCCCCAGAACGACATCTGCCCCCACGGCAGCAGATAGCCGAAGAATGCCTCGGCCATCAGGCTCAGGAAGATCAGGCAGCCGAAAATCCACACGAGCTCGCGCGGCTTGCGGTACGAGCCGTACATGAGCCCGCGGAACATGTGCAGATACACGACGACGAAAAACATCGACGCACCCGTCGAGTGCATGTAGCGGATCAGCCAGCCCCACGGCACCTCGCGCATGATGTACTCGACCGACGAGAACGCGAGCGTCGCGTCGGGCTTGTAGTTCATCGTCAGGAAAATGCCGGTGACGATCTGGTTGACCAGCACCAGCAACGCAAGCGAACCGAAGAAGTACCAGAAGTTGAAGTTCTTCGGCGCGTAGTACTCGGAAACGTGCTTCTTCCACGTGGCAGTCATCGGGAAGCGCTGGTCGATCCAACCAGCCAGCCCGGTCGTCTCTACTTCGTGTTCGCTCGCCATTACGCTTCTCCTTTTTCGTCCTTCCCGATCACAAGGGCCGTCGCCGACGTGAACATGAAGCGCGGGATGTCGAGGTTCTGCGGAGCGGGTTTGTTCTTGAAGACGCGGCCGGCCATGTCGTAGGTCGAGCCGTGGCACGGGCACAGGAAGCCGCCGGGCCAGTCGTCGGGGAGATTCGGCTGCGGGCCTTCCTGGAAGCGCGGCGTCGGCGTGCAGCCCAGATGCGTGCAAACGGCGACGGCAACCAGCAGATGCTTGTTCTCGGCGCGTGAACGGAATTCGTTGTTGCAGTAGTCCGGCAGCGGCATCGAAAACGGATTCAGCGAGTGGGGGTCCGCTACCTGGCTGTCGGCTTTTTGAACATCGGCGAGCATGCGGTCCGTGCGGTTGATGATCCACACCGGCTTGCCACGCCAGGCGACCGTCATCATGTCGCCGGGCTTCAGACCACTGATATCGACTTCGACCGGGGCACCTGCGGCCTTGGCCTTTTCGGATGGTGCAAAGGAACTAACAAAGGGTACGACAACGGCAACACCTCCTATGCCGCCTGCTACGGTCGTCGCTACCAGCCAGTTACGGCGGCTGCCATCGACGCGTTCCTCTTCTTTGTCTCGCATCACACGCCCCACTTCTGAGTTGGATTTTTCCTTCACGTCGCGTCTACCGCCGCTAGTTTGCTCGAATGGAGTCGCCATTTACAAGGGCCGATTGCCAAAAACCGTGCGAAGCCCTTGATAACTCAGGGTTTGTCCGTACCGATCGCAAACTTTTTCGCACCTCCTTTTAAGTGCCTTCTGCGGTATTCCTGCTTTGTTCTTCGTTAATGCAATTCGCAATTCAAACGGGATTGGGGATATCGATAAACAGATGTTCGATATCGAACGATTCGGACAGATGCTTGCCCACCGCCTGCACGCCGAAGCGCTCGGTCGCGTGGTGGCCAGCCGCCAGAAACGCGACGCCGCTTTCCGCCGCCGTATGCATCACCGACTCCGATACCTCGCCGGTCACGTAGACGTCGACACCCGCGTTGATCGCCGCGTCGAACATCCCTTGCGCGGCGCCCGTGCACCAGCCGACGCGGCGCAGCTCCATATCCGGATCGCCGAACACGAGCGGCGTGCGGCCCAGTGTCTGCGCGATTTCCGCGGTGAGGTGCGACAGCGTGATCGACATCGGCAGCGTGGCGAGCCAGCCGAGATCGTTGTCGCCGAAACGCGCGTCGCTGATCCAGCCCATCTTCTCGCCGATCTGCGCGTTGTTGCCGAACTCGGGATGATCGTCGAGCGGCAGATGGTAGGCGAACAGGTTCAGGTCGTTGGCGAGCAGCAGCTTCAAACGAGCATGTTTGCGGCCGGTGATCTGCGGTGCCTCGTTGCGCCAGAAGTAGCCGTGATGGACCAGCACGGCGTCCGCGCCCCAGTCGAGCGCGGCCTTCAGGAAGGCCACCGACGCGGTCACGCCGGTCGCGAGCTTGTTGATCCGGCGGCGTCCTTCGACCTGCAATCCGTTCGGGCAATAGTCCTTGAAGCGCGCGGTTTCAAGGAGATTGTTCAAGTACAATTCAAGTTCAATCCGATCCATATAGACCTCTAGTCTTCAGATGCTTAGACGCTTCTGGCTGTTATTTGCCCAAGCGGTGACGGTGCTGTTGGCGCTGATGTTCATCATTGCGACCCTCAAACCGCAGTGGCTGCAGCGTCAAGGACAATTCGGCAGACAACTCGCCGAACCGATCGTCGCGCTACGGGAAGTGGCGCCGGGCATCGGCACTGGCCATGCCGAAACGTCCTATGCCGAAGCGGCGCAAAAGGCCATGCCCGCGGTCGTCAACGTGTTCTCCAGCAAGGATGGCTCGCTGCCTCCCGACCCGCGCGCCAAAGACCCGCTGTTCCGCTACTTCTTCGGCGACAGGAACAATCGCAAGCAGCAGGAGCAGCCTGCCTCGAATCTCGGCTCAGGCGTGATAGTGAGTTCGGAAGGTTACATTCTAACGAACCAGCACGTCGTCGACGGCGCCGATCAGATCGAAATCGCGCTCGCCGATGGCCGCACCGCCAGCGCGAAGGTCATCGGCATCGACCCCGAAACCGATCTGGCCGTGCTCAAGGTCAATATGACCGATCTGCCCACCATCACGCTCGGCCGGATGGACCAGACCCGCGTCGGCGACGTCGTGCTCGCGATCGGCAATCCGTTCGGCGTCGGGCAGACCGTAACGATGGGCATCGTCAGCGCGCTCGGCCGCAACCATCTCGGCATCAATACGTTCGAAAACTTCATCCAGACCGACGCCCCGATCAACCCCGGCAACTCGGGCGGTGCGCTCGTCGACGTGAACGGCAACCTGCTCGGCATCAACACCGCCATCTACTCGCGCTCGGGCGGCTCGCTCGGCATCGGCTTCGCGATTCCGGTGTCGACCGCGCGCAGCGTACTCGAGAGCATCATTACGACCGGCACGGTCACGCGCGGCTGGATCGGCGTCGAACCGCAGGACGTCACGCCGGAAATCGCGGAGTCGTTCGGGCTCGATCAGAAGTCGGGCGCTATTGTCGCGGGCGTGCTGAAAAGCGGCCCGGCCGACCGCGCGGGCATCAAGCCCGGCGACATCCTGACGAGCGTAAACGGCCAGGCGATCACCGATACCACGCGTCTGTTGAACGTGATCGCGCAGATCAAGCCCGGTACGGCGGCGAAAGTGCATCTGGTGCGCAAAGGTCATCAGATCGATCTCGACGTGAAGATCGGCAAACGCCCGCCGCCGCCGAAACAGACGGAAGACGACAACGGCGGCGGCGATCAGCCGGATGACGAAGGCGGTTGAAGTAATGCCGCGATTCCACGCAATGAATAAGGGCAGTCCGCAATGAACTGCCCTTATTCATTTGACACCCGGCACTGACTCGCGGCACTTCAACTAGACGGCGGCGGACTCGCATCCTCCACGACCACCGGCTGCTTGCCGACGATCAACCGCGCCGCGACGATGCCAGCTTCGTACAGCAGAATCAGCGGAACCGCGAGGATCAGCTGCGAAAACACGTCCGGCGGCGTTACGACGGCCGACACCACGAACGCGCCGACGATCACATACGGCCGGATCTCCTTCAGCTTCTTCAGCTTCACCACGTTCATCCGCACCAGCAGCACGACGACGATCGGTACCTCGAACGTGACGCCGAACGCGATGAACATCGTCAGCACGAAGCTCAGGTAATTGTTGATATCGGTTGTCATCTCCGCGCCGAGCGGCGCATTGTAGTGCGCCATCACGCGGAAGATGGTCGGAAACACGACGAAGTACGCGAACGCCATGCCGCACAGGAACAGCGTGTAGCTGCTCGCGACGAGCGGCGCGACAAGCTTCTTCTCGTGCTGATAGAGCCCAGGCGCGACGAACGCCCAGATCTGGTACAGCACGACCGGCAGCGCGATCACGAAGGCGACCAGCATCGTCACCTTCATCGGCACGAAGAACGAGCCGGTGACGTCGGTGACGATCATCTTGCCGTCCTTCGGCAGATTCATCATCAGCGGACGGGCGAGCAGTTTGAAGATGTCCGGCGCCCAGTACACGAGCCCGATGAACACGACGACGACGGCGAGCCCCGCACGGATGATGCGGTCACGCAGTTCGACGAGGTGGGAAATGAAGGTCTCTTCAGTGCCTTCGTTCTGGGATTGCTGGGGGTCGCTCACACCGGCCCTCGGTTGGGGATTGTCGATCTGAACATCAGAAAAACCGCGTCGGACGACGCAGGTTGGCAGGTGTGTGCCGCGCAACGCGCGCGGCGCCCGACTGCACGCGCGTGCGCCGCAGGCTCGCTCGCTTGTACCAGGTGGGCGTGGCGCTCTGCTGGACGCGCCAGGTCTTGCGTTTGGGCGCGGCGGCCGGCGTACTGACGGGCCACGAGGTGGCACCCGCGCTGCCGCTGGCTCCGCTGCCGGCGTCTTCGAGTGCGCCGCCGGCGATGCTCGGCGATACCGACGTACCGCTATTCCATGCTTCGTTCAGTTCATTCTCGTGCTTGCGCAGATTGTCCTGAACTGCCGTTTCGACATTGCTCGCGGCCTTCTCGAACTCGGTCTTCATGCGCCGCAATTCGTCGAGCTCGATTTCGCGCGTGACTTCGGCCTTAACGTCGTTGATGTACCGCTGTGCGCGGCCGAACAGCGCGCCGGCCGTGCGAGCGACACGCGGCAGGCGCTCAGGCCCGAGGACGACCAGCGCGACGACGCCGATCAGCGCCATCTTGGTTAGACCGAGGTCCAGCATGAAGTGGAATGTCCGTCAGAAACGCGGGAACGGCGCGAAGGCCGCGGCTTAGCGGTAATCGCTCGATTGCTGCGTCTTTTCCTTCGCTTCGACGTCCACCGCGCCGTTGCGCGGCAGCTCGCGCTGCTGCTGTTGCGCGTCGGCCGACGACGAATCGGCTTCCTTCATGCCTTCCTTGAAGCCCTTCACGGCGCCGCCCAGATCGCTGCCGATGTTGCGCAGCTTCTTCGTGCCGAACACGAGCGCGACGATCAACAGAACGATCAACCAATGCCAAATACTCAACGAACCCATGACTACTCTCCTTAACCCCGGCGCCGCATCTTGATGCGGCCAATTTGCATAACCTGAAGCGCGTGCGCTTCGTCTCGATATATCTCTACGTTACATCAGGCTGCACCGCCTCGCTCGCAATGCGGCCATCTTCGCCTGTCATTATGGCCACACGATCGCGTCGACGTTATTACACAGCGGTAAAAACAACGAAGGCGCTATTGTCCTCGACCAAAACTCGCGGCGGTGCGCACTTGCCACGCAGCGCGCATGACGCGTGAACCGGCGCTCAGCCCATGCGTTGCCAAGGACGCGGTCCCGCGAGAATGTGCGCGTGCAGGTGATACACCTCCTGACCACCGCCCGGACCGGTATTGATTACCGTGCGAAAGCCCGTTTCGCCGCCGTTATAGGCGACCCCCAATTGTTCGGCCAGTCGCGCGGCCAGGACAAGCATTCTACCAAGCAGAGGCGCGTCGCTTTCCGTGCAGTTCGACAGCGTTGCAATGTGCTTGCGAGGAATCACCAGCACATGCGTTTCGGCCGCCGGACGGATGTCGCGGAAGGCGACGAACTCGTCGTCTTCGTGGACCCTGGTCGACGGGATTTCGCCAGCGGCAATCTTGCAGAAAAGGCAGTTCGGATCGTGACTCATCGTATTCCTGACGCGGTATGACTTGGGCGAGCGAAGCCGCCCGCGCCGAGGTTCGATCCGAAAGCCGGCCCGCCCATACGGACCGGCTAGCGTTCAGACCCAACTGGCCGGATTCGCGAACGACTTGTTATCGTACAGATACAGCCAGCCTTTGATAATACGGTACAACATCCATATGCTGACTGCCCACAGCACCGGAATGCCAATCACGACGAGCAGCAGCAACGCGCCGATCGCGTAACCGACGAGGCCCAGCCAGAACGTGCGGATCTGCCATTCGAAGTGCGCTTCGTACGGCGTGCCGGCCACGTCCGACCGTTTGACGTAGTTGATGATGATCGCGACCAGAATGGTGAGCCCGCCGGTCAGCCAGTGGACCGCATACAGCGCGTACAGCACGTGCGTGAGCGTGCGCAGGCTGCGCTCGCGCTCAGGCTCCATCGCGTGGCGGTAGACCGGCGGCGGATAGCTTCCCTGCGGCTGTTCCATGCTTGCGTCCTCCCGGAGGTGCGGTTACCGCTATATTGGTGCCGGCGCGCGCGACTTCAAGCGGAAACACCAGATTTCCGCTCCGGCTGCTCAGTCGCCGTTTTCCTCGCGCTCGCGGCTCTTGCGCAGCGCCTTTTCCTCGATGCCCGACAGGCCTTCGCGACGCTCGAGTTCGGCGATCACGTCGGCGGGGCTCAGATCGAAATGCGACAGCATCACGAGGCAGTGGAACCACAGGTCCGCAACCTCGCCGACCAGCGCCTTCGGTGCGCCGCCCTGGCGCACGTCCTTCGCGGCCAGCACGACTTCGGTGGCTTCTTCGCCGATCTTTTTCAGCACCGCGTCGTCGCCCTTGTGGAACAGGCGCGATACATACGAGATGTCCGGATCGTCGCCCTTGCGGCTGTCGATCACCGCCGCGAGGCGCAGCAGCGTGTCGAGCGTGGAAGCCGTGGCGGGCGACGGGTTTTGCGTGGATTGCGTCATTTGTAGATGTGTTCGGGGTCTTTCAGCACGGGATCGACGGCCTGCCAGTCGCCATCGTCCACCGAGCCTTCGAATTTCTGGAAAAAGCACGAGTGGCGGCCGGTATGGCACGCGATGCCCGATACCTGCTCGACTTTCAGCAGCACGACGTCTTCGTCGCAATCGAGTCGCACTTCATGCACATGCTGCACGTGGCCCGACTCCTCACCCTTGAACCACAGGCGCTGGCGCGAGCGCGAGAAATACACCGCGCGGCCGGTCTCGACGGTCTTCGCGAGGGCCTCGCGGTTCATCCATGCGAACATCAGCACGTCGTTCGTCGACGCTTCCTGCGCAATCACCGGCACGAGGCCGTTCGCGTCCCACTTGACCTTGTCGAGCCAGTTCACTGCCGAAGGATTCGTCACGTCACAACCTCACCGAAATGCCCTGATCGGCCATGAAGCGCTTGGCCTCGCCGACCGTGTGTTCGCCATAGTGGAAGATGCTCGCGGCAAGCACCGCGTCCGCGTGACCGCTCTTGATGCCGTCGGCGAGATGCTGCAGATTGCCGACGCCGCCCGAGGCGATCACTGGCACCGGCACCGCGTCCGACACCGCGCGCGTGAGCGCAAGGTCGAAGCCGCTCCTGGTGCCGTCGCGATCCATGCTGGTCAGCAGGATTTCGCCCGCGCCCAACTCGGCCATCTTGCGCGCCCATTCGACCGCATCGAGACCGGTGGCCTTGCGGCCGCCGTGCGTGAACACTTCCCAGCGCGGCGTTTCGCCGTCGGCCGACACGCGCTTCGCATCGATCGCGACGACGATGCACTGCGAGCCGTATTTGTCGGTCGCGTCCTTCACGAGTTGCGGATTCGCTACCGCCGACGAGTTCATGCTGATCTTGTCTGCGCCCGCGTTCAGCAGGCGCCGCACGTCTTCGACCGCGCGCACGCCGCCGCCGACCGTCAGCGGAATGAACACCTGCGAAGCGACCGCCTCGATGATCGGCAGAATCAGGTCGCGCTGATCCGAGGTCGCGGTGATGTCGAGGAACGTCAGTTCGTCGGCGCCCTGATCGTCGTAACGGCGCGCGATTTCGACCGGGTCGCCCGCGTCGCGCAGTTCGACGAAGTTGACGCCCTTGACCACGCGGCCCGCGGTGACGTCGAGACAGGGGATGATGCGTTTAGCTAGAGCCATGATCGTGCAATTCTGCCAATACCGCTGATGAGGCCGCTCGCTTGCGGGCAAGCGGCACGGTGCCGGCGCGAGCGGTTGCGTCGCGCCGCGAGTGAGGTGCCGGCCGGAAGCTGGCGAGGTTCCGGGCGCTTGATCGTGCGACGCGCGTTACAGGCAAGCCATCGTTCGAACGAGCGCCGCAAGCCGACACGAGCGCAACGCCGGCGGCCCGCGCAACCTGCCCAGCACGCGCAGCCGACGCCGTGCTTAAGCGTCGTCCGCTTCGCGCAGCTTGTCCGCGAGCGTCTGCGCGGCCGCGAAGTCGAGGTCGCCCGAATAGATCGCGCGGCCGCAGATTACGCCCTCGATGCCCTCGCCTTCGACTTCGCACAGCGATTCGATGTCCGCGAGGTTCGACAGACCGCCGCTCGCGATCACCGGAATCTTGACCGCGCGCGCAAGGCGCACCGTCGCTTCGATGTTGATGCCTTGCAGCATGCCGTCACGGCCGATGTCGGTGTAGATGATCGACTCGCAGCCGTAGTCCTCGAACTTGCGCGCGAGGTCGGCCACTTCGTGACCGGTCAGCTTGCTCCAGCCGTCGGTGGCGACCTTGCCGTCTTTCGCGTCGAGGCCGACGATGATGTGACCGCCGAACGCGGTGCACGCGTCCTGCAGAAAGCCGGGGTTCTTCACCGCGGCCGTGCCGATGATCACGTACGACAAACCGTCGTCCAGATAGCGCTCGATCGTGTTCAGGTCGCGGATGCCACCGCCCAACTGAACCGGAATCGCGCCGCCCACTTCATCGATGATCGCCCGGATTGCATCGCCGTTCTTCGGCTTGCCGGCGAACGCGCCATTCAGATCGACGAGATGCAGACGACGCGCGCCGCGGTCGACCCAATGTCGGGCCATTGCCGCCGGTTCCTCGGAGAAAATCGTCGCCTGGTCCATATCGCCCTGTTTGAGGCGTACACACTGACCGTCTTTCAGGTCGATGGCGGGAATCAGCAGCATAGCAATCGGGTGTTATCTGGGAGTGGATTGAAGGTCGGCGGCAGCGGCTGGCGAGTCAGCCCGCCGCAATACCGTCTCGCTAGTTTAGTACAACTCGTTCGGCGCTCCAGTGGGGCGCCGGTCGGATGCGGGACCGCGGCACCGCGCGACGCGCGCGCGGCAACGGGATGAAAAAAGGCGTTCACGGGTTCCAGTGCACGAAGTTGCGATACACGCGCAAACCCGCCTCGGCGCTCTTTTCAGGGTGGAATTGGGTGGCAAAGATGTTATCCCGCGCTACCGCCGAGGTAAAGGGCACGCCGTAGACCGTTTCGCCCGACGTATGCGCCGGGTTGTCCGGAACCACGTAGTAGCTGTGCACGAAGTAGAAGAACGCGTTGTCGACGACACCGTCCCACAGCGGATGCGGCTGCGCCTGACGCACGCGGTTCCAGCCCATCTGCGGGACCTTGAAGCGCGAGCCGTCGTCCTGCACCTGGCCTTCGAGCTCGAAGCGCACCGCCTTGCCGGGCAACAGACCCAGACCCGGCGTGTCGCCCTCGGCGCTCCAGTCGAACAGCATCTGCTCGCCGACGCACACGCCCATCAGCGGCTTGCTGCGCGACGCCTCGACGACCGCTTCCTGCAAACCGGACGCGCCGAGACTGCGCATGCAGTCGGGCATCGCACCCTGGCCCGGCAGCACCACGCGGTCGGCCGAGCGGATCGCTTCCGGACGATCGACGATCGCCACGTCCGCTTCCGGCGCCGCTTTACGCAGTGCCTGGGCAACCGAGCGCAGGTTGCCCATTCCGTAATCCACAATCGCTATCGAAGTTTTCATTTCAAGTTTGGCCGCTCTGCCCTCGATCCATCGATGCCGCCGCGCGGCGTCAAACGACGTGCCGGCAAATGCGGTCCTGCCCGATGAATCGCTTGAAGGTGAGTGGCCTGAAAACGTTGGAGGCGGTGAAACCCGTGTTAAGGCCTGCTACGGCCGTTACGTTAGAGGCTGCCCTTGGTCGACGGAATCTGTCCGGCCGCGCGCTCGTCGAGTTCGACGGCCATGCGCAGCGCACGCCCGAATGCCTTGAACACCGTTTCGAGCTGATGGTGCGCGTTGATGCCGCGCAGGTTGTCGATGTGCAGCGTCACGCCGGCATGGTTCACGAAGCCGCGGAAGAATTCGATCGACAGGTCGACGTCGAACGTGCCGATGCGCGCGCGCGTGAACGGCACGTGAAATTCGAGGCCCGGACGGCCGGAAAAATCGATCACGACGCGCGACAGCGCTTCGTCGAGCGGCACGTAGGAATGGCCGTAGCGGCGGATGCCCTTGCGATCGCCGATCGCCTTCGCGACGGCCTGGCCGAGCGTGATGCCGGTGTCTTCGACCGTGTGATGGTCGTCGATATGCAGGTCGCCATGCGCTTCGATCTCGAGGTCGAACAACCCGTGGCGGGCGATCTGGTCGAGCATGTGGTCCAGGAACGGCACACCGGTGGCCAGCTTCTGCTGGCCGGTGCCGTCCAGGTTGATCTTCACACGGATCTGCGTTTCGCTGGTGTTGCGAACGACTTCCGCAAGGCGCATGGCAATTCCTCGAATCTGGCTTAAAAGCGCTAGTAATGTGGGATGGACAAACTGGCGGGCTGCTCAGTGCAGCCGTTCAACGCAGCGGCTCAGTGCCGCCGCTCGATGCGGCGGGTTACCGCAACACGAGTTTCAGGCCGGCGAGCAACTGGGCGTTCTCGTTCGGCGAACCGACGGTCAAACGCACGCAATTGGCCAGCAATGGATGCATTTTACTCACGTTTTTGATCAGAATCCGCGCCGTTAGCAGGGTTTCGAACAATACCGACGCATCGGGCACCCGCACGAGCAGGAAGTTGCCCGCGCTAGTGAACACTTCGGCGCCCGGCAGCGCGGCCACCGCCTGCGCGAGTTTCTCGCGTTCGTCGCGCAATTGCGCGGCCTGCGCATCGAGCACGCCGATGTGGTCGAGCAGGAAATCAGCGGCGGCCTGCGTCAGCACGTTGGTGTTGTACGGCGGGCGGACCTTGTCGAACTCGGTCAGCCACGCGGGCTTGCCGACCAGGTAACCGAGGCGAATGCCGGCGAGGCCCAGCTTCGACACCGTGCGCATCACGACGACGTTGTCGAACTGGTCGGCGCGCGGCAGCCAGCTCTTCTGCGCGAACGGCTGATACGCCTCGTCGATCACGACGAGGCTCTTGCCCGCCGCGGCGATGACGCGCTCGATTTCGGCGTCATCGAACAGCGTGCCGGTCGGGTTGTTCGGATACGCGAGATAGATGATCGCCGGTTCATGCTCGGCGATCGCCGCGAGCATCGCGTCGGTATCGAGCGTGAAGTCGGCTTTGAGCGGCACGCCGACGAATTCGAGATTCGCCAGCTTCGCCGACATCTGATACATGACGAAGCCCGGCACCGGCGCGAGCACCTTCGCGCCCGGCTTCGCGCACGCGACCGACATGATGCTGATGATTTCATCCGAGCCATTGCCGAGCAGCACGTCGCACCCCGCCGGCACGCCCATCACGTGACGAATGCGCTCGATCAACTGCTCGGGGCGCGGCGCCGGATAACGGTTCAACGCGACGCCGGCCAGACGCTCGCCGAGATGCGCGGCAAGTTCCGGCGGCAGCGGAAACGGGTTTTCCATCGCGTCGAGCTTGATGAAGCCGGTGGCGTCCGGAACCGGATAGCTCGTCATTGCGAGCACGTCGCTGCGGATGATGTCTTGAGGTGTCGTCATAGGTTCGGGGGCCGGGCCGTGCGAAAGACGCCGGGTCGGCGTCGTCAGTGCTCGGCGCTCGGCGCTCGGGTTGGTCTCTGTCGTCGTTATTGAATGGGGCGGGTGGGCTCGAGCCGTCGCTCGAACGGGTGGAAGCCGGAAAACATGGAAGCCGGTCGATGCGGCGGCGGTTGCCGCCCTCGCCGCTTCGCCTGCTCCCGCTTACGCCTGCTTGAGCTCCGCCGCGCGCCAGCGCGATCAGCGCTGCGCCTCAGCCGCGTTCGTTGGTGTTCTGCCGCATCCGGTATTCGGCGCTGCGTGCGTGCGCTTGCAGACCTTCGCCGTATGCCAGTTCCGCGGCAATCTCGCCGAGCGTCTGCGCACCTTCCGCGCTGACCTCGATCAGACTCGAACGCTTGAAGAAATCATAGACGCCGAGCGGCGACGAAAACCGTGCGGTACGCGACGTCGGCAGCACATGATTCGGGCCCGCGCAGTAGTCGCCGAGGCTCTCGCTCGTGTAACGGCCAAGGAAGATCGCGCCTGCGTGACGGATCTGCTGCGCCCACTGATGCGGCTCCAGCGCCGAAATTTCAAGGTGCTCCGGCGCGATGTCGTTGGCGATCGCGCAAGCCTCGGCCATGTCGCGCACCTTGATCAGCGCGCCGCGGTTTTCGAGCGACGTGCGGATCACTTCGCGGCGCGGCAGGGTGGGCAGCAGTTCCTCGATCGCTTCCTGCACGCGCGCGATGAACGCGTCGTTGGGGCACAGCAGGATCGACTGCGCGAGCTCGTCGTGCTCGGCTTGCGAAAACAGGTCCATCGCGACCCAGCGCGGGTCGGTCGTGCCGTCGCACACCACGAGGATTTCCGACGGCCCGGCGATCATGTCGATGCCGACCGTGCCGAACACGCGACGCTTCGCCGACGCGACGTACGCGTTGCCGGGGCCGCAGATCTTGTCGACCGCGGGCACAGTCTGCGTGCCGTGCGCGAGTGCAGCTACCGCCTGCGCGCCGCCGATCGTGAACACGCGATCGACGCCACCCAGCAGAGCCGCCGCGAGCACGAGCGGATTCTTCACGCCTTCCGGCGTCGGCACGACCATCACGATTTCGCGCACGCCGGCCACCCGCGCCGGTATCGCGTTCATCAGCACCGACGACGGATACGCGGCCTTGCCACCCGGCACGTAGATGCCCGCGCGATCGAGCGGCGTGACCTTCTGGCCGAGCACGGTGCCGTCGGCTTCGGTGTACTGCCAGCTATGGCTGCCGCACTCGATCTTCTGCTTCTCGTGATAGCCGCGCACGCGTGCCGCCGCCGCTTCGAGCGACGCGCGCCGCTTCGGCTCGAGACTTTCGAGCGCCGCCTCGAGTTCGGCCATCGGCAGTTCGAGCTCGGCCACGCTTTTCGCATCGACGCGATCGAAGCGATTCGTGTACTCGAGCACCGCCTCGTCGCCGCGCGCCTTCACGTCGTTCAGAATCTGCGCGACCGCGCGCTCGATGGCTTCGTCTTCGCTCGCCTCGAACGCGAGCACCGCATGCAGCGACTTGTGGAAGTCGCGAGCGGTGGAATCGAGTTTGCGAATCTTGGTAGACATACAGGTATCCGTTTCGGTAAGGCGCGCTATCAGTGCAACGTCACATTGCCATCGTCAGTCAGGCCGCCGGGGCGGCGGTTTTCGACGAAGCATTGGCAAACGCGTCGAGAATCGGCCGCAACGCGGCGCGTTTGAGCTTCAGCGCTGCCTGGTTCACGACGAGACGCGACGAAATCTGCATGATCTCCTCCACCTCGACCAGATTGTTCGCGCGCAGCGTATTGCCCGAGCTGACCAGGTCGACGATCGCGTCGGCGAGACCAACCAGCGGAGCGAGTTCCATCGAACCGTACAGCTTGATCAGATCGACGTGAACGCCCTTGGCGGCAAAATGCTCACGAGCGGTTTCAACATACTTGGTCGCGACCCGCAGACGCGCGCCCTGGCGCACCGCGTTCGCATAATCGAAACCGGCCGCGACCGCGACCGACATGCGGCAACGCGCAATGTCCAGATCCACCGGCTGATACAGGCCGCTGCCGCCATGCTCGAGCAGCACGTCCTTGCCGGCCACGCCGAAGTCGGCCGCGCCGTACTCGACATAGGTCGGCACGTCGGTCGCGCGCACGACGATCACGCGCAGGTTCGGGTCGGTGGTCGACAGAATCAGCTTGCGCGAGCTCTCCGGATCTTCCGCTACCTCGATGCCGGCCGCCGCGAGCAGCGGCAGCGTTTCCTCGAAGATACGCCCTTTCGACAACGCGAGCGTGAGCGGCGCGCTGACCGCCGGCGACGACGACGTTTGCGGCATCGAACTCATGCCCCGCTCCCGGAAACCCGGCGCACCTTCGCGCCGATCGCATTGAGCTTCGCTTCCATGCGGTCGTAGCCGCGATCGAGGTGATAGATGCGGTCGATCAGCGTCTCGCCCTCGGCGCGCAGCGCGGCGATCACAAGACTCGCGGACGCGCGCAGATCGGTGGCCATCACCTTCGCGCCGGACAGTTTTTCGACGCCGCTTACGAGCGCGGTGTTGCCGTCGATCGTGATGCTCGCGCCGAGACGGTTCAGCTCCTGGACGTGCATGAAACGGTTTTCGAAGATCGTCTCCACGACTTGCGACGTACCGTCCGCGATCGTGTTGAGCGCCATGAACTGCGCCTGCATGTCGGTCGGAAACGCCGGGTATTCGGAGGTGCGGAACGTGACCGCGCTCGGGCGCTTGTCCATGCGCACGCGCATCCAGTCGTCGCCTTCCTCGACCGTGACGCCCGCTTCGCGCAGCTTTTCGGTGACGGCTTCGAGCAGCAGCGGACGCATCTTGCGCAGCATGACGTCGCCGCCGGCCGTCGCGACCGCGCACAGGAAAGTGCCCGCTTCGATGCGGTCCGGAATCACCGTGTGCTTCGCACCGTGCAGCTTGTCGACGCCATGGATCACCAGACGGTCGGTGCCGATGCCTTCGATCTTCGCGCCCATCGCGACGAGCAGACGCGCGAGGTCGACCACTTCGGGTTCGCGCGCTGCGTTCTCGATGACCGTCTCGCCTTCGGCGAGCACCGCCGCCATCAGCAGGTTCTCGGTACCGGTCACGGTGATCATGTCGGTGACGATGCGCGCGCCCTTCAGACGCTTCGCGCGCGCCTCGATGAAGCCGTGCTCGATCGTGATCTCGGCGCCCATCGCCTGCAGACCCTTGATGTGCTGATCGACCGGACGCGCGCCGATCGCGCAGCCGCCCGGCAGCGACACGCGCGCATGACCGAAGCGCGCGACGAGCGGACCGAGCACGAGAATCGACGCGCGCATCGTCTTCACCATTTCGTACGGCGCGACGAGGTTGTCGACCTTCGACGCGTCGAGCGCGACGCGCCCTTCGCCGGCTTCGATACGCACACCCATCTGGCCGAGCAGCTTGAGCATCGTGCGCACGTCCTGCAGATCGGGCACGTTCTCCAGATGCACCGGATCGGCGCTCAGCAGAGCCGCGCACAGGATCGGCAATGCCGCGTTTTTCGCACCCGAGACGACAACTTCACCGGAGAGCGGGTAGCCACCTTCAATGATGAGTTTATCCATGCCTGTCGGTTCCTGATCGGCCCGGTTCGCGTCCGGACCTGCTTTGTCTGTGTTCGGCGCGCCGCTAGCGGTGTCGCGCCCTTCCTGAGTAATTCGCACTAAATTTCCAGATTACGCGTTCTGCCATTCGGCGGGCGTCAGCGTCTTCATGCTGAGCGCGTGGATTTCTTCGCGCATGCGGTCGCCGAGCGCCGCATACACGAGTTGGTGACGCTGGATCAGGCGCTTGCCTTCGAAGTTCGGCGAGACGATCGTCGCAAAGAAATGCTGACCGTCGCCTTCGACTTCGAGATGCTCGCACGCGAGTCCAGCTGCAATGTACTGTTTGACCTGTTCGGGAGTCGGCAACATGAGAGAAGCTCCTCGTCAGTGGCGCAGCTTGTAGCCGGTAGCGAGCATGCGCATCGCCACGGCGGCCAGCACCACGAAGAAACCGGCGACGATCGCGAGGCTCACCAGCGGGTCGATATCCGACACGCCGAAAAAACCATAGCGAAAGCCGTCGATCATGTAGAAAAACGGATTGAGCCGCGATACTTCGCGCCATACGGGCGGCAGCGTATGCGTCGAGTAGAACACGCCCGACAGGAACGTGAGCGGCATGATCAGAAAGTTCTGGAACGCGGCGAGCTGGTCGAACTTCTCGGCCCAAATGCCGGCGATCAGACCCAGCGTGCCGAGAATCGCCGAGCCGAACATCGCGAACACGATGATGTAGAGCGGCGCGGTGAAGGCGAGCGGCACGAACCAGATCGTCACGATGAACACGCCGAAGCCGACACACAGCCCGCGCGCCACGGCCGCGAGCACGTAGGCCGCGAACATCTCGTGGTGCGACAGCGGCGGCAGCAGCACGAACACGAGGTTGCCGGTGATCTTCGATTGAATCAGCGACGAAGAACTATTCGCGAACGCGTTCTGCAGCACGCTCATCATCACGAGGCCCGGAATCAGGAAGCTCGTGTATTCGACGCCCGGATAGACCTGCACGTGGCCGCGCAGCGCGTGCCCGAAGATGGTCAGGTAAAGCAGCGCGGTGATGACCGGCGCGAGCACGGTCTGGAACGACACCTTCCAGAAGCGCAGCAGTTCTTTGTAAAACAGCGTGCCAAATCCACTGTACCCGCTCATGCAAGCCCCTCGATCACTTCTGGACCGTTCATCACCTGAACGAATACGTCTTCGAGGTCGGCCTTGCGGACCTCGATTTCTTCGAATGTACAACCGGCCGCGCGACACTGCGCGAGGATGCGCTCGACGTCGTCGTAGCTCGTCAGGCGCAGCAGATGCTGGCGGCCATTGCCGTTGCCGGCGCCGCTTTCCGCCTCGAGCGGACGAAGCTCGGCGGGCAGCACGCCCCGCGCGAAGCGAACGAACAGTTGCATGCCGGCGAAACGCTGCAGCAGTGTGCTGGTGCGATCGAGCGCGACGACCTCGCCACGGCGCAGCATCGCGATGCGGTCGCACAACGATTCGGCTTCTTCCAGATAGTGCGTGGTCAGCACGATCGTGTGGCCTTCGCGATTCAGGCGCGAGATGAACTTCCACAGCGTCTGGCGCAACTCGACGTCGACACCCGCGGTCGGCTCGTCGAGCACGATCACCGGCGGGCGGTGCACGAGCGCCTGCGCGACCAGCACGCGGCGCTTCATGCCGCCCGACAGCGCGCGCATGTTGGCATCGGCCTTTTCGGTGAGATCGAGATTGGCCATGATCTCGTCGATCCACGCGTCGTTGTTGCGCAGCCCGTAGTAGCCGGACTGGATGCGCAAGGTTTCGCGCACCGTGAAGAACGGATCGAACACGAGCTCCTGCGGCACCACGCCGAGCGCGCGGCGCGCGTTGCGGAAATCGTCAACGACGTCGTGACCGCGCACCGCGATGCTGCCTTCGTCGGCGCGCGCGAGACCCGCGAGTATGCTGATGAGCGTCGTCTTGCCCGCGCCGTTCGGACCGAGCAGTCCGAAGAACTCGCCTTCTTCGACCGTGAGGCTGACGCCCTTGAGCGCCTGCAAGTCCTTGTAGCGCTTCTTGACGTTACGAATTTCTATGGCTGACATGACTATGGGCCGCGTGCGTCGCGGCGCCTGAAGTAGCCCCAATGGAGCTTGGGGACGCGCAAATGCTGGAAGAAACGGGAACCGGGGCCGATTAGGGGGCCAGTTCGACGCCCCAAAAAAACGTTTGATTATAGGGCAAAAACTGACACCCCCGGCCTGGCCGGAAGGGGGGAGACGACGCTAGAGGAGCGTCAATGTCGCGCTGACGCAACCATGCTGGAGGCGCCAGAAGAGAGAAGTGTATCGACGCCGTAGGCCTGCGCGAGACTGGCGAGCCCAGCCGGCAGATTGACGATTTCGAACTTGCCGCCGCGCGCCGCCGCGGCCCGCACCCACGCGAGCAGGACGGCGAGCGCCGACGAATCGAATTGCGTGAGCGGCGCGCAATCGACGCCGCCCGCACCCGCCGCGATGCGTTGCAGACCTGCCGCGAGCGCGGCCTTCGCGCTCGCGTGGGTCAGCGTCGTGCCGCTGTCAAAGCGGTTCGCCACCGGGTTCAGCACGTCGCTCACGACTGCTTGCCCGCGGCGAGTTGCTGATTGCGCTGCGTGAGGAACTGGATCAGTCCGTCCACGCCCTTCTGCTGGATCTGCTCGTTGAACTGCTGCTGATACGCCTGGATCAGCCACGCGCCGAGCACGTTGATGTCATACACGCGCCAGCCCTGCGCCGTCTTGTACAGGCGGTAGTCGAGTTCGATCGGCTGGCCGTTGTTCATCACGACCGAGCGCACCACCGTGTCGGTGTCGTCCGGGTTCATGCGGAACGGCTTGTACTGGATCTGCTGGTCGCGCACCTGCGCGAGCGCGCCCGCGTACGTGCGGATCAGCAGCATCTTGAACTGCTCGACCACCTGGTTCTGCTGTTCGGGCGTCGCGGTGCGCCAGTTACGGCCCATCGCGAGCTGGGTGGTGCGGCGGAAATCGGTGTACGGCAGGATCTTTTCGTTGACGAGCGCCGTGATGTGCGTGATGTCGCCCTGCTGGATCGACTTGTCGCCCCGAATCGCGTCCATCACCTGCTGGGTGACGGTCTTGATCAGCGCGTCGGGCGAGCTGGTGTCGACGGTTTGCGCCGATGCGCCCGCGCTGATGAACGAAAACAACGCGGCAAACAACGGAATCAGGAAGAATTTTTTCATATCGAGCTTTGCCTCAAAAATAATGCAACAGTTTGAATCGACCTTATCACGCGAGTTCGACGGCAATCCATGCGCAAACTGCGAGAGTCGTATCGATCTGTTACGGCTGCACGTTCAATGCAATCTTAAGGACGGGAAGTTGAAGCGCGTGGGCGGCACCAACTGACCGGCCGGAACTTGCGTTTCCGGGCCGCCTTTCAGGTCGAGAGGCGGTGTTTCGGCGCCCGACGCGGCCTCCGGTGCCGACGCGCCTTGCGGCGTGCCCACGGCCGCGCCGGATGCGGGAGCCGGCTTGGCCGGCACACCTGCCGCGCCCGTCTCGCCTTCGTCGTACTTCGGCAGCGGCGCTTCCTCGTCGTAGCTCGGCAGTTCCTGCGGCCGCCGGCGGTTATCCGACAACAGATACTGCCGGCGCTGCAGATACGCGTTACGCACGAACGAGTATTTGTCGAGCGCCGCGCCTTCCAGCAGGTTGCTCGCTCCGAGCAGGTTCGCGCGCGTGTTGACGATGTTCAGGCCATACAGCGCCCAGCTCAGGCCCGGCGGGTCGACGTAGCTGATCGGGTTCACGTAGTAGTTGCCGAGCGAGCCGACCGCATCGCGCACCGTGCTCGGCCCGAACAGCGGCAGCACCAGATAGGGGCCCGCCGGCACGCCGTAGTGGCCGAGCGTCAGACCGAGGTCGTTGTCGTGCTTCGGGAGCTTCGCGAGCGTCGCGACGTCGAACAGGCCGCCGACGCCGAACAACGTGTTGATCACGATCCGCATGATGTCGGACACGCCGTCGGCGATGCGCAGCTGCAGCAGGTTGTTCGCCGCAATATAGACGTCGCCGATGTTCGAGAAAAAGTTCGTCACGCTGTCGCGAACCGGCTGCGGCGTGACCCAAACGTAGCCCTGCGCAACCGGCTTCAGCGCGTACTGGTCGATCTTGTCGTTGACGGTGAAGATCGTACGGTTCAGCCCTTCGAACGGGTCGCCCTTGGTAGGCGTCTGCACGGTCGTGCAACCGGCGAGCAGCGCAGCCGCCACGGCGACCTTGCCGAACTGTAGGACGCGCGCGCCGCTGCGCGCGGTCTGCAGTGTCGTCTGCATCTAATTCTCCTTGTTGGCCTTACTGGCCGGCAGCGCCGGAGGCCGGCGCGCCCGGCGCCGGTGCAGGGGCGGATGCGGCGGGCTTCGCCGCGCCGGAATCCGCGGCCTTGCTATACAGGAACTGGCCGATCAGGTTTTCCAGCACGATCGCCGATTGCGTCATCGAGATCGTATCGCCGGCCTTCAGCATTTCCGAGTCGCCCCCCGGCTCGAGCCCGATGTACTGCTCGCCGAGCAGACCCGAGGTCAGGATCTTCGCCGAAGTGTCCCTCGGAAACTGATATTGCTTGTCGATATCGATCGTGACGAGCGCCTGGTAGGTGTTGCTGTCGAAGCCGATCGACGCGACCCGGCCGACCGTCACGCCGGCGCTCTTCACCGGCGCGCGTGGCTTCAGCCCGCCGATGTTGTCGAACTTCAGCTTGACCGGGTAGGTTGCCTGGAACGACAACGAGCTCATATTGCCGGCCTTCAGCGCAAGAAACAGCAACGCCACGAAACCCAGCACCACGAACAGGCCGACCCAGAAGTCGAGAACATTCTTTTTCATCGTCATCCCAAAGTGAATCCGCCGCGCCGCCGCCACCTCCCGCCGTGCGCGGCGCATCATGCACCGCCGGCAGCCGGCATGCTGCGCGGTCTTAGCTGAACATTAGCGCGGTCAGCAGGAAATCGAGCCCGAGCACCGCGAGCGACGCGTACACGACCGTGCGGGTCGTCGCGCGCGACACGCCTTCCGGCGTCGGCTTCGCCTCGTAGCCCTGAAACAGCGCGACGAAGGTCACCGCGAGGCCGAACACCACACTCTTGACGACCCCGGCGCCGACATCGCGCCACACGTCGACGCCGCTTTGCATCTGCGACCAGAACGCGCCGGCATCGACGCCGATCAGCAGCACGCCCACCACGTAACCGCCCAGAACGCCGACCGCGCTGAAGATCGCGGCGAGGATCGGCATCGACACGATGCCGGCCCACAGGCGCGGCGCGATCACGACCTTGACCGGATCGACGGCCATCATTTCCATCGCGGTGAGCTGCTCGCCCGCCTTCATCAGGCCGATTTCGGCGGTCAGCGACGTGCCCGCGCGCCCGGCAAACAGCAGCGCGGTCACGACCGGCCCGAGCTCGCGCACGAGCGACAGCGCGACCAGCAACCCGAGCGCCTGCTCGGAGCCGTAACGGTTCAGCGTGTAATAGCCCTGCAGCCCGAGCACGAAGCCGACGAACAGCCCCGACACCGCGATGATCACGAGCGAATAATTACCGACGAAGTGGATCTGCTTCGTGACAAGACGCGGGCGGCGCAGCAGCGGGAAAAATTCGAGCACGAGCCGCAGGAAGAAGCGCGTCGCGTAGCCGGCGGTGCCGAGCCCGGTGATAACCGAGCGACCGATCGTATTGATCATGACTGGCCTCCGCCGATGCCGAAGTCCGCCGCGAGCGGCGTCTGCGCCGGATAGTGGAATCTGAACGGGCCGTCCGGCGCGCCGTCGATGAACTGCCGCACGGTCGGATCGGTCGACGCGCGCAGTTCGTCGGGCGTGCCCTCGGCAAGCACACCGCCGTTGGACAGGAAGTACACGTAGTCGGCGATCGCGAATGATTCCGGCACGTCGTGCGTGACGAGAATCGACGTGGCGCCGAGCGCCCGGTTCAGCGTGCGGATCAGGTTCGCGGTGATGCCGAGCGAGATTGGGTCGAGACCGGCGAACGGCTCGTCGTACATCATCAGTTCGGGGTCGAGCGCGATTGCGCGCGCGAGCGCCACGCGCCGCGCCATGCCGCCGGAAATCTCGGACGGCAGCAGGTCGCGCGCGCCGCGCAGGCCGACCGCGTTGAGCTTCATCAGCACGAGGTCGCGCAGCAGTTCTTCAGGGAGATCGGTGTGCTCGCGTAGCGAGAAGGCGACGTTTTCGAACACCGACATGTCGGTGAACAGCGCGCCGAACTGGAACAGCATGCCCATCTTGCGGCGCAGCGCGTAAAGGCCTTCGCGCGTCTGCTCGCCGATGTCCTCGCCATGGAACAGCACCTGGCCGCGCTGGGCGCGCACGAGGCCGCCGATCAGCCGCAGCACCGTGGTCTTGCCGCAACCCGAGCCGCCCATGACCGCGACGACCTGACCGCGACGAAAGCGCAGATTCAGATTCGACAGGACGAGCCGGTCGCCGTAACCGAAGTCGACGTCGCGCAGTTCGAGTAAGGTCTCGGGATAGGAAGGCACCAAACTGACAATCCTTTTACAGGGAAGGCCGAATTATAGGGCCATCGTGCAAAAGCTGCCGTGAGGTGCCCCGTTCCTTGACTATGCCTGACGATTATTGCGTAAACGTGTGTTGCAGTGCATAAACCGCGGCGGCCGGATCGGCCGCTTCCGTCACCGCGCGCACCACGGCCGCGCAGCCGACGCCGGTCGCGAGCACGTCCGGCAGCACCTGCAGATCGATCCCGCCGATCGCGACGAGCGGCACCACGCCGTCGAGCAGCCGCACATAGCGTGCGAGGCGGCGCAAGCCCTGCGGCGCGGTCGGCATGACCTTGGTCGTGGTCGGGAACACGGCGCCCAATGCAATGTAGCTCGGCCGCAAATGCAGCGCCTTCAGCATCTCGTAGAAGCCATGAGTGGACAGGCCCAGGCGGATGCCCGCGTCGACCAGCGCGGACAGATCCGCGGTATGCACGTCTTCCTGGCCGAGGTGCACGCCGTATGCGCCCGCCTCGAGCGCCGCCTGCCAGTGATCGTTGATGAACACCTGCGCGTCGTGCGCGCGGCCGGCCGCCACGCAGCGCGCGATTTCGCGCTTCAGCTCGTCGGCGGGTTCGGCCGACTTGCGGCGCAACTGCACCGTCTTCACGCCGAAGCCGACCACCCGTTCGACCCAGTCCGCGGTCGGCAACACCGGATACAGGCCGAGCCTTGCCGGGCAGCGCGGGAACGCCTTGGCGGGTGCCGCCGGCAGGTCGGTAAGGCGCGGAAAGCGAGCGAGGTCGGCCGGGAAAGCATCGTCGGCGCGGGTCTCGTCGCCATCGCGCCACGCGAGCGCGAGCACCAGCGCGTCGTGCGGATCGAAACCGCAGTCGAGGAACGCGGCAAGCGCGGGAATCCAGTCTTCCGCCAGATGGCCTTCGAGGCCGTACTTCTCGCCGCCCAGATGCAGCGTCGCGCGGTTTTCCGCGGCGACGATCACGCCCGCACCCCGCGTCAGCCAGCGCGCGATCTGCTCGCCGTGCGGCTGTGCGTCGGCGGTCACGATCAGGTCGCCACCGTTCGGTTCGTCGGGTGCGATCAGGCAGATGCGCCACGGCGCGTGCGTCGGCGGCCAGTCGCCGAGACGTGCGCGGATGCGCTCGGCGGCTTCGATGAGTTCGTCGGCCGTCGGCCAGAACAGATCGCGGTCCTTCAGCGTCAACGACTGAGTCATGCGGCACCTCCATCCTGATGCCAGAACGGCATGCCGACCACCGGCGTGCTCGCGTGCGCGCTCTCGCGCTCGGCCATCGGGCCCGCGAGATACGCTTGCCGACCCGCCTCGACGCCCAGCGCGAACGCGCGCGCCATCGCGTCGGGGTGCGTCGCCTGCGACACGGCCGTGTTCAGCAGCACGCCGTCGAAGCCCCACTCCATCACCTGGGCCGCATGCGACGGCACGCCGAGCCCGGCGTCGACGATCAGCGGCACGTCCGGCAGCCGCTCACGCAACACGCGCAGCCCGTATGGATTGATCACGCCCTTGCCGGTGCCGATCGGCGCGCCCCACGGCATCAGCGCCTCGCAGCCGGCGTCGAGCAGACGGCGGCCGATCACCAGATCTTCGGTGCAGTACGGCAGCACCTTGAAGCCATCCTTGACGAGCCGCGCGGCGGCTTCGATCAGGCCGACCGGGTCGGGCTGCAGTGTGTAGTCGTCGCCGATCAGTTCGAGCTTGATCCACTCGGTCTCGAAGATTTCGCGCGCCATGTGCGCGGTCGTCACCGCTTCACCGACGCTCAGGCAACCCGCCGTGTTCGGCAAGAGCGGCACGCCATGGCGCTTGAGCAGATCGAAGAAGCCGGCTTCGGCGTGGCCCTCGTTCATCTGACGGCGCAGCGCGACCGTCACCATGCCGGGGCGCGCGGCGTCGATCGAATCGGACAGCGATTGCAGCGACGGATAGCGCGATGTGCCGAGCAGCACGCGGCTTGCAAAAGTTTGACCGTATAGCGTCAGCGCGTCGGCGGTCTCGTGAGAAGTCATTTGCATCATCCTGGTTTGCCCTCGCGGCTAGAACCGACCGCGTTGCGGCAATGGGTTTTCGGCGACGGTTGTTGCGTTCGGTAAGCGAGAGGCTGGCGCGGTCGCGCTCAGCCGCCCGCGACCGGCTGCACGACGTCGAGCCGGTCGCCCGTTTGCAACGCGCGCGCCGCATGCTGCGCACGCGCGACGAAATCGCCGTTGAGCGCGACCGCGAACGGCGGACGCGCGCCAAAGGCGGCGAGCGCATCGGCGACAGTCGCGCCCTCGGGCAGCGACAACGGCTTCTGATTGATATGAATGTCCATGGTGTTCGAATACGGTTCAATCGATGGCGCAAGCGGCATCGCGCGCGGCACGTTGGCCGCTACGCCCGGGCCGGCTCGCGCGCGAAATGCTGCTGGAACAGCTCGCTCCAGCGTGAGTCGCGCCGCCAGCCGGCGAATGCGTCGGCATCACCGACGCGGCCGTCGAGCAGCGCGCTCGCGAAGCGCACGGCTTCGTCGGCGACTTCGGGCGCGATCATGTAGCCGTGCCGGTACAGGCCGTTCACGCGCAGCGTGCGCGCGCCGTCCCACAGCAGCGCGGGGCGATGATCGGGCAAGGTCGGCCGGCACTGCGAATTCAGCTCGAGAATGCGCGCCTCGCCGAAGCCCGGGTGCACCGAAAACGCCGCGCTCAGCAACTCGAGCGCCGAACGCACGCTGACGGGCGACATGTCCTCGCCCTCCACCTCGGTCGCGCCGATCACGTAGAGGCCGTTCTGCTTCGGCGCGATATACAGCGGGTAACGCGGATGCAGTAGCCGCACCGGGCGCGTCAGCAGCAGGTGAGGCGCATGCACGCGCGCAACTTCGCCGCGGATGCCGCGCAGCGTCGGCAGCACCGGCTTCGCGCCGAGCCCGCGGCAATCGATGGTGATGCCGGCCTCGGGCAGCGACGCGTCGTCGATCGGCGTGTTCCAGTGCGTGTCGACGCCGCGCTCGGCAAGCCCGGCCGCGAGCGCGGACAGCACCTGGCGGTTGTCGAGCTGGCCTTCTCGCGGCAGCAGCCAGCCTTGACTGAAGCGGCCGGCCAACGCGGGTTCGGCGGCGTCGAGCTGCGCGCCCGCCAACGCGACGAAGCCGCCGTCGAGCAACTCGGCCGGCGCGTTCGCACGCACGCGCCGCTCGAATAGCGGCGCCTCGGTGCGATCCGCGTGATGCCAGACGACGAGCGTGCCGTTGCGCTGGAAAAACACCGGCTCCGGCAGTTCGGCAAGCACGCGCGGCCAGCTTTCGAGCGAACTCGCGCCAAGCCGGGTGATCAGCGGCTCGGCGCTCGCGGCCTCTGCCAGCGGCGCGAGCATCGCGGCGGCGACCCACGCGGCAGCCTGCGAACCGGCGGCATCGCCGCGCTCGTAGAGCGCCACGCGATGCCCGTCGCCAGCGAGGCGCCACGCGACCAGGCGGCCGCACAGGCCGCCGCCGAGCACGGCGAAATCGGGTCGGGCGGGACGGTTCATCGCGCGCGCTCCGTTCGACTGCGGTGGGCAAAACCAAAACGGCACGGCTCGCCCGAGGCGGCGTGACGAAGGGAAAAATGCATGTCTGAAGAATAGGCGGTCATCGAGTCCTTTCCGTACGGCCAAAACGCACGTACCCAGGACGAAACCGGCGGGTGAAGCCGGCCGGTCACGACGTGCACATGTGAGCTGCGCTCGCCGCCCGGCGGGGAATGGAAGACGGTTGCTTCCGGAAACTTCCCGCGCCGGTATTACCCGGATCGGGTGCAAAGGGTCTCTCTCAGCCTCGCCGCCCCGGCATGAAAGTCATGCCGCCTGTGGGCGAAGCACCCCTGTTTCGTCGCAGGTCATTAGACCATAAAAGGCGCGGCGCCCGCAAACCAGCGCGCCGCGGTCGCCACCCGAATTTTGATCTGGCACCGTCTATCGAGATGCCGGTGCGAAGCGGCCCGGCGCTCTGGCACAATGCCGTGACCGGTGCCGCAAAAACGCGGCGCGCGCGGCGCTCGTGGCCGCATGCGTGGCGGCGGCACCGCAGCGGATGCCGGCCCCGAAAATTAATTTTCGCTTAAGGGCGTCACGCCAGAATCGGGCGCCCGTCCGGACTCGCGTTCATCGAGCGTGATGGCGCGATGCCCGGCCAGGTATCGCAGACCCGCGGCAGCCACGCCCTCGCAAAGAGGCCTGCTGTTCGCGGGATCGCCCGACATGGGTCAACCAGATCGGACCCGTACGCCGGAATGGCACTTCGGGTCAGCACTTCATCAGGATGCTCATGACACCACATACTTCCGCCAGCCCCGCGCTGCCGCCCGACGAAAAGGTCTCCGCGTGGACCCTGATCAAGCCCTACTGGGTTTCCGAGGAACGAGGCATCGCGTGGGGGCTGCTCGTCACGATCATCGTGATGAACCTGCTCGTCGTCTGGATCAACGTGCGCCTGAATAGCTGGAGCAGGGACTTCTACAACGCGCTGCAGGCGAAGAACGTCCACGACTTCCCGCACCTGCTGATGATCTTTACCGGACTCGCGTTCGGTTTCATCATCCTCGCCGTGTATGGACGCTATCTGCGCCAGATGCTCGGCTTCCGCTGGCGCCAGTGGCTGACCACCCGCTACCTGAACGAGTGGCTCGACGACAGCGCGTTCTACCGCATCGAGCGCGACCGCCTCGCCGACAACCCCGACCAGCGGATCAGCGACGACCTGCAGTCGTTCGCGACCACCACGCTGTCGCTAACGCTCGATCTGCTGTCGACCGTCGTCACGCTCGTGTCGTTCATCACGATCCTGTGGTCGCTCGCGGGCGCGTTGAGCATCTCGCTCGGCGGCATGCCGCTGCAGATCCCCGGCTACATGGTGTGGGCCGCCGCGCTGTATGCGGTCGTCGGCTCGCTCGTCACGCAGAAGGTCGGCCATCCGCTCGTGTCGATCAACTATCAGGCGCAGAAAGTCGAGGCCGATTTCCGTTTCGGCTTGATCCGGCTGCGTGAGAACGCCGAGCAGATCGCGTTCTACAACGGCATGGAAACCGAGAAGACGAACGCGCGCACGCTGTTCGGCCGCATCCGCGACAACTGGTGGCAGGTGATGAAGTACACGAAGCGCCTGACCTTCGTGCTGAGCTTCTACGGCCAGATCGCGATCATTTTCCCGATCGTCGTCGCCTCGCCGCGCTACTTCGCGGGCGCGTTCACGTTCGGCGTGCTGATGCAGATTTCGAGCGCGTTCGGCACGGTCAGCGATTCGTTCTCGTGGTTCATCAACAGTTATACGAGCCTCGTCGAATGGCGCGCGACCGTGAACCGGTTGCGCGAATTCAAGCGCGTCGTGCATTCGCCGCGTCTGAAGGAATCGGTGTCGCCGGCCACGGAACATGGCGGCATCAATCTGCATTTCGTCGACAGCAACACGCTTACCACCGACAGCCTCCAGCTCGCGCTGCCCAATGGCAACCCACTGTCGCGCATCCGCGATATCGCGATCCGGCCGGGCTCGCGCTGGCTCGTGCGCGGTCCGTCGGGCGCCGGCAAGAGCACGCTGATGCGCGCGCTCGCGGGCCTGTGGCCGTTCGGCGACGGCTCGATCGACGCACCGGTCAACGCGCGCATGATGTTCATCCCGCAGGTCAGCTACATGCCGATCGGCACGCTGAAGGCGGCGCTCGCGTATCCGTCGGCGGCGGACACCTATGGCGACGACGAATGCCGCGACGCGCTCATCACCTGCCATCTGTCGGAATACTCGGACCGTCTGCAGGAAACGGCGCACTGGACTCGCGTGCTGTCGCCGGGTGAGCAGCAGCGCTTCGCCGCCGCGCGCGTGCTGCTGCACAAGCCGGACTACCTGTTCCTCGACGAAGCGACCAGCGCGCTCGACGCGGAAAACGAGTCGCGGCTCTATCGGCTGTTCACCGAGCGGTTGCCGAAGGCTGCGATCGTCAGCGTCGCGCATCGCGAATCGCTCGCCGCGTTCCATGACGAAACGCTCGACGTCGAGCGTTCTGTCGAAGCGGTAGCGGCGTGAGCGACGCGAGCGGCGCTCACGTCAGCGAAGCGCACGGCACCGCCGCTCGCGTCGTGCTGATCACCGGCGCCGGTTCCGGCATCGGCGCGGCGCTCGCACGGCGCCTCGCGGCGCGGCATACGTCGTTGATGCTGCACGCGCGCGGCGCAGACGACGCCTCCCGTCGACGGCTCGTGCAGGTTGCCGCCGACTGCACGGCAAGCGGCGCACACTGCGCGACCGTGTTCGGCGACCTCGCCGAGCGCGGCGCGGCGGAGCACGTGATCCATCAGACGCTGGCGAGCTTCGGCGCACTCGATCAACTGGTCGCGAACGCCGGCCATGCGCAGCGCCAAACGCTGGCCGCGCTCGATCCCGACACCTTCGGCGCCGCCTTCGCCGCGATGCCAGCAGCCTTCGCCGCGCTCGTGCGGCGCGCGATGCCCGCGCTCGAAACATCGAAGCGCGGTCGCGTGGTCGCCTTGAGTTCGTTCGTCGCGCATCGCTATCGCGCGGATGCGCCATTCGCCGCGACGGCGGCCGCGAAAGCGGCACTCGAAGCGCTTGCGAAAACGGCGGCCGCGGAGCTCGCGCCGCTCGGCGTGACCGTCAATTGCGTGGCGCCGGGCTACACGCGCAAGGATCGCGGCCCAAGCGCCGACAACGCGGCCGTGTGGGCGCACGCCGCCGAAGCCACGCCGCTCGGTCATGTTGCCGAACCGGACGACGTCGCCGCGCTGATCGCATTCCTGCTGTCCGACGCGGCACGCCACATCACCGGCCAGGTGATTCACATCGATGGCGGCTTGACGCTCGGTTAAGCCTCGCCTGCGCGCCGGCACCTCCGGGCGCAACATCCGGAAAGACACGAGAAGAATTCGAAAGCATTTGCGGAGCGCGCAAGCTGTTCCGCGCTTTGAAAATGCCTGCGAGCAGCGACGATAGTCGTACGGGCCGCGCCATGCGCCGGCCGTCGTTGATGTCAGTCACGTCTTTCATCGCAACCGCTCTTCGGACTCCTCGCCCATGTCATTCGCTCGCCGTGTTTCACCTTTGCTCCCGTCTTTGCTCCCGCGCATCGCGCTCGCCTGCGGCGCGGCGCTGCTGCTCACGAACGCCGTCGATGCCGCGCAAACGACCGGGCCGGACCAACCCGCCGATATCTGCGCGGCGCTCACGCACATCGTCGATGCGAGCGATTTCCGGCGACTGCCGGGCGAGGCCGCCGCGCAACTGCCGGGCGTCTCCCATCCCGACGATTGCCGCGCCAGCACGCACGCGTACGACTGCCACTGGCGCGCGCACTGGCAAGCCGACGGCGTCATCAACGATCCGCTCGAAGAACTCGGCGCCGACATCGCCGCCTGCTTTCCGCGCGTCGTGCACGACGTCAACACACCCGTGCGCCAGCATTTCGTCGTGACCACCGACGCCCGTCGCGTGAACGTCACCGCGAGCGTGCAAGGTCAGAACGAACTGCGACTGCGCGTGACGCGCTGAGCGCGCGGCCGAGCTGCTTTTGATGCTCCATCGCATTTCGTGACCGGGATCGGGCGCTGCCTCATGACCTCGTCGCCGACCGTGCGCGCGCCAGCGGCAACCAGGCATTCGCGCCTGTGTCTGGTCGCCTCGCTGATATGCCGGCGTCGTTGCGCCCTCGCCGCCTTCGCCGCGACGCTGACGCTCGCGCTCGACGGCTGCGCCTGGACGCTGGTCCAGGCCGCCGACGCCACCGGCTCCGTCATCCAGGCCGGCTACGCGATCGCGTCGAACTACTCGTCGCCGACCTTCGTCAACGGGCGGCCCGCGGATTTGCAGCACCTCTGCATCGAAGTGAACCCGACGGTGTCGGTCGGCGATTTCGTGCCGGCGCTGCAGCTCGCGCTCGAGCGGCGCGGTATTCGTTCGGACGTCTACAATCCGGGCACCTCGCCGGCCGGCTGCGAAGCGCGGCTCGTCTACGACGCCGCGATCGACTATGGCCGCCGCTCGTTCAGCGACGAATCGATCCAGTACCTGTCGATCATCGATCTGACGCTGATCCAGAGCGGCCGCATTCTGGTCACCGCGCGCTATCAGACCGGCGGCCTGAACACCGACCGTTTTTCGTCGGCCTCGGTCAAGCTCGGCGGGCTGATCGAGCGGATGGTGGTCGATCGGACCGATTTCCCGCGTCAAGCGCAGCAACAGCAGACCCTGCAAACCTCGCAGGCCTTCCCGCCGCCCCACTGAGTGCTCGCGGCTTTGCTTTCGCTTGCAGCGCCTTACACGGGAAAGGATTGGAAAGCGGTATACGCTTTGCGCGGCCCGTGCGCATCACTAAGATGACCTGAATGAACCAGACCATCCTGATCGTCGATGACGATCCCGTCGTACGCGAGCTCGTCAGCGAATATCTGCACGGCCGCGGCTTCAAGGTCGCCACGCTGGAAAATGGCTTGGCGTTGCAGCGCAGATTGCAGCAGGAGCGTCCCGCGCTCGTCGTGCTCGACATCATGATGCCGGAGCTCGACGGCATCAGCGCGCTGCGCGCCTTGCGTGTCGCCGGCGACGACATTCCCGTGATCCTGCTGACCGCGCGCGCCGATCCGATCGATCGCGTGATCGGCCTCGAACTCGGCGCCGACGATTATCTCGGCAAGCCTTTCGAACCGAGCGAACTCGTCGCGCGGATTCGCACCGTGCTGCGGCGTCGCGGCTCGATCGCGCCGGGCGCGCCCGAACAGCGCGCGCCCTATCATTTCGGCCGCTTCGAAGTGAACTTCCCCGCGCGCGAACTGCGCCGCGACGGCGAACGCATCACGCTGCGTTCGAGCGAATTCGCGATGCTGAAGGTGTTCGTCACGCACGCGATGACCGTGCTCACGCGTGCGCAGCTGCTCGAAAAACTGCACGGCAATAGCGAAGCGCATCGCAACCGCAGTCTCGACGTATCGATCTGGCGCTTGCGTCGATTGATCGAAGTGGACCCGTCGGAACCGCGCTACGTGCAGACGGTGTGGGGACGCGGCTACGTGTTCGTGCCGGACGGCGAGATCGGCGCGGCCGAACGCGGGCTTGCGCCGCCGCTCGGTTAGCGGCGCCTGATGGTCGAAGCCGGTTGATGCGGCCCACGCGTCGCACGTAACGCGCAGCGCGGTGTCGCGCGCACCGCGCTGACCCGGCTGACGGTCAAAACGTCAGCACACTCAGAAACATCCTCTGCAGCCAGCCCATCGTCGTCGCATCGTTGACCATGCCGAGGCCCGCCTGCTCGATGCGCGCGTTCGCGACCTTGCTCGACGCGACGTAATTGCCTGCTTCGATGTCCTTGGGATTGACGATGCCCGAGAGTCGAAGACGGTCGCGGGTCCCGCTCATCGCGATCACCTTCTCGCCTGACACGACGAGATTGCCGCCCGACACCGTGCCGATCACGGTGACGGCTAGCGTGCCCGTCATGTCGCTGATGTCGCTCAGATTGCCCTGCCCTTTTGCCCTGCCCTTTGTAGTCGGTGCTGGCAGAGCCGATGTTGAACAGTTTGGCGAGTCGCGCGGCGGCATTCGTCGATTGATCCGCGGCAGTCGAGGTGATGCTGCTCGTGCGGTTCGCCGACGCGCTCGCGCTGTTGTTGCCGCTATACGATACCGACAGCCGGATCGTCAGCACGTCGCCGACGTGCTGCGCGCGCGGCGTCTCATACAGCAGCAGCGGCGCGCCGGCCTGATAGATCGCGCCTTGCGTGTTGACGTTCAACGGCGCGGACGCGAGCGGCGGCGCCATCGGCGTTTCGACGATCGACCTGGTCTGCGCGCTCGAACAGCCCGCGAGACAGGTCGCGGCGCCGAGCACGAGGGTGAGACGTAGCGCGGTCATGCTGGCTCCGTGGCGGAAAGGATGAAAGGAGTCGAAGTGAGGCGGCCCATCCGGACACCGCCCGGTTTCGGCGTTGGGATCGCACCGGTAATCAGGGTTGCCTGGCAAACGTCAGCCCGCGTCGGCGCCGCTCGCCTGCCACTGCCGCACGACCGCTTTCATCCACGCATCCGAGCCCTTCAGCAGATACGTGAGCGTGCCGTTGCGGCTGCCGGGCAGAAAGCACAGCGTGATCGAACTCACCGCGTTCTCCCATACGTACATCGGCATCGCGCCCGGCGCCGCCGCGTTGCGGGTCGCGAGACGCGGCGGCCCGTAACGATCCTCGAGCGCGTCGCGCAGATCCTCCGCGGTCAGCTCGTCGATCACGAACGACATCTCGTAGAGACGCAGCGCGCCCTGCCCGTCGATGCGCGCGAAGCGCATCACGTGTTCGAGCGCCGGCGCACCATCGACCACGGCCTGCGACACCGCCCAGCGTTCATCATCGCGATGCGCCCAGCGGCACGCGACGCTCAGGCTATCGTGCGACTTCAGCCGCATGCCGAGCGCTCCGGCCTGCACGTCCGTCTCGCAGATCGGCACGCTGCCGACCGGCGTCGCGCGCACGGTCGAGCCCGCGCGGAATTCGTCGATCGTGATGCCGAGCGCGACGCCGCGAAACGAAAACGGCGCGTCCGGCGAGCGCCGCCGCGTGTCGGTGACGACGCTGTTCGATGCCGCGCTGGCCGCCTTCGCACTGCGCGCGACGAGCTGTGCATGCGCGGCGCACGACAGCACGCCGCCGAGCAGCATCAGTGCACCAACCATCCGGGTAAGCGTCATGATTCAATCGATCGCGGAAGCGCACATGTCGAAAGGCGTCGCCGCCGCATGGCCGACGACCGGCAGCACTTTCAGGGTCGCCGCCGTGACCCGGCACGGCAGCGCCGCGGCGCCGCAGCCGCCGAGCGGCAACAGCAGCGCGCCGGCAACGAGCCACGCCACGGCGCGCCGCCGCTGCTCAGTAGTTCTGGATAACGGCACGCGGACCTCGCCGATTCACGCAGTCGTGTTGAGCAGATGGCCGATGAGCCCCGTGCCCGGCGCAGGCAGTGCAGGCTTCCCGAGCCCGGCGCTCTGCTGCGATTTCGCCGCTTCGCCCGTGGAGTTTGAACTGGCGGATTTCTCCGTGGCCGGCTTATTCGCCAGCGAGGAGAAAGGCGTGGAACTGAGCGTATTGTGGATCGTCATGATGGACCTCGCGAAGGTGCGCATTGCGCACCGGTGTCGGTTGAACGCCACGCGCCGTCGTCCGAGGCAGCGGGCCTCGTTCGGCGTGCGGCGCGACTTGCTGCGGAACGAATCATCGCGCCGCGCGGGTGCCGACGATGGGCGAAGCAAAGCACGCTTTCGCGCGGTTGTTACGATCAGTTCCGTGGGCTTGCGAGGGCTTTCGAGTGCTTGCCAACCGTTGTCATCGCGTGCCTGTCGTCGCGCAGAGCCGGATCAGGCAGTGCTAAAGTAAGCGCTGCACCTTCGCTGATCCGCCCCGGCGCGAGCCCGCCAGCACCGAGCGGCACACAGTAAGCGTTGGTAAGGAAATGCCCGGTCGCGCGTCTGGCGGGCCAGTCTAGAATTTCGCCATGAATCCACAGGTCCTTATCGTCGACGACGATCCGGTCGTACGCGATCTGCTTTGCAAATTTCTGCAGTCGAACGGCTTCGATGCGTCCGTGCTGCATGACGGCACCCATTTGCAGCGTCGTCTCGAGCGTGAGCGGCCGTCGGTCGTCGTGCTCGACATCATGATGCCGAACACCGACGGCCTGCGCGCGCTCACCGCGTTGCGCGCCGCCGGCGACGACATCCCGGTGATCTTCGTGACCGCGCGCGGCACGGTGGCCGACCGCATCGTCGGCCTGTCGCTCGGCGCGGACGACTATCTGACCAAGCCGTTCGATCCGCGCGAACTGCTCGTGCGGATCCAGACCGTGTTGCGCCGGCGCGGGCCGTCCACCACGAGCGCGCCCGAAGCACGCAAGCGCTATCGCTTCGGTCCATTCGAACTGGACTTCGCCACGCGCTCGCTGAGCCGCGACGACGCCAAGCTGCCGCTGCGCGACAGCGAATTCGCGCTGCTGAAGATCTTCGTCAACAATCCGTACAAGGTGCTGTCGCGCGTGCTGATTCACGATCTCGTGCATCGCGACAACCTCGCGTTCCGCGACCGTAGCCTCGACGTACCGATCTGGCGCCTGCGCCGCGTGATCGAAGACGACCCGTCGAACCCGTGCTACGTGCAAACGGTGCGCGGCAAGGGCTACGTGTTCGTGCCCGACGCCAACGGCGCGCCCTTCGAGGACGGGGCCGCCCCGAGCGCATGAGAAATCCGCTGAACACGCTGTTCGGCAGAATGGCGTTGCTGTCGGCGGCGGTGCTGTTCGCGATTCAGGCGAGCTGGTTCGTGCTGGTGACGATGCAGCCGCCGCGCCATGAAATCGACGGCTTCGCGCGCGGCATTCTGCTCGTGCTGCAGGCGATCAACGGCGAGCCGATCAAGGGCGCCGCGCTCGCGCCGGCGATGCGCGTGCATCTGGTGCCCACCTGGAACATGCCGACCAGCGTGCATCTGCGCGAGCCGCACGAGCATATGGTGGTCGAACTGAGCCGGCACCTGCGTGAGAACCTGCCGGCCGGCACGCAGATCGCCGTCGACGATCTGCGTCCGCCGCAACTGTGGGTGCTGGTCCCGGGCAAGTCGAACTGGGTCGTCGTGCCGGTCGACCTGCCGCCGCCGCCGCGCTTTCTGATCGAATCGGTGTCGATGCTGGTCGCCGGGCTGATCCTGTCGTTGTTCGCGGTGTGGCAGATGCAACGGCCGTTGTCGCGCGTGGCCGATGCGTCGCGGGCGTTCGGCTCGGGCGGCCGGCCCCAACCCCTGCCGGTGCAGGGCCCGCGCGAGTTGCGTGAGCTGATCGGCTCATTCAACGACATGATGCGGCGCCTGAACGAAGCCGGCGACGACCAGGCGGTGATGCTCGCCGGCGTCGCGCACGATCTGAAGGCGCCGCTCACGCGCCTGAAGCTGCGCGCAAGCGTGCTGGTCGACGAAAACGAGCGCGCGGGCCTGATCCGCGACGTCGATTCCCTGACCAACATCGTCCAGCAGTTCCTCGAATTCGCGGGCCAATCGGCGGACGCCGGACCGCCCGTCGAAGTCGACGAGTTCTTGCGCGAGCAGTTTTCCTCGGGCGATTACGCGGAGGCCGCTGAAACCGCCGAAGCGGCGGACCCCGCCGAAACCCCGCTGTTCGCGCTCGATCTGCGCGCCGGCCCCTCGTTCACGCTGCCGCGCACGCTGCTCGACCGGCTCGTGACGAACCTCGTCGACAACGCGCTCGAACACGGCATGCCGCCCGTGGAAATCTCGACCGCGTGCAGCGACCGTCATTGGACGATCAGCGTGCGCGACCACGGCGCCGGCATTCCCGACGACCGCATTGCCGCGGCGATGAAGCCGTTCGTGCGGCTCGACGCCGCGCGCGGCGGCGAAGGCCATTGCGGGCTCGGTCTCGCGATCGTCGCGCGGCTCGCGCACGATCGCGGTGGACGCTGCCTCGTGCGCAATCACGCGCAGGGGGGGGCTCGAAGTGCGGATCGAATTGCCGGTGGAGCCGGCGCTGTCGTAAGGATGATCGCAGGCAAACGCGGCGCGGACCGGACACTTACCTGCCCTTACCGCATCGACTGTCGCGCGGGGTGCGGCCTTATAGTCACCCCCGGCAACCTCGATGCAGCCCTTCCCGGTCCGCCCGCACCTCTGCGGCGGACTTTTTTTTGCGCTGTAAGGAAGGCCACCAAAGCGCGCCAGCGAAGCGCGTCAATGCACGAGCCGATTGCGCAGCGCGTCGACCGTCGCCGTGGAAAGACCGAGGCCTTGCGTCAGGTAGCTCGCCATCGTGCCGTAGCTCGCCTGCACCTGGTCGAAGCCCGCCTGCAGATAATTCTCGTCGACGTCGAGCAACGGCGCTCTCGCCGTCGCGATGGCCGCGCCTTCCTGCGCGCGCAGCGTGGTGGTTTGCGCGGCGATCGATGGCGCGAGATAGACGTTGCTGAGCAGGTAGTCCTGCATGATCACGTCGAGCGGAACGTTGGCGATGCTGAGCAGCAGCGCCGCGACCCAGCCCGCGCGATCCTTGCCCGCGTTCGAGTGGAATAGCTGCGCGCCCGTGCCGTCGGCGAGCGCGCCGAGCAGCGCGCCATAGGCGGCTCGCTGCGGGCCGCCCGTCACATACGCGCGCGCCTGCGCCTGCATGAACGCGACGGCGTCGACGGGAGAATCGACCGGGGGCGCGACGAAGTCGTTCATGCCGAGCACGTTCAGCGTCGAGGATGTCGCGCCGCTCGGCAGCACGTCGGCGGTGCGTGCGATTTCGGCGGGCGTGCGCAGGTCGTAGACCGACACGATACCGAGCTTGTCGAGCGTCGCCGTGTCGGTGCCGCTCAGCGTCAGCGCGTTCGCGCGATAGAACACGCCGCGCCGCATCTGTTTGCCGTCGACGGTCAGATAGCCGGCACCCGCGCCGCCGACATCGCGGAAGTTGCTGACCGACACGAGCCGCGGCGTAGCCGGCTGATCGGCTTCGAGACTACCGCCGCAGGCGGACAGCAGCGTGCTGCCGAAACCCGCGGCCAGCATCACACCGGCCGAGCCCCTCAGAAAGCGTCGCCGCGCCGCCGACGCTTCGCCGGGCATGCCGCGCTCCACGGGCACGATCGTGCTCGCAAGGGCGCGGAAAGGCGAACGGTTTTTCGCGGTAACGGACATCGGGGGCGACAGGTGTATAGGAGGATTGCGTGGGGCAGCCGGGGCTGCAGACGCAGTTTAACGTTGACCAGAAAGTTTTGCGTTACATCGTAGCGGTTAGTAAGAAAAAAGAGGGACGGTTGGCCCACTGATTTCCGTTCCCTTGCGGCGCCTTATCGGCCGTTACCGCGCGCACACCCTTTTTGACCCCAACTGGCCTCACGACGCCGCATCCCCGTAGAATACTGACACCCTCCCATCCGGCCCCCGCGGGCACAAGAAACCTGGAGACCACAACAAAACATGTCTTCTCTCCAATGGTTCACCGAGCTGACCCCGCGCGAGCGTCGCACGCTATTCGCCGGTTTCGGCGGATACGCGGTCGACGCGTTCGACTTCATGATCTACTCGTTCCTCATCCCGACGCTGATCGCGACGTGGGGCATGAGCAAAAGCGAAGCAGGCATGATCGCCACCAGCTCGCTGATTTCGTCGGCGATCGGCGGCTGGCTCGCCGGCATTCTTGCCGATCGCCACGGCCGCATCCGTGTATTGCAATGGACGATCGCCACCTTCGCGATCTTCACGTTCCTGTCTGGCTTCACGCAGTCGTTCTGGCAGTTGCTCGCCACGCGTACGCTGCAGGGCATCGGCTTCGGCGGTGAGTGGTCGGTCGTGACGATCATGATGGCCGAGACGATCCGCTCGCCACAGCATCGCGCAAAGGCGGTCGGCACCGTGCAGAGCAGTTGGTCGTTCGGCTGGGCGGCCGCGGCGATCGTCTACTGGGCGGCTTTCGCGCTGCTGCCCGAGCAGTACGCGTGGCGCGCGTGTTTCTGGGTTGGCCTGCTGCCCGCCGCATGGATCATCTACATCCGCCGCAACGTCAGCGACCCCGACATCTTTGTCGCGACGCGTCGCGCGCGCGAAAGCGGCATCAACACGTCGCACTTCATGCAGATCTTCTCGGCCGCGTATCTGAAGACAACTGTGCTCGGCAGCGCGCTGTGCACCGGCATGCTCGGCGGCTACTACGCGATCACGACGTGGCTGCCCACCTATCTGAAGACGGAGCGCCATCTGTCGGTGTTCAATACGAGCGGCTATCTGATCGTGCTGATCGTCGGTTCGTTCGCCGGCTATATCGTCGGCGCGATTCTGTGCGACAGGATCGGCCGGCGCGCGTCGTTCGTGCTGTTCGCGGTCGGCTCGTTCGTGCTCGGCATGGTCTACACGATGCTGCCGATCACCGACACGATGATGCTCGCGCTCGGCTTTCCGCTCGGCATCGTCGTGCAGGGGATTTTCGCGGGCATCGGCGCGTATCTGTCGGAGCTGTATCCGAACGAGATTCGCGGTTCGGGACAAGGCTTCTGCTACAACCTCGGGCGCGGGCTCGGCTCGTTCTTTCCGATACTCGTCGGCACCTTCGCGCAGACGATGACGCTCGTGAAGGCGATGGGCATCGTCGCGGGCTCGGGGTATCTGCTCGTGATCGTCGCCGCGTTGTGCCTGCCGGAAACGAAGGGTAAGGTGCTCGGGGCGGCCGGCTCCGCCGCTTGAGATCGTCTGACACCGCAGTTCCACAATCATGAAAACGATCGTACTCGGCGGCGGCGTCATCGGCGTCGCCACTGCTTTTTATCTGTGCCAGCAAGGCTGCGACGTGACGGTGATCGAGCGTGAACCCGACGTCGCCCTGTCCACGAGTTTCGGCAACGCCGGCGTGATCGCGCCGGGCTACGTGACGCCATGGGCCGCGCCCGGCATGCCGGCGAAAATCCTCAAGTACCTGTTCAAGCCGGCCTCGCCGCTGATCTTCCGGCCGACGCTCGATCCGGCCCAATGGCGCTGGATCGCGCGCTGGCTGCGCGAGTGCGACCTCGACCGCTTTCGCGTGAACAAACAGCGTATGCAGCGCATCGCGTACTACAGCCGCGCTTGCCTGCACGAATTTCGCGGCCGTCATCCGTTCGACTACGGCCGCAGCCAGGGCTATCTGCAACTGTTTCGCAGCGAGTACGACGTCGAACTCGCGCAGCCGGCGCTCGCGGTGCTGCGCGATGCGGGCATCGTGCATCGGGAAGTCAGCGCCGCGCAGTGCGCGGAGATCGAGCCCGGTCTGCGCTGGGCGCGTCAGGCGCCGTTCTCGGGCCTCTATCTGCCCGACGACGAAGCCGGCGACTGCGCGCGCTTCACCCGCGAACTGCGCGCGATCTGCGAGCGCAATGGCGTGAGCTTTCGCTTCGACACGCGCGTCACGTCGCTCGATGTCGAGGGAGCGACGGTGCTCGGCGTGCATATTCAAAGCGAGCAGGGCGCGCAGACGCTGCCGGCCGACGCGGTGGTCGTCGCGCTCGGCGTCGATAGCGCGGCGCTGCTCGCGCCGCTCGGCGTGAAGGTGCCGCTCTATCCGGTGAAGGGCTATTCGGCCACGCTGCCTGTGACCGACGAGGAAAAAGCGCCACGGGCGGCACTGATGGACGAATCGCTGAAGACGGCGATCACGCGCTTCGGCAACAACCTGCGCATCGCGGGTACGGCGGAGCTCGGCAATCGCCAGACGACGTTGCGCGAGCAGGCGCTGCAAACGCTGCTCACGGTGCTGCGCGACTGGTTTCCGCACGCGGCCAATCCGACTTCCGCGCACTTCTGGGTCGGCCGCCGGCCGATGACGCCCGATGGCGCGCCGCTGCTCGGCCCGTGCAACATCGACAACTTATGGCTGAACCTCGGGCACGGCTCGACGGGCTGGGCGATGTCGATGGGCTCGGCGCGCGTGGTCGCGGATCTGATCGCACAGCGCAAACCGGAGATCGATCTCGACGGTCTGACGCTCGCGCGCTATCGCCAATGAGGCGGACATAACGCACCGCGACGAGGCAAAAGAAAACCGGGCTGCCCCTTTCAGGCGAGCCCGGTTTCTTTTTTACTGCATTGCTTTCCCGCTACAGGTGCCCTTCATGGGGCGCCTTGTCGTCTCCATGTCTTCCTGCAAATCGTGGCCGGCGCGCGCGGCCTGGAACGCCAGGCACGCACACCGGCTGAAGACGCTTAACGCGGCAGTTCCGAATGCCCCATCAGGAACGCATCGACCGAACGTGCGCACTGACGGCCTTCGCGAATCGCCCACACCACGAGCGACTGGCCACGGCGCATGTCGCCTGCCGTGAACACCTTGTTCACCGACGTGTAGTACGCCTTGTCGCCCTCGGTCGTGGCGCGCACGTTGCCGCGCGCATCCTTGTCGACGCCGAACGCTTCGAGCACCGGCGACACCGGCTGCGTGAAGCCCATCGCGAGCAGCACGAAGTCGGCCTTCATTTCGAATTCGGAGTTCGGCACTTCGACCATCTTGCCGTCCTTCCATTCGACGCGCGCGGCGATCAGCTTCTCGACCTTGCCGTTCTTGCCTTCGAGACGCTTGGTCGCGACCGCCCAGTCGCGCTCGCAGCCTTCCTCATGCGACGACGACGTGCGCAGCTTGATCGGCCAGTACGGCCATACGAGCGGCTTGTTCTCTTCTTCCGGCGGCTGCGGCAGCAGCTCGAACTGCGTGACGCTCTTCGCGCCGTGACGGTTCGACGTGCCCACGCAGTCGGAACCGGTATCGCCGCCGCCGATCACGACGACGTGCTTGCCCTTCGCGACGAGCTGGTTCGGCACTTTGTCGCCGGCGTTGACCTTGTTCTGCTGCGGCAGGAATTCCATCGCGTAGTACACGCCTTCGAGCTCGCGGCCCGGCACCGGCAGATCGCGCGGCATTTCGGAACCACCGGCGATCACGACCGCGTCGAACTGTTCGTTCAGCTCGGCCGGCGTGATGGTTTCCTTCGCGGTGTTGCCGATGTGCGCCGGCAGCGAGTCAGGCTTGCCGATGAACACGTTGGTGCGGAACGTCACGCCTTCGCCTTCCATCTGGCGCATGCGGCGGTCGATCTGCCACTTCTCCAGTTTGAAGTCGGGGATGCCATAACGCAGCAGGCCGCCGATCCGGTCGTTCTTCTCGAACACGGTCACGTCATGACCGGCACGCGCGAGCTGCTGCGCGGCCGCGAGACCCGCGGGGCCCGAGCCGACCACGGCGACCTTCTTGCCGGTCTTGTGCTTCGGCGTTTGCGGCGCGACCCAGCCTTCGGTCCAGGCTTTGTCGATGATCGCGTGCTCGATCGACTTGATGCCGACCGGGTCGTCGTTGATGCCGAGCGTGCACGCCGCTTCGCACGGTGCCGGGCAGATGCGGCCCGTGAACTCGGGGAAGTTGTTGGTCGAATGCAGCACTTCGATCGCGTTCTTCCAGTCCTGACGAAACACCAGGTCGTTGAAGTCCGGGATGATGTTGTTGACCGGGCAGCCGCTGTTGCAGAACGGAATGCCGCAGTCCATGCAACGCGCGCCTTGGATCTTCGCTTCGTCGTCGGTCAGTGCCGCGACGAATTCCTTGTAGTGCTTCACACGCGTGAGCGGAGCCTCGTACGTCTCGTGGCGACGTTCGAACTCGAGAAAACCGGTTGCCTTGCCCATGTGGTTCTCTTCTCTATCTGTATCTAGGGGGTAATCTGGACCCGCCACGCGTCGATTGGTCGGAACGCGGCGGGTACGTCTAAAGTTGACTTCCGTGAAGGCAGCTCAGGCGGCGAGCACTTCGCTGTTCGCCTTCTTCGCGGCGAGTTCGCCGAGCGCGCGCTTGTATTCGGTCGGGAACACCTTCACGAACTGACGGCGTGCCGCGTCCCAGTTTTCGAGCAGCGCCTTCGCGCGCGGAGAGCCCGTGAACTGGAAGTGACGCTCGATGAACCCCTTGAGCAGCGCTTCGTCGGTCGTGCCGCGATGCCACACGCCCTGATCGACCGTGCGCTCCTGTTCGGCCTGTTGCAGCACCGGTTCGAGCGCGACCATCGACTTGTTGCACTTGCTCGCGAACATGCCGTCCGGATCGAACACGTACGCGATGCCGCCCGACATGCCGGCCGCGAAGTTACGGCCCGTCTCGCCGAGCACGACGACCGTGCCGCCCGTCATGTATTCGCAACCGTGGTCGCCCGTGCCTTCGACGACCGCCGTCGCGCCCGAGTTACGCACGCAGAAACGCTCGCCGGCCACGCCGCGGAAGAAGGCTTCGCCTTCGATCGCGCCGTACATCACCGTGTTGCCGCAGATGATGTTCTCTTCCGACTTGCCGCGGAAATCGTTGGTCGGACGGATGATGATGCGGCCGCCCGACAGGCCCTTGCCCACGTAGTCGTTGCCGTCGCCGACCAGATCCAGCGTGATGCCCTTCGCGAGGAACGCGCCGAAGCTCTGACCCGCGGTGCCCTTCAACTGGATGTGGATCGCGTCGTCCGCGAGTCCTTCGTGGCCGTACTTCTTCGCGATCGTGCCCGACAGCATCGCGCCGACCGTGCGGTTCACGTTGCGCACCGGCTGGATGAACGACACGTGCTCGCCTTTCTCGATCGCGGCCTTCGCCTTCTCGATCAGCGTGTGGTCGAGCGCGCGGTCGAGGCCGTGATCCTGCACGTCGACGTGCTTGCGCGCGACTTCAGCCGGCACTTGCGGCTGGTAGAACACACGCGAGAAGTCGAGGCCCTTCGCCTTCCAGTGCTCGATACCCTTCTTCGTGTCGAGCAGTTCCGCGCGACCGATCAGGTCGTCGAACTTGCGGATACCGAGTTGCGCCATGATTTCGCGCGCCTCTTCCGCAATGAAGAAGAAGAAGTTCACGACGTGTTCCGGCTGGCCCTGGAACTTCGCGCGCAGCACCGGATCTTGCGTCGCGACGCCGACCGGGCACGTGTTCAGATGGCACTTGCGCATCATGATGCAGCCTTCGACGACGAGCGGCGCCGTCGCGAAGCCGAACTCGTCAGCGCCGAGCAGCGCGCCGATCACGACGTCGCGGCCGGTCTTCATCTGACCATCGGCCTGCACGCGGATACGGCCGCGCAGCCGGTTCAGCACCAGCGTCTGCTGCGTTTCGGCGAGACCCAGTTCCCACGGCGTGCCCGCATGCTTGATCGACGACAGCGGCGATGCACCCGTGCCGCCGTCATGACCGGCGATCACGACGTGGTCGGCCTTCGCCTTCGCGACACCCGCGGCAACCGTACCGACGCCCGACTCCGACACGAGCTTCACCGAGATGCTCGACGACGCGTTCACGTTCTTCAGATCGTGAATCAGCTGCGCCAGATCTTCGATCGAGTAGATGTCGTGGTGCGGCGGCGGCGAAATCAGGCCGACGCCCGGCACCGAGTAACGCAGCTTGCCGATGTAGTCCGACACCTTGTGACCCGGCAGCTGACCGCCTTCGCCCGGCTTCGCGCCCTGCGCCATCTTGATCTGGATCTGGTCGGCCGACACGAGGTACTCCGCCGTCACGCCGAAGCGGCCCGACGCGACCTGCTTGATGCGCGAGCGCAGCGAATCGCCTTCCTTCAACGCAATGTCGACGACCACTTCGTCGCCGATCACGGACTTCATCGTGTCGCCGTTCTTGACCGGAATGCCGCGCAGTTCGTTGCGGTAACGGTTTGCGTCTTCACCGCCTTCACCGGTGTTCGACTTTCCGCCGATGCGGTTCATCGCGACGGCGAGCGTGGCGTGCGCTTCGGTGCTGATCGAGCCCATCGACATCGCGCCGGTCGCGAAACGCTTGACGATTTCCTTCGCCGGTTCGACTTCGTCGAGCGGGATCGCCTTGGTCGGATCGAACTTGAACTCGAACAGGCCGCGGAAGGTCATGTGGCGCTTGGTCTGATCGTTGATCAGATGCGCGTATTCCTTGTACGTCTGGTACGAGTTGCTGCGCGCCGAGTGCTGCAGCTTGGCGATCGCATCCGGCGTCCACATGTGTTCTTCGCCGCGCACGCGGTACGCGTACTCGCCGCCCGCGTCCAGCATGTTCGCGAGGACCGGGTTGTCGCCGAATGCTTCGCGATGCAAACGGATCGCTTCTTCCGCGACGTCGAACAGACCAATGCCGCCGACTTTCGACGACGTGCCGTGGAAGTACTTCGACACCAGATCCGCGGCAAGACCGACCGCTTCGAAAATCTGCGCGCCGGTGTACGACATGTAGGTCGAAATACCCATCTTCGACATGACCTTCTGCAGGCCCTTGCCGACTGCCTTCGTGAAGTTGTAGACCGCCTTCTCCGCCGACAGGTCGCCCTTCAGGCCGGCCGCGAGCTGGCTCAGCGTTTCCATCGCGAGGTACGGGTGCACGGCTTCCGCGCCATAGCCCGCGAGCAGCGCGAAGTGGTGCGTTTCACGCGCCGAACCGGTTTCGACGACGAGACCCGTACTCGTGCGCAGACCCTGCTGCACGAGGTGCGTGTGGATCGCGGCCGTAGCGAGCAGCGCCGGAATCGCGACGTTGTCGCGATCGGTCTTGCGGTCCGACACGATCAGCATGTTGTAGCCGGACTTGACCGCATCGACGGCTTCCGCGCACAGCGACGCAAGGCGTGCCTCGATGCCTTCCTTGCCCCAGGCGACCGGATAGCAGATGTTCAGTTCGTACGAGCTGAACTTGCCGCCCGTGTACTGATCGATCGCGCGGATCTTCGCGATGTCCTTGAAGTCGAGCACCGGCTGCGACACTTCGAGACGCATCGGCGGGTTGATATTGTTCGTGTCGAGCAGGTTCGGCTTCGGGCCGATGAACGACACGAGCGACATCACCATGTTTTCACGGATCGGATCGATCGGCGGGTTCGTGACCTGCGCGAACAACTGCTTGAAGTAGTGATAGAGCGTCTTGTTCTTGTTGGACATGACCGCGAGCGGCGAGTCGTTGCCCATCGAGCCGACGGCTTCCTCGCCCGCTTGCGCCATCGGCGCCATCAGGAACTTCAGGTCTTCCTGGGTGTAGCCGAACGCCTGCTGGCGATCCAGCAGCGCAGCAGCTTCGCGGCGTTCCGTCACGACGTCTTCGGCCTTCGCCTCGATCTCGTCGAGCTTGATGCGCACGGCGTCGATCCAGCTCTTGTACGGCTTGGCGTTCGCGAGGTTGTCCTTCAGTTCCTTGTCGTCGATGATGCGGCCGTGCTCCATGTCGATCAGGAACATCTTGCCCGGCTGCAGACGCCACTTCTTGACGATTTTCGACTCGGAAATAGGCAACGTGCCGGCTTCCGACGCCATGATGACGAGGTCGTCGTCGGTGACGATGTAGCGCGCCGGGCGCAGACCGTTACGGTCGAGCGTCGCGCCGATCTGGCGGCCGTCGGTGAACGCGATGGCGGCGGGGCCGTCCCACGGCTCCATCATGGCGGCGTGGTATTCGTAGAACGCGCGGCGATTTTCGTCCATCAGCGTGTGCTGTTCCCAGGCTTCCGGAATCATCATCATCATCGCGTGGACGAGCGGGTAGCCGGCCATCACCAGCAGTTCGAGACAGTTGTCGAACGATGCCGTATCCGATTGGCCCGGATAGATCAGCGGCCACAGCTTCGGCAGATCGTCGCCGAGTACGTGCGAGGCGATCGCGCCGGTACGCGCGTTCAGCCAGTTGACGTTGCCCTTCACCGTGTTGATTTCGCCGTTGTGGGCGATCATGCGGTACGGGTGAGCCAGTTCCCACGCCGGGAACGTGTTGGTCGAGAAGCGCTGGTGCACGAGTGCGAGCGCCGAGATGGTGCGGTCGTCCTGCAAGTCGCGGTAGTACACGCCGACCTGGCCCGCCAGCAGCAGACCCTTGTAGACGACCGTGCGCGCCGACATCGACGGCACGAAGTATTCCTTGCCGTGCTTGAGCTTCAGCGCCTGGATGCGATGGCTCGCGGTCTTGCGGATGATGTACAGCTTCCGCTCAAGCGCGTCGGTCACCATGATGTCCTTGCCGCGGCCGATAAAGATCTGGCGGATCAGCGGCTCGCTCGCCTTCACGGTCGGCGAGATCGGCATGGCGTGGTCGACCGGCACGTCGCGCCAGCCGAGCACGACCTGACCCTCGGCCTTCACCGTGCGCTCGAGCTCCTGTTCGCAGGCGATGCGCGACGCGTGCTCCTTCGGCAGGAAAATCATGCCGACGCCGTATTCGCCAGCCGGCGGCAGCGTCACGCCCTGCCGGGCCATCTCTTCGCGATAGAAGCCGTCCGGAATCTGGATCAGGATGCCCGCGCCGTCGCCCATCAGCGGATCGGCGCCGACGGCGCCCCGGTGATCGAGGTTCTCGAGAATCTTCAGGCCCTGCTGGATGATTTCGTGACTCTTGTGGCCCTTGATATGGGCGACGAAGCCGACGCCGCAGGCATCATGCTCGTTTTGCGGGTCGTACAGACCTTGGGCGGCGGGAACCGGGTGAATCGGTTGCTGGTGGTCGTTCATGGGGACACCGTCTGTGAGGAGGCCGGACAGGCCGTTAAACCATTGTGTTTTTGCCGCAGTGCGCTTCGCGATTACGACGGCGCTCTTTCTCGCAGCAAGACTGCGCGGGACGAAAAGCGTCGGAAATCGGAATATACGCGACGAATCAAGGAAATAGCAAATAAAACCTAATGATAGGACCCCGATTATCAACTTGGTGCAGTGCGGTTATTTTTTATTGGTGCCACATCAACTTGGGGCAAAAGAAAACGGCATCCGACGTGCCGTCTTCATGCAGTCCCTTGATGCAAATCGCTTTAATCCGATTTAAAGCGGCTCTATCGGCGCCGCCGGGGTATCGCCCTGCCGCCGCCTCACTGCGTATGCGGCGTCTCGCGCACCTTGCGTGGTCGGCCACGCGGTAGGGGTGACACACGTCGATTGGCGGCGCGCGCCGCCCATTCGCGGTACGTGTCGCTGCCGAGCACCCAGCCCTTCAACGTGGCTTGCTGGAGCTGACTTGCCTCGCGCTCGTCGAGCGGCTGCTCGCACAGTTCGCGATAAGCACGCTGTCGCTCGAACGGCGTATTGCCGAGCGACCAGTAAAGGGGGTGATCCGTGATCAGACTGTCGAGGGTGAGGCCGATGTGATGACGGTAGCTCGACCAGCGATAATCGTCGGCCGCGTTGACCAGCTGCAAGCGCACCGGACACATTTCCACGACCCGGCTCGCAAGCAGGAAGTAGCGTTCACCCTCGATCACGGTGGCCCGGTAACGGCCTTCCCACAAGGTGCCGCGACGCGCATAGCGCCGGTTGAAGTGCGCGACATAGCGCCGCCCGACGGCCTGCATCGCCTTGGGCAGGCTCGACTCCTCGGTGGGCGTGACGAGCAGTTGCACGGCGCCCGGCATCAAGGCGTAAGCGTGGATCGAAAGGTGATGGTCCCGGGAGGCCGCCTTCAGACAGTCGATGAAAAGCTCGTAGTCCTGGTCGTCGACGAAGGCGGGCTGCTGGTCGAGCCCGCGGAGGATGACGTGCTGCGGCTGGTCGGGGACATAAAGACGTGCAAGCCGTGCCATGCTGGAGTGTCCAATAGTCGCGTTGGTATATACCCGAAGGTCCGAAGAGCCGCATGGGCGCAAGGTTCGGCGCCATGCGGCCAAGCCAGAAACCACGCGGTGCTTAGGGAGAAAACTCTAACCGCCGCGTATGGTTTGTTTCAAACGTTGTAGTCATAATGAGCGGGCCTTTTTTGGAGGAGCACATATGAAATTAAAACAGGCCGTAACGGGGATGGCAGTGCTAGCCTGCATGAGCACGGCAGCGCACGCACAATCGGCCGGCACCATTTACTTCTCGACGGGCTGGTTCCATCTTGCGCCCCAATCGAGCAGCGACCCACTGACCGTGACCAGCATTGGCGGTAGCCCAACCAACATCACCGAAGCCAACACCGGCGCCTCGCTGAGTTCGGCCGATACCATCGGTTTCACCGCCGGCTACTTCGTCACCGACCATATCGCAACCGAATTCGTCATTGGCGTCCCCCCTACTTTCGATCTGTACGGCACGGGCAGCTTCGCGCAGTTCGGCAAGCTCGGGCAGGCCAAACAGTGGAGCCCGACGCTGCTGTTCAAGTACTACTTCAACGCGCCGACCGCTTCGTTCCGCCCGTATCTCGGTCTCGGTGTGAGCCGCATCTGGTTCACCGACGCACACATTTCCAACAGCGCATTCGTAGCCAACGTTCTGCATGGTCCGACCAGTGTGTCGACGGATAGTTCGTGGGAACCTGTGTTTAATGCGGGCTTCACGTACGCCTTCAATCAGCATTGGTTCGCCGGCGTGTCGATCTCGTACCTGCCGCTCAGCACGACCGCAAAGCTCAGTTCGGCATCGGCCACGCCGGTCGGCACGCTGACCGTGCAATCGCAAACCAAGATCAAGCTGAACCCGATCGTCACTTACGTCAACGTCGGTTACCGTTTCTAACGCTTCGCTAGAGCGGGTAGCTTGAATTAGGGTAGTCGAATTTTCGCGACCTGGGGAACGCCGTCATCGAACCGATCACGGCGTTTGCATTTGGCGTCTCTGTTGCATCGGCATGGCAGCGTCATCCGGCATCAGCGTTTGTAAATTTGACGCGAATTCGGCGCGTCCATGTGCAAAATCCGGCGACGATACGGGCACGCCCCATCCTGTCGTGAGCCGCACGCGTGCAGCGGTACCGGCGATGCAGCGCTTGGCATCGAAGTTGCGTTTAGATGGCGTTTCCTATGCGACGACGTGATACTGCGTCTGCGCATTGCGTGTCCGCGCGACGATGCGCGGGGCCTTTCAACTCATCGACGGAGCGACCATGACAGCACTTCCAAATACGCGAGACGCCCTCGGCGAATCCTGGACCAGCGCGAGTCGCCGCGCGCGGCGCATCGCTCGCCACAGCCGCCACGCGGCCGAAGACATCGCGGTCGAGTTGCGCACCCTGCTGTCGGAACTCGAATCGACCTTGGCCGACGGCACGCAGGCCGACGCCGTGGCCCTGCGCGGCAGGCTGCGCAAACAGTTGGACGCCGCGCGCGAGCGGCTGAACGACACGCGCGACGCGATGCGCGATCGTGCGGGCGTCGCGATCTCGGACGCCGATCACTACGTGCATGAAAATCCGTGGCAGACGATTGCGATCGTCGGCGGGCTTGCGCTGGTGCTGGGGGCGCTGTTCGCGTCCCGTTCGCGATGACGCTGGCTTGCCCGGTTTGACGGTGCTGGCAAGGGGGCGCGACGGCCGCTCGATGCGAAGGCTGAACGTTACACCGCTTGCCGCGCCCAGCCGCTAGCGCCTAGTTGTCGTCGATCACGAACAGCCGCCGATACTCCTTCAGCGCGTAACGATCGGTCATCCCCGCGATGTAATGCGCGATCAAACGCGGCTGACGCGTCGCATCGGCCGACTGATAGTCCGGCGGCAGCAGCCGCGGGTCGTCGGTGAACGCGTCGAACAGGCCGACCACGACGCGGCGTGCCTTATTGGCCATGCGCATCACGCGATAGTGACGGTACATGTTTCTGAACAGGAAGCGCTTGAGCGCCGCGGCCTGCGCGGCGATCGCATCACTGTGCGCGACGAGCGGTGGCGCCGCGCGTACGTCGTCGAGTGACGCCGGCGCGTAGCGCGCGAGATTGGCCCGCGTCGTTTCGATCAGATCGACGATCAGCGTATTGATCACGCGCCGCACCGTCTCGTGAATCAGCCGACGCCCCTCGATCTGCGGATAGTCGCCGCGCGCCGCCTCGCAGTGCGTCTGCCAGAGTTCCACTTCGGCGAGCTGCTCCAGCGACAGCAGACCGGAGCGCAGACCGTCGTCGACGTCGTGATTGTTGTACGCGATTTCGTCGGCGACGTTGGCGATCTGCGCTTCGAGCGACGGTTGCCGCCCTTCGAGAAAGCGCTCGCCCAATGTGCCGAGCCGGCGCGCGTTGTCGCGTGAGCAGTGCTTGAGAATGCCCTCGCGCGTCTCGAAGCACAGGTTCAACCCATTGAACGCTCCGTAGTGCTCTTCAAGTTCGTCGACGACCGTGAGGCTCTGCAGGTTGTGCTCGAAGCCGCCATGCTCGCGCATGCATTCGTTCAACGCATCCTGGCCGGCATGGCCGAACGGCGTATGGCCGAGATCGTGCGCCAGCGAAATCGCTTCGACGAGATCTTCATTGACGCGCAGATTGCGCGCAACCGAGCGCGCGATCTGCGCAACTTCGAGGCTATGGGTGAGGCGCGTGCGAAACAGGTCGCCCTCGTGGTTGACGAATACCTGCGTCTTGTATTCGAGCCGCCGGAATGCGGTCGAGTGGACGATGCGGTCGCGGTCGCGCTGAAACTCGGTACGCGCGCTCGGCGCGGTTTCCGCATAGCGACGCCCACGCGACTGGCTCGAATGCGCCGCGTACGGCGCGAGATGCGCTTCGAGCGCCTGCTGGGTCGGCGCGGGGACGGCGGGTGTGGCAACCGCGGCAGCGGCATCCGCGGTGCTGACCGTGGCGGCGATGACGCCGTTCCCGGCGCCTGCGCGCGCGCTCGTCGTGTCATGCTGGATATCGTCGCTGCGCCTGTCAGTCACCGGGTCCTCCGAAACATGGGCGGCGCCTCGTGACGCGGGTGCGTGAAGCGTAGCTGCAGGGCCGTGTTGAATCTAGATGGCGGCGGCCAGCGTCGCATGCACGTCGGCGTCGGGCGCGCGGGTGATCAGTGTCTCACCGAAACGCTTCAGCAGAATGAACTTGATCGCGCCGGCTTCCGCCTTCTTGTCGATCTGCATCAGCTCGATGTAACGATCCGCGCCGAGCGCGGGAGCACGAGTGGGCAGATGCGCGGCAAGCACGACGTCGACGAGCCGCTTGCGCGACGCTTCATCGAGATGGCCGAGCCTCACGGACAGATCCGCCGCCATCACCATTCCGCAGCCGACCGCCTCGCCGTGCAGCCACTCGCCATAGCCGAGTCCGGCTTCGATCGCGTGGCCGAACGTGTGACCGAAGTTGAGGATCGCGCGCAGACCACCTTCGCGCTCGTCCTGCGCCACCACCGACGCCTTGATCTCGCACGAGCGTTTGACTGCCAGGGTCAACGCCTCCGGTTCGCAGCGGTTCAAAGCCTCGATATTGGCCTCGATCCAACTGAAGAATCCGGCGTCGGCGATTGCGCCGGTCTTGATGACCTCGGCGATGCCCGCCGCGAGTTCGCGTTCGGGCAACGTACGCAATGCGCCGATGTCAGCGATCACCGCCCGAGGCTGGTAGAACGCGCCGATCATATTCTTGCCCAGCGGATGATTGATGCCGGTCTTGCCGCCGACCGACGAATCCACCTGCGACAGCAACGTGGTCGGCACCTGGATGAACGGCACGCCGCGCATGTAGCAGGCGGCGGCAAACCCGGTCATGTCGCCGATCACACCGCCACCGAGCGCGATCAGCGTGGTCTTGCGGTCGGCGCGCGAGCCGAGCAGCGCGTCGAAGATCAGGTTCAGCGTCTGCAGATTCTTGTGTGCTTCGCCGTCCGGCAAAATCACCGTGGACACCTGCTTGTTCAGCGGCGCAAGCGCTGCGCGCAGCTTGTCGCCGTAGAGCGGATCGACGGTGCTATTGGTGACGATCGTGACCGAGTTGCCGGCGATATGCGGCGCGAACAGCGCGGTCTGGCCGATCAGGCCGGCACCGATATGGATGGGGTAGGCGCGCTCGCCCAGTTCGACGTTGACGGTAATCATACGGTCCATTATGAAGCAGGATGTTTGGCGACGCCGGCCATCTCGAGCTGCATCAGAACCATGTTGACGAGTCCGTTGACCGAGGGCCGGCCGGTTTCGATCACGAAGTGCGCGCATTCGCGGTACAGCGGGTCGCGCACTTCATAGAGCGCTTCGAGGCGCGCCTTGGGGTCTTCCGTTTGCAGCAGCGGGCGATTCTTGTCGCGCCGCGTGCGCAGCCACAGGTCATGCGGATTGGCGCGCAGATAGATCACGAGGCCACGGCTTTTCAACGCTTCGCGGTTTTCCGGCCGCAGGACTGCACCGCCGCCGGTCGCGAGCACGATATTGTCGCGCCCGGTCAGCTCGGAGATCACGCTCGCTTCGCGATCGCGAAAGCCCGCTTCGCCCTCGAGCTCGAAGATCACGGGAATGCGCGCGCCCGTGCGCGCCTCGATTTCATGGTCGGAATCGAAGAACGGGCGCTCGAGACGGCGCGCAACCGCCCGACCCACAGTGGTTTTTCCTGCCCCCATGAGCCCTACGAAAAAAACATTGGCGTGTGCGTCCCGCGCTTGCAACGGTGTCCTCTGGCTAATCCGGTGTAGTTCGTGCCGCAGCTTACTGGCAAAGCGGCTGCCTTGTCGAGCCTGCGCGCCGCCGGCGGACGGCGGTGCATGCGTGCCCTATATGCCCTAATTTTCCCGCACCACGCGCGGCGTGATGAAAACCGCCAGTTCGCTACGCGTGTCGCGATGAGTCCGATGGCGGAACAATGCGCCCAGAACCGGTATTTTGCCGAGGAGGGGCACCCGCTCGACGTCGTCACGGTCGTCGGTCTCGTAAATTCCGCCGATCGACACCGTACCACCGTCCTCGACCTCGACGCGCGTTTGCACGTGCTTGGTGTTGATCGCGGGCCCGGCGTCGGTCTGCTCGCCGACGCTGTCCTTCGCGACGTCGAGATCGAGCACCACGCGGCCATCCGGCATGATCTGCGGCTCGACCTCCAGTTTGAGCGTCGCCCGGCGAAACTGCACGCCCGATACGCCCTGGCCGACCTTCGCCTGATACGGCAGCTCGGTGCCCTGCTCGACGATCGCCTTCATCCGGTCCGCGGTGACGACCCGTGGGCTCGACACGATTTTCCCATGCCCTTCGGACTCGAGCGCCGAGAGTTCGATATTCAGCAGCCGGGTCGCGTGAGCCGCGAACAGCGTGAGGCCGGCGGTCGCGGCATCGAATCCGGAGATCGGTCGGGCCGACAGATCGTACACGGAGCCGTCCGTTCCACCCGTCAGCCCTCTCGACGTACCGTCCGCGCTGGTGCCGGCGAGCGACAGCCGCACCCCGAGATTGCGCGAAAAGCCCTGGTCGCCTTCGACGATCTGAGCCTCGATCAGCACCTGGCGAGTCGGCCGGTCGACGGAAGCGATCAGCGCCGCGATCTGCTCGAGCCGCCCCGCGAGATCGGTGACGAACAGCAGGTTGGTGCGCGGATCAGCGGTGACGGCGCCACGTTTGGACAGCACGCGCTGCGTGCCGGAACCGGTCAGCAGGCGACGCACGTCCTCGGCGTGCGCGTAGTGCAGCTCGAACGTGCGGCTCGCGAGCGGCTCGAGGTCCGCGGCGCGCGCGTGGGCTTCGAAGCGCTGACGTTCGCGCGCGGCGAGCTCGGCGGCAGGCGCGACCCAGATTACGTTGCCGTGGCGCTCCATCGCCAGATTATTGACATCGAGCAAGGTGTCGAACGCGGTGCGCCACGGCACCTTGTCGAGACGTATCGACACGGCGCCGCGCACTTTGGCGCTGGCGACGATGTTCAGGCCGGTGAACTCGGCGAACGCTTTCAGGACCGCGCCAAGTTGCGCACGCTGAAAGGTCAGCGAGATCGGCTCGTTGCCCGCGGGAAGGCCCGAGTCCGCACTGGCCGATGCGTCGGCGAGGCGCGGCCGCGGCGGCAGCGGGACCGGCGGGCCTTCGAGACCAGGCGTGCCGGCACTGTCGTCGCGAGCCGGGGTGGCGGGTTGTGTTGGCGAAGGCGGCGGCATCGGGCCGTTGGCGAGGTCGTCCGGGGAGGCGTCGGGCGCTATCGCGGAACGCGCGGCCGGCTGGAGCGTGTCCGGCTCCTGGGCCCCGCCTGGCGTGGAAACGTCGCCGAACGGATTCGCCGCCTGGCCGATGCCGCCGCTCGGCAGCGGCGCCGTCTCGTAGGCGGTGTTGGCCGATACGGCCGGGTCGTCGAGCGCCGCGTAAGTCGGCAACGGCGGCGGCAGCAGTGGCGTCGCTGCCTGTGCGACGCCGGCACCCAGCGTCGCGGCGACGTAGAGCCCGAAACACCGTCCGGATACGACGCGGACCTCGCGTCCGACACCCAGCGTCGCCACGCTCCATCGCTTGAGCGGGCGCATCATGACGCCTCCGTCAGCGTCAGCGTGCGCGTCGCGCCGCCGTTCGCGAGCGTAATGCCAAGCGCGTCGAGCTGTGTGACCCGCTCGACGCCCAGTCGTTGCCCAGCCGCGACCATCGTCGTGCCGTCTGGCGTGTCGAGCAGCGCGAGCCCGCGGGTACGATCGCGCAGCAAACCGACAAGGCGCAACTCAGAAGCATCGCCCAGCTCGCCGCTCGCGGAGATCTGCGACTTCGCAAACGGATCGAAGAACACGAGGCCTTCGTCGTCATCGTCGGCAGCCTCGTCGGCGTCAGGGCTCGCCTCGGCGCTCGCAGCCGGGGTGTCGGGCACCGGTCGCAGCGCGGCGTACACCTGCAGCGTCGCGGCCACCGCGAGCCCTTTGCCGTCCTGCTTGACGGTCACGTCGACGGGAACGATCAGCACCGGCAGTTGCGCGAGCCCGTGGAAAAACGCCATCAGGTGAACGAAGTCGGTGCGCGCGGTGAGCTGCAGAACGCGCATCCGCTCGACGCCCTCGCCGCTCGCCGCGCCCGGTTCCACCGCAAGCAGCGCGACGCCGCTTTGCGTGGCCAGCTCGGAGACGATGCGCACGTCGTCGGCGGAGTTCCACGACACGGCGCTCGACGCCGTGGCCGGCATCGCCGCGGCTGCACGGCGCAGCGACGGCAGCTGTGCGAGCGTGTGCCGCGCGTGCGCGAGACGCTGCGTGCTGACCGCGAGCGCCGCGCGGCTCGCTTCCAGTCCGGCGAGATCAGCCGCGTTCCAGCCGTACGCGCCGACGCCGAACACGAGCGCGGCAAGCGTCGCCGCGACGAGCCAGCGACGGCGCCGACTCCACGCCTCGAGCGGCATACGCGCCCGCTTGACCCAGCGCGAAAAACCCGCGGACCCATGCGCCGCACCACCCGCCTCGAAAAAGGTCGTGCTCATCGCGCACCTCCCGTTCGTGCGGCCTTCAGGGCGCGCGTCGCTTTGTGCGGCGGATCGCCCCAGCGCAGGCGCGCATCGAACTCCACGGGTCCGCCTATCGCCTGTTCCATCGACGCGCCGCCCTTCCCCGTCGGCCGATGCAGATCGCGCATCTCCGCGCCCTGCACGCCGTGGATCGCGCCGAGCCGCTTGAGCCACTCAGCCGATGCGATATGGCCGCTCGAAGTCGCCAGCAATTCAGTCTCGTACTCGCGCTGGCGCAACTGCCGCAACACGACGCGATCGCCGGGTTCGAAGCTCAGCGCGTCGAGCAGATCGCGCAGATGTGCGAGCGGCCTCGCGAGACTCGCGGCGCGCGCCGCGGCTTCGCGCTCATCCTGTTCGGCCCGCGACAGCTTCGCGTGCTCCGCGAGCGGCACGGCGAGCGGAGTCAGCGCCTGCCCGGCCGCCGCGCGCCGCGCATCGAGCCGCGCTGCGGCGAAGCTCTGCCAACCGGCGACGAGCAACACACCCGCGGCACCGACACAAGCGGCCACAGCCCAGTCGCGCATACAGCGGCGCCGCGCGAGTCGCGCGTTGCGTTGGCGATACGGCAGCAGATTGAAGCCGCCCATCCACGGTACAGCGGCGCGCTGATCGGCACTCGCGGCGACGCCAGACGAAAACGACAGAACGGCCCTCATTCCAGCACCCCGCGCAACGCGAGCCCAAACGCGACCGCGCCAGCCGGCTCGTGCAGCAAGGCGTCGTCGAGCGGCCGCGCGTGGCTGCCGAGCAGCGCGCATTCGAACGGCAGCGCCGAGCAGCCGAGCACGTCGCCAATATCGGCGAGTGAAAAGCCGACGCCGTCGAGCAGATCGATTTCGCCGCCGATCAGCGCGCAGTCGAACTCCGGCCCGCGCATGAGATCGCGCAACGCGTCGGCGAGATCGGCATGCTCCGGCGCCGGGTAGCGCATCTCGCCGATGCTCGCGCCATCGACGACGCTCCAGCCGTACACGCCGTCCGTACCGACCCACACCGCCGCGTACGGCTCGTTCGGGTCGAGCTCGCGACTGGCCGCGTGGCGCAGCGCGCGCAATGCCGCGTGCGGTTCGCCATCGATCGCGGACAGCGAAATCCCTGCGGTCGCGGCGCATTCGATCCGCGCTTCGAGATGCTGGCGCGCGGTCGCGGCGATCTTCACCGAGCGCACCGGCGACGGCGTCTCGTCGACGTACCAGTCGACCGCGAGCGCATGACGCTCGAGGCCGGCGATGCGCTCCGCCTCTCCCATCACCGCGGGCGCAAGTCCGGCGAGCGCAACGCCGCCGTCCTCCGCCTCGCAGTCGCTCTGAGCGGCGAGCCGCGCGAGCGGCACTGTCGTCGTCAGCGTGGCCGACGAAGGCACGGCCATCGCGCAGCGCAGCGCGTGCGTCGCGCATACGCGCGGCAAACCGGCGAACGCATCGCGCAACGCCCGCGCGACGGCCTGCCGATCGACGATCTCGGCGCCCGCCATGGTGCCGGCCGCGAACGGCACCGTGCTCATATGTTCGAGATGCAGCGCGCCTCGGGCGCGTTGACTCACCACGACGAGACGCACGTTTTGCGAACCGACATCGATGCCGGCGGCGAAACGCTGCCGGCCCTCCCGCACCGCCTGAAGCCACGAATTTTTATAGGCCATACCGCCCTCCCTCTGACTCACGCGACGAACCATTCGAACGCGAGTAACGAGGGATCATTGTCGGCAGACGCACGTCCTAACGACATTCAGCCGAATGGCTAACGCAGATGCGAAGCCGCCCCGAGCGACATCAAAGCGACTACAGTTGGGACTACAGCGAAGTCATTCCCGCGCCGCCTGGCGTGTGCCGATTGCGCGTCATTCGTAAGCTTGTCGAAAGCAGAAAAACCCTGGCGGCTATAATCGCGGGACTGTTTTTCCGGTACTCCTATGCAAGCCACGTCTCCTACGTCCCCGCCGCCCGCGCCGAAACGGCGCAAACGTCCGTTATGGCTGAAGCTGATCCTCGGCTTTGTCGGGTTGATCGTGGCGGGCATCGTATGCGTGGCGCTGGTGCTCGGCTATGCGCTCGTCGTCGCGACGCCGAACCTGCCGTCACTCGATGCATTGACCGACTATCAGCCCAAAGTGCCGCTGCGAATCTATACGGCCGACCACGTGCTGATCGGCGAATTCGGCGCGGAGCGGCGCGACATCGTGCACATCCAGGACGTGCCCGACAGCCTGAAGAAAGCGATTCTCGCGATCGAGGACGCGCGCTTCTATGAGCACGGCGGCGTCGACCTCACCGGCATCGCGCGAGCCGGCTTCGTCGCGCTGACCAACGGTCATGCGACGCAAGGCGCGAGCACGATCACGATGCAGGTCGCGCGCAACTTCTTTCTGTCCAGCGAGAAGACGTACACGCGCAAGATCTACGAGATGCTGCTCGCGTACAAGATCGAGTCGAAGCTGAGCAAGGATCAGATTCTCGAGGTGTACATGAATCAGATCTATCTAGGTCAACGCGCGTACGGTTTCGCGAGTGCCGCGCGCGTGTACTTCGGCAAGGATCTGAAGGACCTGACGCTCGCCGAATCGGCAATGCTCGCCGGTCTGCCGAAGGCGCCCTCCGCGTATAACCCGGTCGTCAATCCGAAGCGTGCGAAGGTGCGCCAGGAGTACATCCTGCAGCGCATGTACGAATTGCACTACATCACTCAGGAACAGTACGACGAGGCGAGCCGGCAGCGGCTCGTCGTGAAGGGCATGGGCAAGGAGTACAGCGTGCACGCGGAATACGTCGCGGAAATGGTGCGGCAGATGATGTACGCGCAGTATCGCGAGGAAGCCTACACGCGCGGCCTGAACGTCGTGACCACGATCGACTCGGCCGATCAGGACGTCGCCTACCACGCGGTGCGCAAAGGCTTGATGGACTACGAGCGCCGTCACGGCTATCGCGGCCCGGAGGCGTTCATCGATCTGCCGGCCGACGCCGACGAGCGCGAGCAGGCCATCGACGACGCGCTGCTCGAACATCCCGACAATGGCGAAATCATCGCGGCCATCGTCACGGCGGCGAGCCCGAAGCAGGTCCAGGCGGCGTTCATCGACGGCAATGTCGCGACCATTCAGGGCGACGGCCTGCGCTACGCGCAGTTCGCGCTCGGCCCGCGCGCGCAGCCGAATCAGCGCATCCGGCCCGGCGCGATCGTGCGGCTCGTGAAGAACGACGAGGGCGACTGGTCGATCACGCAATTGCCCCAGGTGGAAGGCGCGTTCATCTCGCTGGTGCCGCAGGACGGTGCGATCCGCTCGCTGGTCGGCGGCTTCGACTTCAACAAGAACAAGTTCAATCACGTGACGCAGGCGTGGCGTCAGCCGGGCTCCAGCTTCAAGCCGTTCATCTATTCGGCGTCGCTCGAAAAGGGCCTCGGGCCCGCCACGATCATCAACGACGCGCCGCTCTTCTTCAGCGCCGCCGAAACCGGCGGCCAGGCGTGGGAGCCGAAAAACTACGGCGGCGGCTTCGACGGTCCGATGACGATGCGCACCGCGCTGCAGAAATCGAAGAACCTCGTGTCGATCCGCATCCTGAACCAGATCGGCCCGAAGTACGCGCAGCAATACATCACGCGGTTTGGCTTCGACGCGGACCGCCATCCCGCCTATCTGCCGATGGCGCTTGGCGCGGGCCTCGTGACGCCGCTGCAAATGGCCGGCGCGTTCTCGGTGTTCGCCAACGGCGGCTACCGGATCAATCCGTATCTGATCGCGGAGGTCACCGATCAGCGCGGCATCGTCGTCGCGCACGCGCAGCCGCTCGTGGCCGGGCAAAGCGCGCCGTTCGCGATCCAACCGCGCAACGCCTACGTGATGAACAGCCTGCTGCAAAGCGTCGCGCAGCACGGCACCGGGGCGAAGAGCAACGTGCTCAAGCGCACCGATCTCGCCGGCAAGACCGGCACGACCAACGATTCCCGCGACGCGTGGTTCGCCGGCTATCAGCACACGCTCACCGCGATCGCGTGGATCGGCTACGACAACCCGCGCAGCCTCGGCGACAAGGAAACCGGCGGCGGCCTGGCGCTGCCGGTGTGGATCGAGTACATGGGACGCGCGCTGAAGGGGGTGCCCGAGTACAAGATGCCACGCCCCGACGGCGTCAGCGAAATCGGCTCGGAGCTTTATTTCGACGAGTTCACGCCGGGCCACGGCTTCATCGCGACGGTCGGCGTCAGTCAGGCGACGCTCGATGCGGAGGCGAGCGCGGCAGCCGCCGCTCCGGAACAGGTTGGCGAACAGGAAAAGCAGGACATCATGAATCTGTTCCGCGGGCACTGAGGCTGCGTCGATGTCCCGCTAGAAAAGAAAAAACCGCCGCGTTCGTTACGCGGCGGTTTTGTTTTGAGAGCGTCTCGCGCTTATTACACCGCGCTCATAGCGCGGCGATCCGCACCGGCTCGCCAGCCTGCTGCGTCGCATACTGCGACAGCGCCGCGAAAAACTCCGCGCCGCTGCGCGTGTCGCGCCATTCACCGTCGACGAAACGGAAGTGGAAACCACCGGCTTTGGCGGCGATCCAGATCTCGCTCATCGGCGGCTGAAGGTTGACGATGATCTTCGTGCGGTTCTCGAATTCGAGCGTCAAAACGTTGCCGCTGCGCTCGAGCTCGATGTCGGCGTCGATGTCGTCGAGCGCGCTCTCGATGGCGGCCAGCACGGCTTCCGCACGGGTCAGGTAATCACTATCGGACATGCTAAACTCCATCGATTATTCATTCAGGGACAGTCATGCGAGTCGTAACTCGGATGCGCGCGGCAGCGCCCGGCCGCGCGATTGTAGCGGTTTTAGTCATTCTCGCAGGTTGTGCGCTTACCGGCTGCGGCCAACGCGGCTCACTCTATCTGCCGACCGTACCGCCGATGCCTGCCCCGCCGGCTCACCGCACGCAAACACCATCGACCGATCGAACGCAACCGGCTAGCGGCAGCGCGGCCGACACGGGTTCGATCCCGGACACCTCGGGCACGCCGCTCACGCTCGCCCCCGAAGACCAGCTCGCGGCGCCGCCCGCTTCGGCGGCATCGGCTCCCGCAGTGCCGCTGCCCGCCTCTGCCGTCCCTTCCGTTCAATAAGACTTTCGCATGACTCGATCCGCATTTGACTACGTCGACGGCGTATTGCACGCCGAAGGCGTGTCCGCCGTTTCCCTCGCCGAGCAGTTCGGCACGCCGCTCTACGTCTATTCACGCGCCGCGCTCACCGCAGCGTGGAACGCCTATGCGGGCGCCTGCGCGGGGCGTCGCGCGAGCGTGCACGTGGCCGTCAAGGCCAACAGCAATCTCGCGGTGCTGAACGTGTTCGCGCGCCTCGGCGCGGGCTTCGACATCGTGTCGGGCGGCGAGCTCGCGCGCGTGCTCGCGGCTGGCGGCAAAGCGGAAAACACCGTGTTTTCGGGCGTTGGCAAGCAGGCAAGCGAAATGCGCGACGCGCTCGCGGCGGGCGTCAAATGCTTCAACGTCGAATCGATTCCCGAACTCGACCGCCTCAATTCGGTGGCGGGCGAGATGGGCAAGAAAGCGCCGGTGTCGCTGCGCGTGAATCCCGATGTCGATGCGAAAACGCATCCGTACATTTCCACCGGACTCAAGACCAACAAGTTCGGCGTCGCGTTCGAAGATGCGCGTGCCACCTACCAGGCGGCCGCAGCGATGTCGAATCTCGAGGTGATCGGCATCGACTGCCATATTGGCTCGCAGATCACCGAAGTCGCGCCCTATCTCGACGCGATCGATAAGGTGCTGGAACTCGTCGAGCAGATCGAGCAGGACGGCGTGTCGATTCGCCATTTCGACGTCGGCGGCGGTCTGGGCATCACCTACGACGACGAAACGCCGCCGGAAATCGGTGAGTTCGTGCGCACGGTGCTCGATCGCATCGAAGCGCTCGGCCACGGTCACCGCGAAGTCTATTTCGAGCCGGGCCGCTCGCTGGTCGGCAATGCGGGCGTGCTGCTCACACGTCTTGAGTTTCTGAAGCCGGGCGAGGACAAGAACTTCGCGATCGTCGACGCGGCGATGACCGATCTCGCGCGCCCCGCGATGTACGACGCCTATCACGCCATCGAGCCGGTCGTGAAGCGCGACGTCCCCGCGCATGTGTACGACGTGGTCGGCCCGGTCTGCGAAAGCGGCGACTGGCTCGGCCGCGAGCGGCTGCTCGCGATCGAACCCGGCGATCTGCTCGCGATCCGCTCGGCCGGCGCGTACGGCTTCGTGATGAGCTCGAACTACAACACCCGTGCGCGCGCCGCCGAGGTGATGGTGGATGGTACACAGGCGCATGTGGTTCGCGCGCGCGAAGAGGTCAAGCAGCTGTTTGCGGATGAAACGATACTGCCGGCGTAAACGTCAGTCCCTGCGGCAGAGCGCGAAGGTCGAGCGCAGCAACGAAAATGGCGATGCCACGGTGGCATCGCCATTTTTATTTGAAACAGCGTGACGCCAATAAACTCGCCATCATCGTCGGCGCGTTCCCATCCTCCGCTCACGTATCCACACCACCAGTCGCCATCCCAGCAACGCGATCATCACCGCGCCGTAGATCTTCGGCAGCAGCAGGTCGTGCTTGCCCGCCTTCATCCACCAGAAATGCAGGATCGCGAGCACGCCGATCGCATAGATCGCGCGATGCAGCGTCTGCCAGCGACGTCCGAGCTTGCGCACCATCGCGCGCGGCGACGTGACCGCGAGCGCGATCAGCAGCACGAACGCGGCGAAGCCCACCGTGATGAACGGCCGCTTGCCGATGTCCTTCAGAATCTCCGCAACATCGAACCACTTGTCGAACCACAGGTACGTGGTGAAATGCAGCGTCGCGTAGAAGAACGTGTAGAGCCCGAGCATGCGGCGCAAACGCACGAACGCGGCGACGCCGGTCAGACGGCGTAGCGGCGTCACCGCGAGCGTGATGCACAGGAACACGAGCGTCCACAGGCCGGTCGAGCGTGTGATGAATTCAATCGGATTCGCGCCGAGCCGGTCGGTCAGGCCGAACAGCACGAGGCGCGAGAGAGGATAGAGCGCCGCGATGAAGACCGCGACTTTGGTGGGCACGACCCAGCGCGCGCCGCCGGTGGAACGCAGCTTCGCCGCCGACGCCGACGAGGTCCGCCGCGTCGCAGGCTCGGTGCGGGTGACAGTTTGCGTATCGGAAACCATCGCGCTCGCCCTAGAAGTTCTTCTTCAGGTCCATGCCCTGATAGAGCGACGCGACCTGATCGCCGTAACCGTTGAACATCAGCGTCTTGCGTTTCGGCGTGAAAAAGCCGTCTTCGCCGATGCGCCTTTCAGTGGCTTGACTCCAGCGCGGATGATCGACATTCGGATTCACGTTCGAATAAAACCCATATTCGTTCGACGCGTACGTGTTCCAGCTCGTCGGCGGCTGCTTCTCGACGAAGCGGATTTTCACGAGCGACTTCGCGCTCTTGAAGCCGTACTTCCACGGCACCACGACGCGCACCGGCGCGCCGTTCTGATTCGGCAGCACCTGGCCGTAGAGGCCCATCGTCAGTAGCGTCAGCGGATGCATCGCCTCGTCCATCCGCAGGCCTTCGGAGTAAGGCCAATCGAGTATGGGTGCCGACAACCCTGGCATCTGCGACGGATCGGCGAGCGTGATGAACTGCACGTACTTTGCATTGCCGGTCGGTTCGACGCGTTTGATCAGCTCCGACAGCGAGACGCCGATCCACGGCACCACGATCGACCAACCTTCGACGCAGCGATGCCGGTACACACGCTCCTCGAGCGGCGCGAGCTTCAGCAGATCGTCGATGTCGTACACCTTCGGATTCTTGATCTCGCCCTCGACGCTCACCTTCCACGGATGCGGCCGCAACGTGCCCGCGCGCTGCGAGGGGTCGGATTTACCGGTGCCGAACTCATAGAAATTGTTGTAGGTCGTGATGTCCTTGTACGGCGTGATCTTGTCGAGCGCGACGAACCTGGTGTTGGTTTTCGCCGCGAGCTTCTGCGCCTTCGGATCGGGCGACGAGTAGGTCGCGAGCGCCTCGCCGCTCACGCCGATCAGGCCGCCGAGCGCCATCGCGCCCGCCGCCTGCAGGATGCGTCGCCGGTTTTCGAACACGTGCCGCGGCGCGATTTCGCTGCGCGCGATGTCATCGCCGGTCAGTTGAATTCTGTCGCTTCGCTTGATCCACATCGTGCTACTCCTTGCCGGCCCGCCGCGTCGCGCGCGTTGCGGAGCCTTATTGATGATCGCCCCTTTGGGGGCGTCTGTCATCCATGGGTAGTTGCTCTGGTGCTCGACTGGCGAACACCGGGGAGCAACGAATATTCCATCGGCCATAAAAAAACCGCCGGTGCGAAAGCACGCGGCGGTTCTTAGTCGGTTCAGCGCGGCGGATCTTACAGCTTGCCGTAGCTATGCAAGCCCGACAGGAACATGTTCACGCCGAGGAACGCGAAGCTCGTGACCAGCAGCCCGGTCAGCGCCCACCACGCGGCGAGCGCGCCGCGCAGGCCCTTCATCATACGCATGTGCAGCCAGGCCGCGTAGTTCAGCCACACGATCAGCGCCCACGTCTCCTTCGGGTCCCAGCTCCAGTAGCCGCCCCAGGCTTGGGCGGCCCACAGCGCGCCGAGAATCGTCGCGATCGTGAAGAACGCGAAGCCGACCGCGATCGACTTGTACATCACGTCGTCGAGCACGTCGAGCGCCGGCAGACGATCCGCGAGCACGCCGCGTTCCTTCGCCAGATATGCGACGCCGACCATCGCCGACAGCGCGAAGCTGCCATAGCCGATGAAGTTCGCCGGCACGTGAATCTTCATCCACCAGCTTTGCAGCGCCGGCACGAGCGGCTGGATCTGCTGCGCATCGCGCGCGACCGAGTACCACATCAGGAAGCCGACGGCTGCGCTGATCACGAGCAACACGAACGCGCCGAGCGCGCGCGTGTTGTAGTGCTGCTCGTAGTACAGATAGAACAGCGCGGTGATCAGGCTGAACAGCACGAACACTTCATAGAGGTTCGAAATCGGAATATGGCCGACGTCCGCGCCGATCAGATACGACTCGTACCAGCGCACCATCATGCCGACGAAGCCCATCAGCACCGCCGCCCACGTCATCGTCGAGCCGATCGCGGCGCCGGTCGGCGAGCGCGACAGCAGCGCGATCCAGTAGAACCCGGTCGCGAATACGAAGAGCGCGCTCATCCACAGGATCGCGGACTGGCTCGACAGGAAATACTTGAGGAAGAAAGCGTTGTCGGCGCGGCTCAGATCGCCGTGGTAGATCTGGATTGCGAGCAGCGACAGCGCGGCGATTCCCACCATCAGCGGACGCACCGGCTTCCAGCGCCAGCCGAGCACGACGAAAACCGGCACCGAGCACATCAGCACCAATTTGTCGTAGTAGTTCATGAACGGGTAATAGCGCGACAGCGCGAACCCGGCGCCCCCGACGAGCGCGAGCGCGAACAGCCAGTCGACGATACCCAGGCGTTTCAGGAACGGCCGTTCGTCGAAGTTCGGGAGTTCGGGCGTGCTGCTCGCAAACGCCTTGTCGGCGCGTGAAGCAGAAGAAGAGGAGGAGGAAACCTGAGTCAAGTCCATGATCTTACCGGGTCGAATCCTGTGAGCTTGCCGACGCAGCGGCGGCCTGGCCGGCCGGGCTGGCATCGGCTGCTTCGATGAGTTTCGCGCCCAATGCGGCGCTCACGGCGGCCCGCGTCTGGACGAACTCTTTCTCGAAGTCTAGCGTCTTACGCGCGCTCGACATCGCCATTACGACGCTCGTGCCGTGGTCCGTGTCCTTGAGCCAGAACCACAGACGCCGTTCGCGAACGTAGAACATCGAGAAGATGCCCAATACGAGAAGCAGGCTGCCAAGATACACGACTTTTTTGCCCGGCGCGCGCGTCAACTGAAATACCGAAGCTTGCACCTGCTTGAATGAGTCAAGCTGCAAATAGACCGGCGATCCATACAGAAAGCTGTCGGAAATCGCATTAAGCGAACTCTGGATGAAGCGGCTCGTGTCCGCATCGGCCGGCGCGGCGGGCTCGCCGAGCCGCTGGCGCGACAGTTGCCACAAGTCCCACGTCACACCTTCGAGCATGCGAAGCAGCAGGCCCGCGGCCTTTTCCTGCTCGCCCTTCGGTACCGAGCGGTCGATAAACCCAGCGACCGCCTGGAAGCCGCCGAGCGTTTCGCCATTCGGCATCTTCATGCTGCCGTCGGCGCCCGCAAAAAGGGTCAGCACCCGCAAGGCGCTTTCCTCCAGATGTTGCTGCAACTCCGCATTTGAACCCGGCACCGAACGCTGCGCGAATTGATGAGCGGCGATGGCCCGTTGGTTCGGGTCTTCCAGCGTGGCGCGCAGATTCATCCATTCCTTGAGCGTGCCGCCGCTGTCGGCGGGAATTCGCAGATAGCGGAACGGGTCATCGGGATTCAAGCGCATGCCGGCGAGGAACATTTTCTCGCCGTTCACGTCGACGGGCAGCATGTAGTTGTTGTATTCGCGCGCCTGGCCATCCTTGCCGCGAATCTTGTACTGCACCGACGGGCCGACGTTGTGCAGATCGAGCGGCTTCGACGTTTTCGCGCCGGAGCCGAGGCGCTCGTCGAACGCTTCCTTCAGCGAGTGCTGCGCGACAACCCCGCGCGCATCGTTCTGCCCGTTGCCGTTCGAGATGTTTTCGACGTTGATCGCGCGGAAGTCGGTGAATTCGACGGTCTGGCCATCGGCCAGCGGCGTGGCCGAGCTCAACGGCGCGCTGCCGCCGATCGTGCCGCCAAACGGCGCGGGCTTTGCACTCGGGCCGGACATCGGGAAGGCAGTCATCTGCATCTGCGAGCCGCCGTCCTGGAAGCTCGATTGATAAATCGACACGCCGTCGTATTCGAACGGCTTGTTGACCTCGACGCGCGCCGGCACGCGCGCGCCGGTCTTGTGATCGATCACGACGATGTCGCTCGCGAACAGCTTCGGCATGCCGGTCGAGTAGTAATCGACGATGAACTTGTTGAGCTCGATCGAAAACGGCAGGTCCTGGATCAGCGAACCATTGGGCTGATTCAGGATCGCGGTCGACACGTGCTGCCCTTCGGGTACCCACGCGTAGCCGCGGAACGTCGGGTTCGATTGCGACAGCCGATGCTCGGGCGAAATCTCGTTGATCACCGTGTTCGAGTTGATCGGCGACTTGTCGAACAGCCACATTTGCAGCTTGATCGGCAGATTGCTGTCGAGCAGGCCGCCGAGGCAGATCACGACGATCGCGAGGTGCGCGGAGATGTAGCCGAACTTCGTCAGCGCGCCACGCTTCGCGGCGATCAACGTCGCGCCGTCCGACTCGCGCGTGACGAACTTGTAGCCGAGCTTCGCCGACAACCTTGCGAGCACCGCCGCCGACTGCGCGCGCGTGCCGTGCACCGCGAACTCACCCTTGTGATGGAACGCGCGCAGGCTGCCTTCTCGAACCTTGTCCTTCCAGCTCTTCACGTCGGCGACCATCTTCGGCGCATTTCGGATCACGCAGAGCGACACAGACACCATCAGGAAGCCGAGAATCAGCATGAACCACCACGAGCTGTACACCGTGTAGAGGCTCAGCGCGCGGAAGATGTCCGCCCAGAACGGACCGAACTGGTTGACGTAGTTGGGATACGGATCGTCCTGCGTGAGGACGGTACCGATGATGCTGGCGATCGACAGAATGACGAGCAGCGCAATGGCGAAACGCATCGAGCTCAGGAGCTCGATGGCGCTGCGCATGACGCGATTGCCCGACTTCGACTGCAGACCCGACGTGGTGACGCTCATTCAATCTCCGACTGAACAGCAAAAAAGGGTGAAGGGCTGTCGTAGCGACGACACCCTCACCCTTTTCTTGTTTTTCACCGGCCTCGCCGGGCCGGTTGGATTTGCGCGGACGAAGCGCTTAATGCAGGCCCGCGATGTAGTCGGCAACCGCTTTGATTTCGTTGTCCGACAGACGCGATGCTATCGCATGCATCGCGTCGTTGTTATTACGAGCGCCCGGACCTTGCGTGAACGCGGTCAATTGCGTGACCGAGTACTCGGCCCACTGCCCCGACAGGCGTGGATACTGGATCGGAATGCCCTGCCCCGTGGGCCCGTGACAGGCCGCGCAGGCCGGCACCCCGCGGTCGGCAATCCCACCGCGATAGATCTGCTGCCCCACCGCGACGGTCTTCTTGTTGTGCGCATAGCCTGGCTTGGGCGTCTGCGTCGAGAAGTAAGCCGCGACGTTGATCATGTCCTGATCGGAAAGCGCGGCGGCCATGCCCGCCATGATCGCATTGTTGCGCGCGGCCTGTTTGGCGCCCGGCTGCGGCTTGAAATCTCTGAGCTGCTTGACGAGGTACTCAGGATGCTGGCCCGCCAGTTTCGGGTATGCGCCGCCGGCACTGTTGCCGTCTGCGCCGTGACATGACGCGCATACCTGTACCGCGATTGCCTGCCCCCGATTGATGTCCGGCTTTGCCGGATCTGCTGCTCGTGCCTGAATTGCCAAACCTGAAAGACCTGCCGTTACATGAAGCACCATCAGAGTCTTGCACAGTCGATTCATTCGCACACCCTGTCTCGTCTTGTGGGATTTTAGATGTTCTGCAAAGTACGACGACGGCGACCGAGCGACCGCCAGGAGCCGCCAAGGCACGTGGGGCGGCCTCCTAAGGTTTTCAGTAAACCATCGTATTGTACAATAACTCGCTAATCGCTTAGACGCCAGTCGGGCTTGACCCCGTTCCCGCTGCGGGCTCCGCAGCTTCTCCAATCTGGCTTCCACCATGCCCTTCCTGCTCCACGAATCCCGCTTCTATACCACCGTCAATCATCTGCGCGACCTGCCGTCCACCGCGCAGCCCGAGATCGCTTTCGCGGGACGCTCGAACGCGGGCAAATCGACCGCGATCAACGTGCTCTGCAATCAGAAGCGACTTGCATTCGCAAGTAAGACGCCTGGCCGCACGCAGCACATCAATTATTTTTCGGTTGGCAAGTCGGATGAGCCGACCGCCTATCTGGTCGACCTGCCGGGCTACGGTTATGCGGAAGTGCCGGGTGCGGCGAAGGCGCACTGGGAAGCGCTGCTGTCCACGTATCTGCAATCGCGCTCGCAACTGCGCGGCATGATCCTCATGATGGATTCGCGCCGCCCTCTGACGGATCTAGATCGGCGCATGATCGAGTGGTTCGCGCCGACCGGCAAGCCGATCCACACGCTGCTCACCAAATGCGACAAATTGACGCGTCAGGAAAGCACGAACGCGTTGCGCACCGCGCAGAAGGGACTGGCCGAATATCGGGCTGCGGGCTATCGCGGCGAACTCACCGCGCAACTGTTTTCGGCGCTCAAGCGAACGGGGCTCGATGAAGCGCATGAGCTGATCGAGAGCTGGCTGATCCCGGAGGCAGCGGGCGAAACAGGCGAAACGCCGGCCGCGGGCTGAACGCATATCAATGCAGGAATCCCGCGGCACGCGTGATATGCCTGTAAAACCCGCGTCAGAGCGCGTTTGCGGCCGCGCATAAAAAAACCCGCCGCTTGAACGGCGGGTCAAACAGCCTAATCGAAAAACGACAGGCACCCGCTCAGGGAGGAGAAGCGGGGAGGTCAGCGCTAGGCGCCTTGCTCGATCGGTATGATATACCATTGTCTCGAAAAGTTTCCGGGAGCGGAGCCAGGTGCTATTTGTCCACTCCACCTATCCACGATCTTCGATTCGATATGAGCTTCTACCCGCACTACCGTCCGCGCCGCATGCGCCGTGACGACTTCTCGCGTCGCATGATGCGCGAAAACATCCTCACGACCAACGATCTGATTTACCCCGTATTCATCGTCGAGGGAACCAACGTGCGGCAAGCCGTGCCGTCGATGCCGGGCGTCGAGCGTGTGTCGGTCGATCTGCTGATGGGCGTCGCCGGGCAGTGCGTCGAACTGGGCGTGCCGGTGTTGTCTCTGTTTCCCGCGATCGAGCCCTCGCTGAAGACACCCGAAGGCCGTGAAGCGGCCAACCCGGCGGGCCTGATCCCGCGCGCGGTGCGTGAGTTGAAGAAGAATTTTCCGGAGCTCGGCGTGCTCACCGACGTGGCGCTCGATCCGTATACGAGCCATGGTCAGGACGGCGTGCTCGACGAAGCCGGCTACGTGATCAACGACGAAACCGTCGAGATCCTCGTCGAGCAGGCTCGTGCGCAGGCGGAAGCCGGCGTCGACATCGTCGCGCCGTCGGACATGATGGACGGACGCATTGGTGCGATCCGCGAAATGCTCGAGAGCGAGGACCACATCCACACGCGCATCATGGCGTACGCGGCGAAGTACGCTTCGGCGTTCTACGGCCCGTTCCGCGATGCCGTCGGTTCCGCGACGAACCTCGGCAAGAGCAACAAGATGACCTACCAGATGGACCCGGCAAATTCCAACGAGGCGCTGCGCGAAGTGCAGGCCGACATCAACGAAGGCGCGGACATGGTGATGGTCAAGCCGGGCATGCCGTATCTGGACATCGTGCGTCGCGTGAAGGACGAGTTCCAGTTCCCCACCTACGTGTACCAGGTAAGCGGCGAATACGCCATGCTGAAGGCCGCCGCGCAGAATGGCTGGCTCGATCACGACAAGGTGATGATGGAATCGCTGCTCGCGTTCAAGCGTGCAGGCGCGGACGGCGTGCTGACGTATTTCGCGCTGGATGCCGCGAAGATCCTGCGTTCGCAGAAGTAAGCCAGGCGCGGTTTAGCGCGCGGCCGTCGAGAAAAAAACGGAGGCGAACCTTAGGGTTTCGCCTCCGTTTTTTTGTGCTGCCGTTTGCGAAGCGGCGGTCTTGCAACGCCCCGCGGCCTTCGATTACACCCCCGATGCACTCGCCCGATCCAGTGTGCGCAGGAATTTATCCGCCGATTCGTAGCCGACCTCCCGCAGCACTTCCTTGCCACCCTGATCGAAAAAAATAATCCCCGGCGGCCCGAACAGATTGAAGCGCTTGAGCAGCGCCTGGTCGTCGGTATTGTTCGCAGTGACGTCGGCGCGCAGCAGATTCATCTGCTTCAGCTTCGCCTGAACGCGCGGGTCGCTGAAGGTGAATTTCTCCATCTCCTTGCAGCTCACGCACCAGTCCGCGTAAAAATCGAGCATGGCTGGCTGCGCCGCCGTTTTGACGGCCTGGTCGAGCTGATCCGATGAACGTACCGGCGCGAACGTCAATTCGCTTTGCGGCGCCGTTGCGGCCGCGCCGGAGCCATCCTTCGCGATGCTCGCCTGATTGCCGACGCGAGCCGCGAGCACCGCCAGCGGTCGCAGCGGATCCAACGATCCCGCCGCGAGGCCAACTAGAAGCGCGGCTGCCCAAACCGCCATCACGACGCCGACCGCCCGCCCAAGCCGGTGCCATATCGAGGCGCCTGCAACCGACTTGGAAAACAGGCCGAGCGCAACCGCGGCGATCAGCAGCCAGAGGGCGCTCAACAGCATCGACGCCGCCCCGCCGAGCACCGGCCAAACAATCCACAGCGCCGCGGCCAGCAGAACGACGCCAAAGAACACTTTTACGCTGTCCATCCACTTGCCCGCGCGCGGCAGCAGTGTACCCGCGCCGAGGCCAATGATCAGCAGCGGCAGCCCGAGCCCGATGCCCATCGAGAACAGCGCCGCGCCACCGAGCACGGCGTTGCCGGTATGCGCAATGAACGCGAGCACCGCAAAAAGCGGCGCGGTCATGCAAGCGCCGACCACCAGCGCCGACAGCGCGCCCATCACGGCGACCGCGGTAAATTTGCCACCCGAGCGTCCCGCTGACCCGCTCGACATGCGATCGCGCCAGCGCGGCGGCAGTTCGAGATCCACACCGGCGATCAGCAGCAGCGCGAAAATCGTCAGAAGCCCGCCGAACGCGCCGAGCACCCACGGGTTCTGCAGCCATGCGCCGAGACTCTGCCCGACGAGTGCCGCCACGACACCCAGCACCGTGTACACGAGCGCCATCCCGACTACATACGCGAGCGACAGCGCGAAGCCACGCCTGCGCGTGACGCGCGCTCCCTCACCAATGATGATCGCCGACAGAATCGGAATCATCGGATACGAGCACGGCAGCAAGCTCAGAATGGCGCCGGCAACGAAATAAAGCCCGACGATCGCAAAAAAACCCCCACGCTGCAGCAGCGACTGCGCGTAATCGGCGCTGGTGGCGCGTTCGTACCAAGGTTCGTCGTCAGCGGCGGCGGATTGTTGCCCGGTTGGGGTCGCCGCCCCGCTGCCAGCCAGCTGCAGCGCCTTGCTGCTCACGTGGTACACGCGCTCCATCGGGGGGTAGCAGATGCCCGCGTCGGCGCAGCCCTGCGACGTCACCGCAAGATCGAACGGTCCGGCAGCCCGCTTGACCGGAATACGAATCGTCAGCTCGTTGCGATACGTCTCGACATTCTTGTTGAATGTCTGATCGAACTTCACATGACCGCCTGGCAGTTCAGGCTCGCCAAGCGTCGCCGTGCCGTTGCGGGTCGCGAACGCGAAGCGCTCGCGGTACATGTAGTAGCCGTCCGCAATCTTGTAGGTGACGACCACTTGGCCGGGGGCCTCGGTCGCGCTGAACCGGAACGCGACGGACGGGTCGAGGAAGTCGTCCGCGGCGCGCGCGAGCGTGGCGACTTGCGCGAGGAACACCCAGCCGAGCAGAAAGAATGCGGTGCGCAGCGCAGCGCGCGCGCGCCGGTCGAGACCGTTAAACATGAACAGGGCGTTGGGTTTCAGCAGTGATCCACTGGCCGTAGGCGGCGGAGGCCGTCGCTTGCCATGAGAGGATTTCCGGCGTGCCGTAGGGATGGTGAGCCTGAATGTATTGCTCCAGTTCGAGCGCGCGAGCGGCGCTGGTCTTGAACAGCAGCTGGATTTCCTGCGCGGTTTCGATCGCGCCCTGCCAGTGATAGCTCGACTGCACGCTGCCTAGCTGGGTGACGCACGCGCAAAGGCGAGCGGCGAGCGCGTCGGCTGCGAGCTTTTGAGCGCCGGCCGCATCCGGCACCGTTGTCAGCACCAAGGTCACATTCACACTCACACCAAGCTCCGGCGGCGCAGGATTTCGATCCCGATATCGTATCACCTGGCCCTGTCGCCCTGCAGGGCGCCACGCGTGCGGCAGCGACATTTGGTCACTGCGAAGCGGCTTTCGCTATCAATGAAAAATCCGCCGCAGAAATCGGGATAGGGGCAGGCCTCACGGCCCGACCCCTCCCACACCACCCGGCATGCGGGTCCGCACCGGGCGGTTGGAACAGTTGAGGTCCCCACGTGAGTTACCTCACGCAAAGCCTGGCCTCGCT